>JBDTSD010000036.1:0-32884 GCA_039931355.1 Ginsengibacter sp.
GGGGCAGCGTTTATAATAAGTTCCTTATTCAACTCAAAATCTTTAAATTAATTTCTTAATTAACAGAAGGAATAAAATGATCCCGATAAATATCGGGAACGGCATAGTACAGGGAGTAAAGAAAAATTACTTCTTTTTATGACGATTCTTTCTAAGGCGTTTCTTTCGCTTATGAGTGGCGATTTTATGACGCTTTCTTTTTTTACCGCAAGGCATAGTTGAGTGTTTTTTTAATAATTTATAAATTTTACAAACAGGGATATTTCCCGGTTTGTAATTGTTGCATTATTTCGCCCGCTGTTGGTTAGGGATTATTTAATGCCTTTATTCTTTCATCTACTTCTTTACTGTAGGCAGGATTATTAACGAGGTGTTTGCTTTGCTCATACCATTTTACCGCATTCTGCTTATCACCCGTAGCAGCGTAAGCATCTGCCAGCCATGATACAGCTTCAAGATTATGCGGATCGAAATCAACCACTTTCTTTAACCTGTCAATAGCTTTATCATTTTGCCCTGATATGACGGCGCCAATACCAAGCACCATTTGTGCCTGCATATTGTTGGAATCCTTATGCACAACCTGCAGTAATTGCTGTATTCCCTTCATGGTTTGCTGCGGATCACCAATCATTCCCTGCCCGTAAACATAACAACTTCCCAATCCTACTTTCAGGTCATCATTATCCGGATCCAGTTGTAAAGCTTTTTCAAATAGAGACGCGGCCGTCTCTGCTTCCCACCCTTTTATCTCCACATTGTCCTCCCGCCGCATGTTCTCTAAAATTAAGCGGGCAGCAAAGGTGAGGCTTTTTTCCGAATTATCCAATTTAGCAGCCTCACTAAGATAATAGGCATATGGGACAAAACTTTTCGCTGAATCTTTCCAGAAATTTGCAATATTATAATACTGATTCCCCTCTTGTTTTTTCAGGTCGCCGCGTGTAATATTATTTTCCAGGCTGGACACATATACAAGTTGTGACGGGGAAAGCTTTTCCTTTGCAGTAGTTATTTGTTGACGGATATTAAAAGCAGGTGCCGCCTGGGCGATATGCGGGCCTTCGGTTTTTTGCGTTTCAATTTTACCAAAAAAGAAAAGGCCGAATAATAAGATGAGCCCCGCTATAGTTAAATATATTCTCTTGTTCAAAGCGTTATAAGGATATTTTCAGTCTACGAAGTTAAGACTATTCAGACTTCGGCGGGCTGTTTTTAATATCCTGGACGAACTCTTTTGCAGGCTTAAAGGCCGGGATATAGTGCTCGGGTATTTCTACGGCGATATTCTTTTTAATGTTGCGGCCTATTTTCGCGGCCCGCTTTTTAGTTATAAAGCTGCCGAAGCCTCTTATATAAATATTTTCTCCCTGGCCAAGTGAGGCCTTCACTTCCGTAAACAACGCCTCTAACGTTACCAGAACATCCACCTTGGGGATACCTGTTTTTTCGGCAATCTTATTAATAAGGTCTGCTTTTCTCATTTTGCTGTTTTGAAATATTATAAATAAAAATGTCTAAACGAAAATGTTTAACCAGGTTCTTACAAATTTAATAAATCTTTATTTTAAATTCATTCTGAATAATTTACATCCCATCTTTGATTCTTTAACGTAAAATATAAGCACCGGGCTGCCGATGAACAATAAAAAGTTTTTTACCAAAGCCTTACTTAAATGGAACTGCAATGATAATAAAAGAGAGATGCCCTGGAAAGGTGAAAAAGACCCTTATAAAATATGGATAAGCGAAATCATATTGCAGCAAACAAGGGTGCAGCAGGGGCTCGCTTATTATCAAAGATTTATAAAGACATTTCCTGATGCTCAAAGCCTCGCTGCCGCCCCGGAACAAAAAGTTTTTAAATTATGGGAAGGCCTTGGCTATTATTCGCGATGCCGCAACCTGATTGCCTCGGCCAAATTTATTGATGGCGAGCTCGATGGAAAGTTCCCGGAGACTTACTCAGATATTCTTACCTTAAAAGGAGTGGGCGCATACACAGCATCTGCTATTGCTTCATTTGCTTATAATCAGCCTTATGCGGTGGTAGATGGTAATGTCTTCCGGGTTTTATCAAGATTTTTCGGCATTGAAACACCTGTTGATATAGCTGCCGGTAAAAAACTTTACTCCTTACTTGCTGGCGAACTTCTTGATAAAAAAAATCCCGGTATTTATAACCAGGCCATTATGGATTTTGGCGCAATCATTTGCAAACCCGCGCAGCCACTATGTGATTCATGTCCTTTGCAGTTGAAATGTATAGCTTTCAATAAACAACTTGTAAATGTTTTACCGGTTAAAGAAAAAAGCATCAAGCGAAAAGAGCGCTTTTTTAATTATTTGATAGTGGATTATGCAGGATCATTTTATGTACACAAAAGATCCGCCAAAGATATATGGCAGGGCCTTTATGAATTTATTCTGCTGGAAACAAAGCAGGCATTAACTGAAGCAGATTTATTAAAAACGGAATTGTTTGTTTCTATTTTTAATAAAAAGAAATATTCCATAACCGCTGTATCTGGCACTTATAAGCAGCAGCTTACGCATCAAACAATCAATGGAAAATTTTTTCATATAAAAATAAACTCGCCGCTAAAGTTTAAAACCGACCTGGTTCTTGCCACAAGAGAGCAAATTTCGCACTTGCCTTTTCCCAAATTTATCGCTTCATATTTGATAGATTAAAATGTATCTTTAAATTCATTTAAAGCGATTCCTAATTCAGAAAAGATTTTTTATGCGAGGTGTAAACAGGGTAGTTCTGATTGGTAACCTGGGGAAAGACCCGGAAATTCAATACCTTGAAGGCAACATTCCGGTAGCTAAATTTCTACTGGCTACTACGGAAACTTATAAGGATAAGATGGGAAAATTGATTTCTCAAACAGAATGGCATAACATCGTTTTATGGCGTGGGCTTGCTGAACTTACACAAAAATATCTGCATAAAAGCAGCCTTGTGTATGTAGAAGGAAGATTGAAAACAAGGTATTGGGAAGACAGGGATCATAATAAAAAAGTACTTACAGAAATAATCGCAGACAATCTAATTATGCTGGATAAGCGCTCTGATAGCCTCCAGGCAGGTATAGAAAATGGCAATGAAGCGGGAAGTGATATTCCTCCAATGGATGAAGGATCAGAAAAGTTACCCTTTTAAAATCAATGAACGAAAGCAGGAAAGTGTCCGTTCACATTTCTAACTAAAATTCTTTGTTTTGGATTATCATTCGGCAAATTTATTCGGCCAGCTTTTTATTAGATTGTTGGCAATTACCCCTGCCGCAACTACTATCCTTCTTTTTACCATCATTATACTTTTTTTTATTTCCTTTTTAGTTGCTGGTTCCGAAATAGCTTTTTTCTCTCTCACGCTCAAAGATATCAATATGCTTAAAACGCGGCAACAGCCTTCTTTTAAGCGGATAGTAACGCTGCTGGAAACGCCAAAAACTTTGCTTGCATCCATGCTTATTGCCAATAGTTTGGTAAACATTGGCATCATACTCATATCAAATATATTGATGGATAATTGGGTCGGCGCCCTTGGTGTGCATGGTATTTTAGAGTTTCTTATAAAAGTGGTGGCGATTACTATTTTACTGGTTATGTTTGGCGAAGTACTTCCCAAAGTGTGGGCCACGCATCATAAAATATGGTTTGCTTCTACGGCTTCTTTGCTTATTGAAGTCTTCAACAGCTTATTTTTCAGAATAAGTACCCGCCTGGTAAGGCTTAGCAATAAAATTGAAAGTAGCTTTAGTTCAGGTTCTTCACGCATGGATGATAAACAGCTGGACTATGCCATAGACTTGTTACCTGACCATGAAGCCAACACCCAGGAAAAACAAATATTAAAAGGCATAAGAAAATTTGGTAATACCACCGTAAAGCAAACAATGCGTACACGCCTTGATGTAAGCGGCCTCGAAATGAGTGCGTCTTTTATGGATTTAAAAAGCAAGGTAGAAGAGATGCATTATTCAAGGTTTCCTGTATATAAAAGTAATCTTGACGAGATTACCGGGATACTCCATACAAAAGATGTAATACCACACCTTGACGAGGAAAGATTTGACTGGCACAAGCTTATGCGGCCGGTGTTCTATGTACACGAGCAAAAATTAATTGAAGATATCCTTCAGGATTTCAGGAATAAGCGAATTCACCTTGCAGTAGTCGTTGATGAATTTGGTGGTACTTCAGGCATTATAACACTTGAGGATGTAATGGAAGAAATAATTGGGGATATACAGGATGAATTTGATGATGAGCAAAGCGCCAATAAAAAGCTTGACGATTTCAACTATATTTTTGAAGGAAAAACGATGATCAACGATGTTTGTAAGGCGTTGAAATTGCCAGCAGATACTTTTGATAAAATCCGTGGAGACAGCGACTCTCTTGCAGGATTGGTGCTTGAAATTGCCGGTGAATTTCCACAAGTTAACACGGCCGTTGTTTCTGGTCCTTATACTTTTGTGCCCCTTACAATAAATAAAAACCGCATAGAAAAAGTGAAGGTCACTTTAAAATCCGCTACTGCCGGACAACCTGAATAATTTGAAAAAAGCATTTGTATCCAGCTTAATCTTATTGCTAATATTCGTCATTATTTTGGTGAGTTGCAATTCAACTTACACTTCAAAAAAAGAAGGTTATTATAAAATTGATTTCCCAAAAAGAGAATATGTAAAATTTGACGATCCGTCCTTTCCTTATTCTTTTGAATATCCTGTATATGCGCAAGTGGCAAGAGATTCCACCTATTTTGACAGTAGTTTACAAAATCCATATTGGGTAAACATAAATTTCCCAACATTCAACGGAAAAATATTTATAAGCTATAAAACCATTGGTGGCACATCAGTTTATAAAGTAAAATCACCCACAGGGGGCTACAGGGATTCTCTTGGTAAAAATACTTTTGCAAACATGGTAAATGATTCTTACAACCTTACTTATAAAAATGATATAAAAGCTTATTCTATTGAAGACAGTGTGATGCAGACACCAAACAATATTACCGGTATATTTTTTCGCCTTTCAGGAAATGTGGCAACAGCAAAACAATTTTTTTTATCAGATACGGTTCATAATTTTTTAAGAGGCGCCTTATATTTTGATGCCACACCAAATGAAGATTCACTTCGTCCTGTAAATGCGTTTCTTCAGGAAGACATGATGCACCTGATTAACACACTGAAATGGAAATGAAGCCCCATCCCAACCCTTCCCCGAAGGGGAAAGGACAATATTTAGATTATGTGCTTGTTCCCCTTCGGGGTTAGGTGCGTACTTTTGCAAAATGATCGCAATAGACGACATTCTTATAAGTGATGAAGTAGTTGAAGAGCAATTTGTTTGCGACCTGGCAAAATGTAAAGGAGGATGCTGTGTAGATGGAGATGCAGGCGCGCCTTTGGAAAATGATGAACTGAAAGAAATTGAAAAGGCCCACGATGCAGTACTGCCATATCTTACAGAGGAGTCAAAAAAAGAACTCGATCGCCAGGGACTATACACCTACGACCGGGAATTTGGTTGGGTTACACCTACCATTTCATCAGGCATGTGTGCTTACGGAATAATAGACAAATCTGGCATCGTAAAATGCGGAATAGAGCAGGCTTATAATGACGGCAAGGTGAGTTGGAGAAAACCAATTAGCTGCCATCTTTTCCCTATAAAAATTAAAAAAAGTAAGTCGGGCAAAGCGGATCTTGTAAACTACGAACCGCGGGAGGATCTTTGTAAAGCCGCCTGCAAGCTTGGTAAAAAACTTAAAGTGCCTGTACACATTTTTTTAAAAGATGCACTGATCAGAAAATATGGCGTAGAATTTTATGAAACCTTATGCGCTACTGCAGATTATCGTTCATCCAAATAAATTGCCTTTACCTTTGAGTTCCTTTATGAAAAAAATTTCCCCGTTCTTCGTTTTATTCTTCTGCACAATCATTTCTTCCTGTTCTGTTAATAAAGCAAAGATTGATAATGGCCTGAAAAAATATTTTGACTCCGCCCATGTAGATGGCTGCTTCGCCATTTTAGATAATTCTTCCGGTGAGATTACTGTTTATAACATGAAGCTGGATACGCAAAGAGTGTTACCCGCCTCAACATTTAAAATAGTAAGCTCTCTTATTGGCCTGGAAACCGGGAAGATTACAGACGAAAAAATGGTAATAAAATGGGATAGCGTAAAAAGATGGAATGAAGACTGGAACAAGGATCTTACCATGGAAGAAGCATTTAAAGTTTCGGCGGTTCCATACTACCAGGAAGTCGCCCGCCGGATAGGCAGAGATACCATGCGGCGCTGGATAGACACTCTTGGATATGGCAACAAAAACATTAGCGGCCCGATAGATTCTTTTTGGCTGAATAATACACTAAGAATCTCTCCCGACGAGCAGCTCGGCCTTGTAAAAAGACTTTACTTTGACAGGTTGCCTTTTGAAAAAAGAACGCAGCAAATAGTTCGTGATGTAATGTTACAGGAAGATAATACGCTGTACAAACTAAGCTATAAAACAGGTTGGGGCTTTGATGAAGACAATCACGCTATTGGGTGGTTAGTGGGCTGGATTGAAGAGAACCGTCATGTTTATTTTTTGGTAACGCTGATAAAATCCCCTGACCGGAATATTGATATGAAAGCAGTAAGAATGAATATTACAAAAGGAATTTTAAAGGGACTTGGGTTTTTAAAGGGAGAGAGGTAGAGACGCAATGCATTGCGTCTCTACGCAACATTAACATTTTTCAATAATCAACGGTTAATAATTTAGCGTCGAAAAATGCTACATTTTCAATACATAGAATATCTTATTGCGCTGGCAGCCGTACCGGTCATAATTATGCTGTATATTTTTTTAGCGCGTTGGAAAAAAAATGCTGCAAAAAAAATAGGCGATCCAAGGCTGGTAAAACAGCTAACCATTAATTTTTCGTCTAAAAAATTTCTATTAAAATTTCTATTATTTAGTACAGCTTTCGCACTTTGTGTTATTGCCGTGGCCGGGCTCGTAATACCAGATGGCTCTCAAAAAATAAACAGGCGTGGAATAGACATAATGTTTGCACTGGATGTAAGTAAAAGTATGCTTGCTCAAGACATTAAGCCCAACAGGCTTGAGCGTGCAAAGCAGGTAATTACGCAAATAATCAATAAGTCCCCTGATGATAGAATTGGACTGATTGTATTTGCGGGCCGTGCATATCTTCAAATGCCAATGACCATAGATCATGCGGCGGCAAAGATGTATCTCTCGTCAGCATCGCCGGATGATATTCCCACGCAAGGGACAGTTATAAGCCAGGCATTAAAAATGTGCGGTGCAGCATTCAATCCAAAGGATAAAACCTACAAGGCAGTCGTTTTATTAAGCGATGGGGAAGATCATGATAAAGATGCGCTGAAGGTAGTGAAGCAACTTACGAGTGATGGTATAATGGTGAACACAATTGGCTTCGGATCTACGCAGGGTGCGCCAATTATGGATCCTGAAACAAGCAGTTATAAAACTGATGATCATGGCAACATGGTTATTTCAAAATTAAATGAAGAGGAATTGAGCGATATCGCCGCCAAAGGAAATGGCATTTATCAACACTACAGTTCTACTGATAAAGTGGTTGCTAACATTGAAAGTAAATTATCGGGCATAGGCGAAACTGTTATTACCGATAAATCTTTCGAATCATTTCGCCAGTTTTTTCAATACATATTGGCGCTCGCATTTTTACTTTTAGTAATAGACTTATTTATATCTGAGAAAAAAAAGATGGTCAAAAAAGTTATCGTTACGGGCCTTTCACTATTTATTTTATGCAGCACTTCATTTGCCCAAAGTGCAAAGAATGAAATAGCAAAAGGCAATGAAGCTTATAAGAATAATGAATATGATAAAGCAGAGGATTTGTATAAGCAGGCGCAGAAACTTGATGAAAAAAATACAATCGCAAGTTATAATATAGGCAATACGCTTTACCGCAAAGAAAATATTGATGAGGCGGTGAACTCTTATAACAATACAATAAAAAACAGTACTGAAAATGAGACAAAGCAAAAGGCATTCTATAACAAAGGCGTTGCTTACCAAAAGGCCAACAAATTACCTGAGTGCATAGTTGCTTATAAAAATGCATTATTGTTAAATCCTGCAGATGAAGATGCCAGGCAGAATCTTGAGCGGGCATTAATGGAGCAAAAGAAAAAGGAAAACAAGAAAGATAATAAGGATAAAAAGAAAGATCCTAAACAGGACCAAAAGGATCAGCAGAAAAAAGATTCGGAGCCTAAGCCACAACCTTCAAAAATTTCAAAGCAGGATGCGGAAGAAAAACTTAAATCTCTGTTAGAAAAAGAAAAAGCGTTGCAGGATAAGCTACATAAAATTAAAGGTGCGGAGCCTTCAAATACACCTGAAAAGGATTGGTGATAAATAAGCCTCGTTAAATTCCTTAATATACCTTACCCTTCTTTTAATAGTATTTTTGCTAATAAATTTTTATACATATGGAACTTTATGCTGAGTCTTTAACAGAGTACAAAAGATTGGCAACGCGTGAAGTAAAAGTTGGCGATTTGCTGCTGGGCAATTTCAATCCCATCAGGATACAAACTATGACGACAACCGATACGATGGATACAAACGCAACTGTTGAGCAAAGTATCCGCTGTATAGAAGCCGGCTCGGAATTAATAAGAATTACTGCTCCTTCAAAGAGAGAAGCTGAGAATTTATTGAATATAAAAAATGAGCTTCGCAAAAGAGGCTATGCCACACCGTTAGTTGCAGATATTCATTTTACACCAAATGCTGCCGAAATTGCTGCACGTATCGTAGAAAAAGTAAGGGTGAACCCTGGCAACTATGTTGATAAGAAAAAATTTGAGCTGATAGAATATTCCAATACAGATTATATCGAAGAAATTGAAAGGATAAGGACACGATTCACGCCGCTGATAAAAATCTGTAAGGAATATGGAACTGCAATGCGCATCGGCACCAATCACGGATCGCTTAGTGACAGGATCATGAGCCGCTATGGCGATACAGCAAATGGAATGGTAGAAAGTGCGATGGAGTTTTTGCGCATAGCACGCAGCGAGGATTATCACAATATAGTATTGAGCATGAAGAGCAGCAATCCGCAGGTAATGATAGAAGCTTACCGGCTGCTGATAAATCACATGATGAACGAATTCAACGAGTGTTATCCCTTACATTTAGGTGTAACAGAAGCAGGCGATGGAGAAGATGGCAGAATAAAATCCGCGATAGGAATTGGTGCATTATTGGAAGATGGAATTGGCGATACTATCAGAGTGTCGTTAACCGAAGATCCTGAGTTTGAAATACCTGTTTGCAAAGATATTGTTTCAAGATACGCTGGCCTCTTAACTCATGATATACAAGATAGGCGAGAGATTATTGATGAAAGAGAAATTGATATCCGGACAATTGCAATTACCATAACTGCAGATCCACCAATTCCTAAAATTAAAAAAATATCGTATTCTCCCTTTGAATATAAACGCAGAGAAACTTTTGAAGTAGAAAACATCGGTCGCAACCATGTTCCTGTTGTAATTGCTGATCTTAGTAAAATTGAAAAAATTACTCCTGCTGATTTAGAAAATATAGGATACGATTACGATATAGCAACAGACAAGTGGAACATTGGAGACATAGCTGCTGATTATATTTTCACAGGCCATCAAATTTTGGAATTTGCATTGCCGGGAACTTTAAAGGTGATTATAAATTATGAACTATTTTCTAAAAACACTGACTTAGATACAACTAAGTATTTCCCGATCTTTTCTGCAAAAGAATTTTCAAAATCACCTTACAAAAATTCAAAAACAAATTTTGTAATGATCGATTGTTTCTCGGAAGCCTATGACGTAAAAGAATTAGAGGAATTAAAATTCTCCCTCTCCACTAGCCCACAGGATTGGGGCAAGGTTGTTATTTGTTTAAGTTCCACAAACATAAATGCGATGCAAAGCATTCGCAGAATGTTCATTGAATTAGATGAACATAACATAAAAAATCCTGTCGTTATTATTTGTGATAGCAGCGATGCAGCCATGAATGAAAGCCTTATCCACTATGCTGTTGAAGTTGGTGCATTATTGATAGATGGATTTGGTGATGGCATTTGCTTAGGTCATTATTTTGGTAATAAAAACGTTGCGACCGATAATAAATTAATGAATTCAATTGCCTTTGGTATATTACAAGCAGCCAGAACGCGAATATCAAAGACAGAATACATAAGTTGCCCAAGCTGCGGTAGAACGTTATTTGATCTGCAGGAAACCACGGCGAAGATCAGGGCAGTTACGAATCATTTGAAAGGGGTTAAAATTGCTATTATGGGCTGTATTGTAAATGGCCCCGGCGAAATGGCCGATGCTGATTTTGGCTATGTAGGCAGCGGCCCCGGAAAGATCACTTTGTATAAAGGCAAAGATGTAGTGAAAAGAAACGTTGCCAGTGAAGTGGCTGTTGATGAACTGGTAAATCTATTGAAAGAAAATGAGGCGTGGGTGGAAGTGTAGCTTTTATAAATAATTTTTATTCCTAAAACCTCCTAAAATTTCAAAAATTAGGAGGTTTGTTTTTTATCACTAATTTGAGTATTCAATTAAACTTTTCTTCAAAACTTTTAAAATAAATGAAAACAGATTTTTTAGTGATCGGTAGCGGTATCGCGGGACTAACCTATGCGCTAAAGGTTGCGCAGGATTGCCCGGATAAAACAATTACTATTCTTACAAAAACAGTAAGTGATGAAACGAACACAAAGTACGCCCAGGGCGGTGTTGCAGGCGTTACAGATTTTGATAATGATAGTTTCGCCAAACATATCGAGGATACATTGATCGCCGGTGATGGATTGTGCGATCCTAAAATAGTAGAGATAGTAGTAACGGAAGGCGTAGAGAGAATTCGTGAGATCATTAGTTGGGGCGCCCATTTCGATAAAGAACATTCAGGCGAATATGCACTTGGTAAAGAAGGCGGCCACAGTGAATTTCGCATCCTGCATCATAAAGATATAACCGGGAAAGAAATAGAGGATACATTACTTGCAGCTATTGAAAGTAAGCCCAATATTAACTTAATAAGCCATTGCTTTGTTATTGATATTATCACCCAGCATCATTTAGGCTATTTGGTAACTAAATCAACCCCGGATATAGAGTGCTTTGGTGTATATGTATTGAACATGGTTTCGAATAAAATTGAAAAAATCCGCTCTAAAATTACTTTGCTTGCAACTGGTGGAAACGGCCAGGTTTATCGTACAACTACTAATCCCTCTATTGCTACCGGAGATGGTGTTGCTATGATGTATAGGGCAAAAGGCAGAATAGAAAATATGGAGTTTATACAATTTCACCCAACCGCTTTATATGAAGCAGGTGTAAGCGGGCAGGCGTTTTTAATTACAGAAGCGGTAAGGGGAGATGGAGCCATTCTGCGGAATCACAAGGGAGAAGCATTCATGGAAAATTATGATGAAAGAAAAGATCTTGCACCCCGTGACATTGTAGCGAGAGCGATTGATAATGAAATGAAGATAAATGGAACAGAGAATGTTTTCCTCGATTGTACGCAAATGGATATGGAAAAATTTGTTCATCACTTTCCAAATATTACGGAAAAATGCAAGTCTGTTGGTATTGATGTGGCGACACAATATATACCTGTTGCTCCCGCCGCGCACTACAGTTGCGGCGGAATTAAAACAGATGAATGGGGAAGATCATCCATAAAAAATTTGTATGCCTGCGGCGAATGTGCAAGTACAGGGCTTCATGGCGCAAACCGGCTTGCAAGCAACTCACTTTTGGAAGCGATGGTTTTTGCGCACAGGTGTTACCTCGATGCAATTAATAAGATCAACTTACTTGAGTTTAATGACGCAATTCCTGATTGGAATGCCAAAGGAACAACTGCCCCGAAAGAGATGATTCTTATCACCCAGTCATTAAAAGAAATACAATTACTGATGACGGATTATGTGGGCATTGTAAGAACGAATGTCAGGCTTGAAAGAGCTATGAAACGGCTTGATCTTTTGCATGTAGAAACTGAACAATTATATCAAACTACTTCTGTATCACCGCAACTTTGTGAAGTGAGAAATTTAATCACTGTTGGTTACCTGATTGTAAAAGAAGCCCAGTTGCGTCATGAAAGCCGGGGCCTTCACTTTAATACTGATTATCCCCACAAAGACGAGCTTGTACAAAATATAGTTTTATAAAAAATTAATTTAATACACTCGCCTCTTTCTGAACCTTAATACTTTTTTCTTCTTTAATTTTTGCCCAGCCACCTGCAATGTTCCGCAGGTTATGATAACCCTGCCTTTTTAATATAGAGCAGGCAATTAAGCTCCTGTAGCCACCGGCGCAATGCACGTAAAGATTTTGACTTTCTTCAAATTGAGCGATCAACGCAAGGTCAGTCATATCAGCAAGATTTATGTTTACAGCATCTGCCACGTGGCCTTCTGCAAATTCATTTGGTTTTCGTACGTCCACCACCGTTAGGTTGTCATCAAATGGAATGTCCATTGCCAATTCATCTGCTTCCACATCAATTATCATGTCTGCTATCTCGCCGGCCTTTTTCCATGCTTCAATCCCCCCCTTTAGGTAGCCTTCCACATTTTCAAATCCCACACGGGCAAGCCTTATGACGGTTTCTTCTTCCATGCCTTCTTTTGTAACAAGAATTATTCTTTGGTCAAAAGGAAGAAGGCTTCCTGCCCATTCAGCAAAACGACCCTCAAGGCCGATAAATATTGAGCCCGGAATAAAGGCATTTTTAAACTCTTCCGACCGCCTTGTATCAAGTATGATAACGTCTTCGCTCATTTTCTTTTTAAGGTCTTTCACTGATAAAGGAGTGAGCGCTTTCGTCTTTATATCATCCAGGCTGAAATATCCCTCTTTATTAATTTTTGCATTCACTGCAAAATATGGCGGCGCATCATTCAATCCTGTAGTTACTGCCTTAATAAATTCTTCTCTTGTTTGAGGCTGCATGGCATAGTTCGTTTTCTTTTGTATCCCTATTGTACTATGTGTTTCAGCACTTATATTTTTACCGCAACTGCTGCCGGCGCCATGTGCAGGATAAACGATTACATCATCGGGTAACTTCATTAATTTATTTTGAATAGTGTCGTACATTATTGATGCAAGTTCTTCACTTGTCATATCACCACTGCTTAAGTCCGGCCTCCCTACATCTCCTACAAAAAGGGTATCTCCTGTAAATAAACAATATGGCTTATTCTCTTCATCTCTTAAAAGATAACAGGTTGATTCAAGTGTGTGGCCAGGTGTATGGATTACTTCGATTTTTATACTTCCTACATTAAAAATCTCTCCATCCTTCGCAAGATGAAAAGGAAAGTTTGCCTCTGTGCCAGGACCGTAAACAATAGTTGCACCAGTCTGCCTGGAAAGGTCAATATGCCCGCTGACAAAATCAGCATGAAAATGAGTTTCGAGGATGTATTTTATTTCTGCATTATGTTCCCTGGCAAGCTTAAGATATGCATCCGTATCTCTCAGTGGATCAATGATAATTGCTTCTCCATTACTTTCTACAAAATAAGCAGCTTCACTAAGACAACCGGTATAAATTTGTTCTATGTACATATAAATATTTAAACAAATAATTGTTAATTCGATATGTTATCAGTAAATCCTCACACTGATTAACTCAGTTTAGTTATTTGCAAAGATAAAATAAATCAAACGGGGAGAAAATGCGGGAGAAAAGCGCCAGTTAATTTATCAGCCTAATAATTTTTTTACAAAATCATTTATTGCCTCAATACGTGAAGAATTGATAGAATAATAAATGAATTTTCCATCACGCTCTGTTCCGACAATACCGGCTTTTCTTAGTATGGCGAGATGCTGTGATGCTACTGATTGCTCTAACCTGAGCTTTACGTAAAGCTGAGTAACAGTAAGCTTTTGACTGTCATAAATCGTCTTAATAATCTGCTGGCGCAACTTATGGTTCATTGATCTAAGTACCAAAGCTGCCTTTTTAATATTATGATAATCGATGTTCAGCAAACTTGCATTTTCCGGGCCTTCGTCCAGAATTATTGTTTGTCGTATTGGCTCGGAAAAGGTCATAGAAGGCATTTTTAGATAATCTATATTGATTACCTGATATTACAAAGATACATATCGTTATAATAAATTCTACGTTTATGAAAGCAAAGAATTAAAAACGTCTTTTACGGTTAGGGGAATCAATTTCGCTAAGCAGTATAAAAATCTTTTATATATAAAGGTTTTACAGAGGCGACATCTTCGAACTCATGTTTTTGAAATTTTTGCCATGAAGACAAGGTAAGGGATTTCGAAGAAATTCCGGTTTCGCTGAAAAAAAAATTTGCGGACTTTGTTAAGTCTCTGAATTTTTTACTTCCGCTTCCGGAAAATATTATTTTGCATAAGTCTTCATATTTTTTAAAGGAATTCTCATCAAGAATTTTAGCAGTCAGCGGCTCAATTTCCTGTGAATCAAAAGAATACAAAGCAGTGTATACTTCCATTCGCCTTGCGTCAATCATTGGGCAATAGAAAGCTTCTTCGTCTTCGGCTGAAGAGGCCGCTGATAGCGCCATTACTTCAAGCGTATTAAATGCTATCAGCGGAATGTTGAGCGCATAGCAAAACCCTTTAGCCGCAGATAGCCCTACCCGTATTCCCGTGTAAGATCCTGGCCCGGAGGTGATGCCGATCGCATCCAATTTTCTTACAGTTATATCCTCTTTTTCAAGGAGCTCATTCACCGCTGAATGAAGAAAAGCAGCATGCTGTTTTGTATCATCATTAATGATTGTGTGTAATGTATGTCCATCCCTGGCAAGGTTTATTATAGCTGTTTCCGTAGAAGTATGAATATTTAAAATATAAGGCATTATTGAGGGTAAATTTTTCTATATTCTTCCCGCAAAAGTGGAGCTGGTAAATAGCGGTTATCCGTTTCCGATAGCCTTTGCAAAAGACAATAAATGTTTCGTATTCCTATAATACCTTTCCACTCAAAAGGCCCGGCAGAATAATTCGTTCCGAGTTTCATTGCCAGGTCAATTTCTTTTATCGTGCTTACTTTTTCTTCTAAAGCAAAATACGCTTCATTAATGATCATGCTTATTACCCTTGCTGCAACAAGACCAGGCTCATCTTTTACAAATACCACATTCCAGCCAAGCTCTTTAAAAACCAAACCGGCGGCATCTTCATCATTAGCCGCCACTTCCCAGGTGGGCCTTTTTAAAAATCCTGGCCACGCATTTATCCTGCTGTAATTAGAAGGTGATTTTCTATCCCCTAAAGTATCGATGACTGAATGTATAAGAACAGGTTTATCCGAATACTCTTTTAATGAGGTATCCGAGGGTTCGCCCGCTAATAAAAAAATCGCATCAAAATCTTCAAGTTGCTCGATCTCTTCAGTACTAGCAATAAAAATTAGGGAAGCACTGTGGCTCACATTCTTTATTTCAATTTCCTTCTTTTGTTCATTCGTAGCAAGAATGACGACCTTCATATTAAATTTTTTGCAAAAATAGGTTTGTTAGTTGATGGAAAGTTTTGCAATTTTATTACCCTCAATAAAATAAATAATGAACAAGCAAATCATAAATACTACGGATGCACCTGCGCCAATCGGGCCTTACAGCCAGGCAGTAAGAGCTGCAGGCCTCCTGTTTATATCCGGGCAGGTAGCTATTAAGCCAGGCACATCAGACTTGGTAACTGGTAACATACAGGAAGAAACTGAAATGGTGATGCAGAATTTAAAAGCTATTCTTGAAACAGCCGGTCTTGGATTTGCAAATGTTATCAAAACAACCATTTTTTTAAAAGACATGGATTTGTTTGCTCCTGTTAATAAAATTTATGGTAAATTTTTTGAGTCAGACTTTCCCGCAAGGGAAACAGTGGCTGTAAGGGGACTGCCGAAAAATGTGAATGTAGAAATAAGCATGATTGCCTCAGAATAAAAAGAAGAAAATTTGAAAAGCCAGGTTATAATAACAGCTTCCGTACACAATCACCTGATTGACGTTCTCCAGCATAAAGGTTATTCAATTTTGCATAGCGAAAATATCACGTATGAAGAATTAAGCGTGATAATAAACCAGGCAGAAGGAATAGTTATTACAAGCCGTTTGAAAATTGATAAGGCGGTTATAGACAAAGCCACACGGCTAAAATGGATTGGCAGGTTAGGAAGTGGAATGGAATTAGTAGATGTTGAATACGCAACTTCAAAAGGCATACAATGCATAAGCAGCCCTGAAGGTAATCGTAATGCAGTAGGTGAGCATGCATTGGGCTTGATTTTAAATCTTACGAAAAAAATAAGCGCCAGTTTCGAAGAAGTGAAGGATAAGAAATGGATACGGAATCCAAATCGCGGCACAGAGCTTAGTGAAAAAACGGTCGGTATTATTGGCTTTGGAAATACAGGATCTGCGCTGGTCAATTTACTATCATCATTTAATGTGACCGTACTGGCTTACGATAAATATAAATATGGCTTCGGAGCCGGTTTTATTAAAGAAGCCAATTTTGAACAGGTGTGCAGGTATGCTGATGTAATTAGTTTGCATGTGCCTCTTACAAGTGAGACTGAACATTTAGCGAATGAAAAGTTTTTTAATTCTTTGGAGCGATCGCCTTATTTTATTTCGACATGCAGGGGCAAGGTCACTGACACTATAGCCCTGATTAATGCATTAAAAAATAAAAAGATTGCCGGTGCGGGCCTGGATGTTTTAGAAAACGAAAAACTCGGCACTTATACTAAAGAAGAAAATCAGCGTTTAAACTGGTTATTATCTCAACCAAATGTGATTATAACACCACACATTGCAGGTTATAGTTTAGATGCATTTTACAAAATGTCGCAAGTTTTATTGAAAAAACTCCGGTTAGAATAACCGTTTTTAAAAATTAATTATATTTGTAATTATACAACGCTTCATAATAATGGGGCGTTGTATTTTTTTTAGTCATCCGTTTGAAATATCAACAGTAAAAAATTGAGGTATGAGCCAGATTAACTATGTAACGAAAGATACGTTTGAGCAAATGAAAAATGAGCTTCAGCACATGAAAGGTATTGAGAGGCCCGCAGCTTCAAAGGCTATAGGCGAAGCCCGTGAAAAAGGAGACCTGAAAGAAAATGCTGAATACGATGCAGCGAAAGAGGCACAGGGCATGCTCGAGGCTAAAATAAAACAATTGGAAGGAATAATTGCAACTGCCCGTATAGTGGATGAAACCGAAATAGACACAAGTAAGGTCTCTATCCTTACCAAAGTTACCCTTACCAACCTCTCTACAAAAAAGCAGGTTACCTACCAGATCGTTTCAGAAAAAGAAGCAGATCTTAAATTACAAAAGATATCAGCGGCATCGCCCATAGGAAATGGTTTGCTCGGAAAAACTATAGGCGACATTGCTGAAATAAAAGTGCCGGCAGGCCTGATAAAATTTAAGATAGAAAATATTACCGCTTAAGCAATGTTGTCTTACCTCAGGCTTATATTTTAAAATTCGGCTAAATAAAAATCTCAATGACTATTTTTTCAAAAATAATTGCGGGGGAAATTCCTTCTTACCGGATAGCAGAAGATGAAAAATTTTTTGCTTTCCTGGATATTAATCCTTTGGTGGAAGGCCATACACTTGTAATTCCTAAATTAGAGATTGATAAATTTTTTGATGTTCCTGATGATTATCTTGAAGAAATATTTTTATTCGCAAAGCCTATCGCAAAGGCTATTGAAAGGGCCTTCGATTGCAATCGTTGCGGCTTAAGTGTGGTAGGGATTGAGGTGCCACATGCACATATGCACCTTGTCCCCATTAACGATGCTGATGATTTAAATTTTACAAGAAGAAAGCTAAAGCTCTCTGAAGAAGAATTGCAGGCGGTGCAGGACAAGATTTTGAATGCCATGAAGGCGTAGGTTTTTTTCTGCTTTTATTTTATCCTTCCCGGATTTTGTACCAAAAAGTCTTTCCATCCATGGAGTTTTTTTGATGTAGCACCACTCAAAGCATTTCCCTGGAAGTGGTGACACACAGCCACGGCAAGTGCATCCGTTGCATCAAAATATCGGGGTCCATCCTCAAAACTTAGGATACGCTGCAACATTTTCAACACCTGCAGCTTATCAGCGTTTCCATTTCCGGTAATAGATTGTTTTATTTTTCGCGGAGAATATTCTGTAACAGGAACGCCTGCCTGCATTGCGGCGGCAATAGCGACGCCCTGTGCTCTGCCGAGCTTAAGCATACTTTGAACATTTTTACCAAAAAAAGGGGCTTCGATGGCAAGTGCCTGCGGCGAATGAATTTTTACCAGCTCGCACACTTTTGAGTGGATCACCTGTAATCTTTCATAGGCATTGGTTTTGGGAGAAAGCTTAAGCACATCCATAACTATTAAAGAAACACCGTTGCCGGAAACGGCAATTACACCAAAACCCATAATCAATGAGCCGGGATCAATTCCTAAAATGATTTTTGAATTTTTATGCAATTGAAGGTTATTTTTGAACCGATACTAATCAAAAAACTACTTGGTGCAAATGAAGGATGATCCTTTACCTTGACCAAAGCTACATGATCCGTATAAACAAAAATATCAAAATAATATTCAAGTATATTATTGCACCCCTGCTTGGCGCATGGCTTTTTTATTCTTTATACAAGCAGGTAAAAGGCCAACCACATTTGGGTGAATCAATTGAATTAATTAAGCAAGCTCCTTTTGGCCCACAAGCATGGAAATTCTGGCTAGTGATATCTTTCGTGTTCATCAACTGGGGCTTTGAAGCAAAAAAATGGCAGTTGCTTTTGAGAAACGTACAATCCATAAGTTTTTTTACCGCATATAAATCCGTGCTCAGCGGCGTGGCATTTTCCCTAAATACACCTAATAGAATAGGCGAGTATGGCGGTCGCATTTTATACATTGGCGAAGGCAACAGGATAAAAGCCATATCATTATCAATAGCCGGAAGCATTAGCCAGCTTATCATTACATTAATCATTGGTTGTATGGGGTTGGTATATCTTATTTATTTTCAGCATACCGGTGATATTATGGGCCTTTCGGTTTTCTGGCTTAAAACGTTATTATTTTTATCGGCGTGTACTGTGCTGACACTGCTTTTATTTTATTTCAGGCTAGCCTGGCTTACGAGGCTTGTTGAAAAAATTCCGGCAGCTTCCAAATATGTTCAATACATTAATGTACTTGAAGAGTTTACTCCCAAATTATTGTTAAGGTTACTTTCACTTTCCTTCTTCAGGTATATTGTTTTCGTCATTCAGTATATATTACTGCTCCAGGTATTGCACGTTGATATTTTTTGGATAACCGGCTTCTGGCTCATAAGCATCCTTTTTCTTATAATGGCTATTGTACCTTCATTCGCAATTGCTGACCTGGGAATAAGAGGAAAGTTTAGCACCGGTCTTTTAAATTTCTATAGCACGAATACCGTAGGTATAATCGGAACAACGTTTGGTATATGGTTTATCAACCTGTTTATTCCGGCTGTACTTGGCAGCCTTTTTATTTTAGGTATAAAAATTTTTAAAGATTAATCTGATATAGTTTGAAAACAGTTATTACGATTTTAATTCTGCTTTTTGCGTTTACAACAGAAGCGGGTGATGAATTTTGCGGCGTGCGCAATAAAGCCTTCAATGCAGGGGAAGAAGTTACCATGAAAGTTTACTACACTACTCTAGGAATGTATGTGGGCGCTGGCGAGGCAAAATTTACTACAGCGCTTGAAAAGTTCAATGGTAAAATAGTATATCACTGCATCGGCACCGGCACTTCTTATTCTTTCTTCGATAATTTTTTTAAGGTGCGGGACAAATACGAAACTTATATAGATACGGGAACAATGTTACCCATAAAATTTGTAAGAAATGTAGATGAAGGCGGCTATAAAATTTATAATAATGTAACCTTCAATCACAAAGCAGGTACGGCCGTAAGTACTAATGGTGTTTTTAAAATAAGCCCGTGTATACAGGATGTAATAAGCGCTACCTACTACGCAAGAAACATAGACTTCAGTAGATACAAGCCTGGTGATAAAGTTCCCTTCGATATGTTTTTGGATGATGAAGTTTATCATCTTTATTTAAAGTATGAAGGAAAAGAAACCATCAGGACAAAATATGGGAAATTCCGTGCAATAAAATTCAAACCGTTACTTATAAAAGGAACCATTTTTGAAGGGGGTGAAAAAATGAATGTATGGGTAAGCGATGACGCCAACCATTTATTACTCAGGGCAGAAAGCCCAATCTCGGTAGGATCTATAAAAGTAGATATGATGGGATATAGAAATTTAAGATACCCGCTCAGTTCGTTAGTGAGTTTTAGGTAAAAAGGCCCATCCCCAACCCCTTCCCGAAGGGAAGGGAACTAACTTATTAGCAGCTCTTGGACAAATGGAAATTAAAATTTTTTCAATCAGTCTTGTTCCCCCTTTAGGGGTTAGGGGTTCTTCTTTCCCCCTTCGGGGGATAGGGGGCTTAAAAATCACCCAATAAAAACGTCTCTTTACTTCGTACACCCCTTTCTGTTAGTTGCAAATTGCAGCATTCAATTAATGGATCATGTTCAAAAAAAAGTATGAAATCATTCCTTTGCGCTTCGTCAAGAAAGGATTTTTTCTCCTGCAAAGTTTCGAGCGGACGTGTATCATAGGCCATTATATATGGTATTGGAATGTGCGCAGCCGACGGAAGTAGATCAGCCATATAAACAATCGTTTTGCCTTTATAATTTATCTGCGGCAGCATCATAGACTCAGTGTGGCCGTTTACAAAACGGATAGTAAACCCGTTTGCCAATTCAATCCCTTCCTTTGCTTCAATAAATTTTAATTTGCCACTTTCCTGTATAGGTAAAATATTTTCTTTTAAAAAACTTGCCTTTTCCCTGTCGTTAGGATTAGTTGCCCATTGCCAATGTTTTTCATTGCTCCAATAAGTTGCATTTTTAAATGCAGGTAAAAGTTTATCGCCTGCTTTTTCAATAGAACCGCCACAGTGGTCAAAATGCAAATGCGTTAAAAAAACATCTGTGATATCGTCTTTTGAAAAACCATTTTTCGCCAATGATTTTTCAAGACTGTCATCGCCATTTAAAAAATAATGTCCAAAGAATTTTTCATCCTGTTTGTTGCCCATTCCATTATCAATAAGTATTAGCCTGTTTCCATCTTCTATTAAAAGACAACGCATTGCCCAATTGCAAAGATTTTTTTCATCAGGCGGGTTTAATTTTTGCCAGATGCTTTTTGGAACAACGCCAAACATTGCGCCGCCATCAAGTTTAAAATAACCGGCATTTATTGAGTAAAGTTTCATGCGGTAATATAAGAAATATCTCTTTTCTGCTTGTACAAGGCTGCTATGAGGCCAAGTAAACCGATAGTAAAAAATATAATAAGAGAAAGGACGGAGTTGCGCATGCTGCCAGTATATTCCTCGATAATGCCAAAGGCAGAAAGCCCGATAACGATGGCAATTTTTTCGGTAACATCATAAAAGCTAAAAAACGATGCAGTGTCTTTTGTGACAGGCATAAGTTTGGAATAGGTTGACCTGCTGAGTGACTGAATGCCACCCATCACAAGCCCGACCGCCACAGCCAATATATAAAAATGGATTTCTGTTTGCATGTAATAAGCAGCAACGCATATAGCTATCCAGAAAACAACCACCCCGATAAGCACCTGCAGGTTTCCAAATATGCCGGAAAGCTTTGACATAAGATAAGCCCCTGCGATAGCGACCAATTGTATAAGCACCATAGTGATGATAAGATTGGTTGAAGGAAGGTTCAACACTTTTGTCCCGAAGTTTGCAGCGGCAAGCATTACCGTTTGCACACCCATATTATAAAAGAAGAAGGCAAATAAAAATCGTTTGAGCACAGGCATTTTCAGGAGCTGAACGAAAACTTTTCTCAGCTCTATAAATCCGCCGGTTAGAGAACTTTTCTTTTCTCCATTGGCAACAGCAGGTATGCCTTTGGGCAACCGGTTAAAGGTTATTTGCGCAAAACCGATCCACCATATTCCTACCAATAAAAAAGTTAGCCGCACTGCGTCGCCTGCACTATGAAGAAAAGGTATTTTATCCCAAAATAAAACCAGGGCAAAACCTACCAATTGCATTATCACACTTCCGATATAACCATAGGTAAATCCTTTCGCGCTTACATGATCCCTGTCTTTTTCCTCAGCAATTTCAGGTAAATAAGAATTATAAAAAACAAGACTGGCATAAAAGCCAAACGCAGCAGCCATCATGCAAAAAACACCCAACGCAAAATATTCAGGTGTGAAAAAATAAAGTACACTACATGATAATGCGCCCATAGTACAAAAGAACTGCATGAATTTTTTTTTGTTCCCTTTATAATCAGCAATGGACGAAAGAATAGGAAGGGTAAAGGCAACAAGCAAATAAGTAAATGCGAGTGCGTAGTTATACAAAGCAGTATTTACATACGTTCTTCCGAGAAAATGCACTTTCCCATTGAAGGGTGAGGCATCAGTCATTGCAGTATAATAAACAGGGAAAAATGTTGTAGTAATTACAAGGTTATAAACGGAGTTGGCCCAATCGTACATCGCCCATCCGTTGATGACTTTTTTAGAAGCAGTTTGCATGTGTATTGAAATGATTGCTGAAAGTAATAAACTTTCATTGGAAGATGATGGCAATTATTTGTAAACACAGATTCGGTTTAAGACAAATCTTTTATCACTTAGCGAGATAACCGGTGTAGATCATCACCAATAATACAATACCTACAACTACCCTGTAAACACCCCAAATTCTAAAACCATATTTCTTTAGCATAGTGATAAAAAATTTAATGGCAAGAACAGCAACCACAAATGCAACAACGTTTCCAATTACCAACTGCTGCACTTCAACGGGTGTAAAGCCGCCACTTTCTTTGAAATATTTAAGCAATTTATAACCGGTAGCAGCGAGCATTGTAGGCACAGCTAAAAAAAAAGAAAACTCCGCAGCAGCACTCCTGGTAAGCCTTTGCTGCATGCCACCTATGATGGATGCAGCACTTCTGCTTACGCCGGGTATCATGGCAATGCACTGCCACACGCCAATAATAAATCCCTTTTTATAAGAAACTTTTTCTTCTGAATCAATCAAAGGTCTTTTAAAAACATTGTCAATAAAAAGCAAAACAACACCGCCAGCCAGCATGGAAACAGCAACCGTAGTGGCACTCTCCAATAACGCATCTATCTTTTTTGAAAACAAAAAACCAAGGATAATTGCCGGTATTACTGCTATCAGAAGTTTTACATAAAATTTCCATTTACTGAAATTGAAAAACTTTTTATAATACAAAACTACCACGGCCAGTATAGCGCCCAATTGAATAGCAACGGTAAATACTTTTACAAATTCTGATTCCGTGATATGCAGCAGCTTCTCTGTAATAATCATGTGCCCTGTAGAGGATATAGGAATAAACTCCGTGAGGCCTTCTACAATTGCAATAATGATTACCTGGAAAATGTTCATATTGTACTTTTAGTTAAATGGCAAACATAAAAAAAGGCGATCTTATATCGCCCTGAAATATTTAAAAAACGAAATTATTTCGGCTTTTTCATTATAGCAAAAATTTCGACGATAAGGCCTGCAACAATTAGTATAGGCGCAACCGTTATCCGCATTGGACTATAGACTGAGCTATCATCAAATACATCAGGGTTGCTGCTTTTGCCGCCAGCCATTAAAAAAAATCCAAGTGCCATTATTATCAAACCTATAATCATCCATTTAAAATTATCTTTTGTGAAAAGAACATTGTCAACAGAAGAACCTTTTGCTATGGTGACTTTATCAGCGGTAACAACTTTTTTTGCGTGTGTCGATTTCATTTTCAAATTTGAGTTTGCAATGTTAGGAAATAAAACAAAATAAGCCACCATTAATAGAGGTCATCAAGCTTCATTTTTAAATATTTTAATACAGAACGATGTGTACTGAAAAGGGTAATAAAAAGGCCTAAAATGATAATGCAGATAAAAATAAAGATCATATTCTTCGAATCATGAAGCACTTGTAGATAAGGAACAAACTTTTCTGATAATGTGATAAAGCCAAGCATTAGCCCGATTGCAATTCCTGAAGCAATCAGCCCATTCACAATCGCACGCCCATCAAGAGGTTTTGCAATAAACCACCTCGTTGCGCCTACCATTTGCATCGTCTTTATCAAGAACCGGTTACTATACATAGCGAGCCTTATGGTATTATCAATGGAAATAATAACAAGGATTGACAGTATTATTGCAATTATCAGCAAAACTAAAGTTGTGTTTTTTACAAATTGGCTTACGCCTGCCACCGTTTCTTTAGGCGTTTGAAATTCCGAAATTATAGTCGGATAATTTGTGAGCAGATTATTTTCAAGTAAGGCGAGGCTGTCTTTGTCAACATAGTTAGCCTTCACGTAGAAATCAATACTTTCCGGTAAGGGATTACTTATCGCGATCTTTTTCCAAAGCGTATCATTTTCCTTATTATATTTTTCAATCGCCATTTCCCGCGTAGTATATTCAACATTCACCGCGTATGGCAACGTTTTGATATAGGTCGTTACCGTATCAATTTGCTTTTTGCTTGCGGTGCGATAGATATATGCATGCAACTGGATATTCTCTTTAAAATAGTCGCCTGTTTTTTTAATATTCAAAAAGATCCAGCCAACCACGCCAAAGAGAAAGAGAACGAGAGAGACACCAATGATGGCGTATATGTAAGATGGTTTGCCACGCTTAGTAGATGCTTTACCGAATTGAGCCATAATTAGAAATAAAAGATTTGTAAAACAGTAAAATTATGTGGTGAGCAAAAATAAATGTTTTTAAACAGGTTTAGTATTTTTGCCCTCTTGCCTGTAGTGCTAATGTATAATAGATGGTCCATTGCGACAGCAGATAAATAATGAATAACATTTCTTTCACAAAAAATAACCGGTGTTGATGCATCATTTTTATATTTAGTAAAAATGATGCAGGGGAGTACTGCATCGTTGAACTATTTCAAAATAAAAAAAATACGAGGAGAAAAGAATGGAATATAATTACAGAGATATTGAAAAAAAATGGCAGAAAGACTGGAAAGAATCTGGTATTTATCATGTAGCAAATTCATCTCCAAAGCCAAAATTTTATGTGCTCGACATGTTTCCCTATCCGAGTGGTGTAGGGCTGCATGTAGGACATCCGCTCGGCTACATCGCCAGCGATATTTATGCACGATATAAAAGACTAAAAGGGTTTAATGTGCTGCACCCAATGGGCTATGATAGTTTCGGTCTCCCTGCGGAACAGTATGCGCTTGAAACCGGCCAGCATCCCGCAGTTACGACAGAAAAAAATATTGAAACCTTCCGCCAGCAGATGGAGAATATCGGATTTAGCTATGACTGGAGCCGTGAAATACGAACAAGTGATCCTTCTTATTATAAATGGACACAATGGATATTTCTTCAAATATTTAATAGCTGGTTTGATAAAAAAGAAAATAAGGCCAGGAGGATAGAAGATCTTATAGAAATTTTTGAACAAACCGGAAATACTGCCGATAACGGCCAGCGACAAACGCAGATAAAATTTTCAGCCAATGAATGGAAAGATTTTTCAGAAGATGAGAAAGAGGAAATTTTGATGAATTACCGGCTCGCCTATTCAGCTTATGGCGAAGTAAACTGGTGCGAAGCCCTGGGCACTGTGCTCGCCAACGATGAGGTAGTGAACGGCGTAAGCGAACGTGGTGGCCATCCGGTAGAAAAAAAGAAAATGCGCCAATGGTATATGCGTATTACCGACTACGCTGAAAGGCTTTTGGAAGGATTGGAGAAAGTTGATTTTAGTGAGGCAATGAAGGAAATGCAAAGGAATTGGATTGGGAGAAGTGAGGGGGCGGAGATGGAATTTAACCTCACCCACTTCACCCCTTCTCTCTCCACGGGTGGAGAGGGGGACTTCACCCCGGCGCTCTGTGCAAGTGGAGAGGGAGATGCTCCTTTAAAAATAAAAGTTTACACTACCCGCCCGGATACAATTTTCGGTGTTGATTTTATGGTGCTTGCGCCGGAGCATGAATTAGTAAACCAGATTACTACAGAAGACCAACAGGCATCCATAGACGAATATCTCACTTACGTGAAAAGCCGCAGCGACAGGGAACGTATGGCTGAAGTGAAACAAATAACGGGAGCTTTTACGGGAGCTTTTGCTATCAATCCTTTTGATGGAAAGCAAATACCTGTATGGATTTCGGAATATGTACTTGCGGGCTATGGCACGGGCGCTATCATGGCGGTTCCATGCGGTGACCAGCGTGATTTTCTTTTTGCAAAACACTTTAATATCCTGATTACTAATATCATCGGTGATTATTATAATGGCGAAGAAGCAAATCCTACCAAAGAAGCCGTGCTTACCAATTCAGGTTTTTTGAATGGAATAAAAATGGAAGATGCTATAGAAATTGTCCTAGAAAGAATTGAAGAAGAGGGAATAGGAAAAAGAAAAGTAAATTATAAAATGCGTGATGCAGGCTTCAGCCGCCAGCGCTATTGGGGTGAGCCCTTCCCGATTTATTATAAAAATGGAGTTGCTTACCCGTTAGATGTAAGTGAATTGCCAGTGAAGCTGCCGCATGTGGAGAATTATAAACCCGGCCCGGAAGGGCAAGGGCCGTTGGCGAATATTGAAGAGTGGGTGAACCTCAGCCCCAGCAACCTCACCCCCGGCCCCTCTCCGCAGGCGGAGAGGGGTGACGTGACCCACACCTCGGAAATGCGAGGGGCCGCTTTAGTTCCTAAATACAAAATTTCATCTCCACGCCAATATGAGTTAGCAAGGGGAATGCGCAAAGATTATACTACTGCAGAAAATAAACTTTGGCAGAGTTTGCGTAATAGCAAGTTGGGCGTTAAGTTCAGGAGGCAACATCCCATTGCATCATATATCGTTGATTTTATCTCTCTCCAGGATAATCTGATTGTTGAAGTTGACGGCGGATATCATGAATCGGAAGAACAAAAAATGTATGATGAAGAAAGGACGAAATTATTAACTGAATTAGGTTTTCATGTCATTCGCTTTAGCAATGATGAAGTTCTTAAAAATTTAAATTCTGTCTTAAACAAAATAGAAGAAACTATTTCTGCAAGATCTCGTAAGCCGTTGGAGAGCGCAGCTTCTCCCTCTCCGCTTGCGGAGAGGGAAGGGGTGAGGGAAACCAATACCATGCCCGGCTATGCAGGCTCCTCCTGGTACTTTCTTCGCTATATGGATCCGCACAACGATGAAGAATTTGCCGACAAAAAAGCCACCGATTATTGGAATCAGGTAGATGTATATGTTGGCGGTACAGAGCATGCAGTTGGTCATTTATTGTATAGTCGCATGTGGACAAAGGTTTTATATGATTTAGGGTTTATAAGTTTTGATGAGCCTTTTAAAAAGTTGGTGAACCAAGGGATGATACAGGGAAGTACTAGGCTTATTTTTAGATTAAATCATTATTCCATTAAAAGTTGCGACTCTGCAGGAATTCCAGATCCAAAAGAAAATCTAATTGAAGGAAAAATGATTTTTATTTCTACTGGGATTTATGAAAAACTATTTCCAGCTCCTGTAGAAGTCAGCAGAAAAATTCAGGAAATTATCCATTTAGCAATTGGCAAATTTCCAGATAAATTATATTCTGCAGGCATGGATGGAAACAATCTCCGTGTGGATGTAAATATAGTAAATGGTGTCGAGTTGGACATAGAGGCATTTAAAAGATGGAAGCCAGAATATGCTAATGCCATTTTTATTTGTGAGGACGAAAAAATAAATACTCCTTTTCCTATTGATAATAATATAAGAGCAACAAAGGACAGCAAATTCTTGTGCGGTGTCGAAACCGAAAAGATGTCCAAATCCAAATACAACACTGTCAATCCAAATGACCTCATAGACAAATACGGCGCTGATACCTTCCGCATGTATGAAATGTTTCTTGGCCCCATAGAGCAGAGTAAGCCGTGGGATACCAAAGGCATTGAAGGCGTTCACCGTTTCTTAAAAAAACTATGGCGATTATTTTTTGATGATATAAAAGGTAAAATTTGGATAGAAGAAAAAGCGAATGATGCGGAGTTAAAAGTCTTACACAAAGCCATAAAAAAGATTGGGGAAGATACTGAGCGCTTTTCTTTCAATACAGCAGTAAGTGCCTTCATGGTATGTGTAAATGAATTAACTGATTTGAAATGCCATAAAAAGGAAATACTGGAGCCATTGCTAATTCTGTTAGCGCCTTATGCTCCGCATATTGCAGAAGAACTGTATCACCAGTTGGGCAACACAACGAGTATTGTAGATGCGCACTATCCAAAGCTTGAGAATAAATACCTGGTAGAGTCAGAGAAAGAATACCCTGTTTCTATAAACGGTAAGATGCGAACAACGATCATCATGCCAACAGATATACAGCAACAGGAAGTTGAAAAAATCGTGTTGGATAACGAGGTGGTAAAAAAATGGATTGAAGATAAGCCGGTAAAAAAATTAATTTTCGTAAAAGGAAAAATGGTAAACGTGGTTGTATAGGTTTAGTCCCTCTCCCCCCGGGGAGAGGGGTTGGGGTGAGGGGTGAGACCTTGCCATTCTACTTCATCAAAGCCAAAACTTCTTTCTATAGCATCTTTTGTAATAAGTTCTCCTGAAGGGGAAATATTTTGAATTACAGTTTCAAAAACAATATTCTCCTTTTTGAGCTTTACTTTTTTATTCCTCGCAAATAAATTGGCATTATAACTATCCAACATTTTATCATACTCGCCATTTTTCAATTGATCAATTCTCGCCAAAACATTTTCATGCAGAATCTTGCCTAATTCCACCACATCATATTCTTCACCACTAAGCTGTTTTAACGAAATTGCCCTTAAATCTTCCATCTCAAAATTTGGCTGATTCACATTCAACCCTATCCCTATCACTGACCACTGCCATAAATTACCTTTTATTACGTTTTCTATCAAAATACCGCCTGCCTTCCTGTCATTAATAAAAATATCATTTGGCCATTTAATTTTTACATTTTCCTTAATATACCCAGATGCAAAATCATAGCAAGCTAATGCCACAGCTACGCTAAGCCTGAACTGGCAAAGAACAGGCAGCCACTGCATTTCTGTAATAATTGATAACAAAATACTTTGCCTTTCGCCGCTTTTCCACACCTTGTTTCTACGGCCTTTCCCGTGAGTTTGGGCAAGTGCAAATACCGCATCACCACTATTACCGGCACCATTTTGAACCATTCCCATGGCATAGTTGTTGGTACTATCTATCGTTTCAAGAATTGTAAATTTTTTGGAGCTTGCAGGCATGCAAAATGTATTAGTAAAGAATTAGTATTTTTGATAAAATAGATTGCATAAAGTTTTCGATAAATCTGCAAGCTACCTGTTTAAAAACTTATTTTTCTATGTTAAAAAATAATATAGAATTTGATTAAAAAGAATTCATTTGAATAATTTGACCTTATTATCCACCAGGAAAAAATCTACACTTACAAGGTTAACACGAAACAGCAAAATCTTTAAGACGATCATTCATGCAATACAGGAAAAAAAGGGAGAAAAAATCGTTAGCCTGGACATAAAAAAAATCCCGGAAGCTGTAGCCGATTTTTTTATTATTTGCGAAGCTACCAACAACATTCAGCTGAAAGCTATTGCAGACGAGGTAGAAATAGAAGTCAAAAAAAAATGTGGCGAGGCGCCTTACAAGCATGAAGGCCGCCAGGGAGAGCAATGGATACTAATTGACTATGTAAATGTAGTAGTTCACATTATGTTACCTGAGCCAAGAAAATTTTACAGTCTTGAAGAAATGTGGAGTGATGGTTCTATAACGGAACATTAACTATGCAGTAGTGATAATTACGTATTTTACAAAAAATAAACATTCAACAATTAAAAAAATATCTCTTTTGGTAGAAAATGAGAGGGGTAATTAAAATATTGCGAGGCAAGCATCTATGGCAACTGAAGAAAAGAAAAAAATTCCCTTACAAAAACGGCTTAATCCTAACGGGCTACCCGGCTCTGATGAAGACCCAAAAAAACGCCCCAAGTTAAGTATTTACTGGGTTTACGGCTTACTATTGGCAGCAATAATTGGTTATAACCTTTTCAGGACCACATCAAGTAGTGGTTTTGAAATGGATAACACTGAATTTTACGCTATGCTTAAGCATGGCGATGTTAACCAGATTAAAACTGTTGGTAACAAAAAGATTGTCAGGGTTTCTATAAATAAAAAAGCATTCCAGGATAATGTGGCGTTCTATAGCAATGTGTTTAAGGATAATTTTGAGGCTGCAAAAAAAATGGATCCACCGCAGGCCTATTTTCCTATTGTAAAAGATGAAGTATTTTCTGCCGAATTGCTCCAGTTTTATAAAGATAATCCTGAAATAAAACATGTGGCAGACAGGCCCGGCGATGAAGGGGAATTATTTGGGCAAATTGTAAGCACACTTTTGCCGATTCTTTTGATTGGCTTATTATTTATAATGATGATGCGTAAGGTGGGCGCTGGCGGTGGCGGTGGTGGCCCTGGCGGAATATTTAATATTGGGAAATCAAAGGCTACTCTTTTCGATAAGGGAGCTCGTGTCAATATAAATTTTGGCGATGTGGCAGGGCTTGATGAAGCAAAGGTAGAGGTGATGGAAATCGTTGACTTTCTTAAAACGCCAAAAAAATATACAGCACTCGGGGGCAAGATTCCTAAGGGCGCTTTACTGATCGGACCTCCCGGCACAGGTAAAACTTTATTAGCCAAAGCAATGGCCGGGGAAGCCCAGGTGCCATTCTTTAGCCTGAGCGGCAGTGATTTCGTCGAGATGTTTGTGGGTGTTGGTGCAAGCCGTGTCCGAGATCTTTTTAAGCAGGCAAGAGAAAAAGCTCCTTGCATAATATTTATTGATGAAATAGATGCGATTGGTCGGGCCAGGGGGAAAAATATGATGATGAGTAATGATGAAAGAGAAAATACCCTCAATCAATTGCTCGTGGAAATGGATGGCTTTGGTACTGACCTTGGTATTATAATCTTAGCGGCAACAAACCGGCCCGATGTATTGGATAATGCCTTATTAAGGCCCGGGAGGTTTGACAGGCAGATAACTATTGATCGTCCCGACCTGGTTGGTCGTGAAGCAATTTTTAAAGTGCATCTTTTGCCCATAAAAATTTCGCAGACATTGGATGTGCATAAGCTTGCTGAGCAAACACCTGGTTTTGCAGGAGCTGATATTGCCAATGTGTGTAACGAAGCGGCCCTTATAGCTGCCCGTAAAAATAAAGAGGCGGTTGATATGTCCGATTTCCAGGATGCCATTGATAGGGTAATTGGTGGCCTTGAGAAGAAGAATAAAATTATTTTACCGGAGGAAAAAGAAATCATTGCTTATCACGAAGCAGGCCATGCTATTTGCGGCTGGTTTCTCGAGCATGCTTATCCACTCTTAAAAGTTACTATTGTGCCAAGAGGAACAGCGGCGCTTGGCTATGCGCAATACACGCCAAAAGAACAATATTTGTACAACACTGAGCAGTTGCTTGACCAGATTTGTATGACGCTCGGCGGAAGAGCTGCCGAAACAATTTTCTTTGGCAAAATATCTACCGGTGCAAGTAACGATCTCCAGCAAATTACAAAAATGGCTTACGCAATGGTTACCGTGTATGGTATGAATGAAAAAGTAGGAAACGTTAGTTATCATGATCCGCAGCAGGAAAACACTTTTGTAAAACCCTTTAGTGAAGAGACGGGTAAAATGATTGATGAAGAAGTAAGAAAACTTATTGACCAGGCATTTGAGCGTACCAAGAAATTACTTACTGAAAGAAAAAATGAAGTGGAAATTTTGGCAAAGGAGTTATTGAAAAGAGAAGTGTTGTTTCAAAGTGATGTAGAAGCTTTAATCGGTAAGCGCCCTTATGAAGAAAAAAAGGCCCTTGATTTTGTGGATAATCCCAAAGAAGCAGTTATTGACCCGCCAATGGAAAGTATAGTAGTTGATATCAAAGCATAGAAAACTAATGAAGGTTTCATCTTCAAAAGAAAAAATTTTAAAAAAAATAAGAGAGGCACTGAGTAACCCGGTGCCTTTACCTTTTCCAAAAAGTGAAGGAACCAATTCTGTATTTACTTCTCAAAAGGACGAACTGGAATTTATTTTTGCAGAAGAATTTACGAAGCTGTTAGGCAAATTTGCTTTTTGTGTAAATGAAACCGATATGAAGCTACAGCTTATGAAACTTGCTGCCGAAAGAAAATGGACAAAACTCTACTGCACTGAGAATGAATTATTAAAAAAGTTTAATGGCAAAGGTGTTTTTGATAGCGGGACTTCATTGTCGGAATGTGATGCTTCCGTCACAAGCTGTGAATTTCTTGTTGCCCGCACAGGCGCGATCGTTATGTCGTCTGCGCAAAGCGGGCGTACGGTAAGTGCATATGCACCTGTTCACATTTGCATTGCTTACACTGATCAACTTGTTTACGATACAAAAGATGCTCTTAAATTATTGAGAACAAAATACAATGACAATATTCCTTCCTTCATAACTTTTGCAGCAGGGCCAAGCCGCACCGCAGATATTGAAAAAACGCTGGT
>JBDTSD010000037.1:0-32351 GCA_039931355.1 Ginsengibacter sp.
ACCTGGCACTTATTTTTTCTCCGTTCATTTTTATTGGCAGTTCAATTACTTCATTTAATTGTTGCCTGTTAAGCCGTGGCACCAGGTACTGGCCTTCATTTAAGGTTTCAGGTAATCCATAAAATTTATTGCAGTTACCAATGTAGTCAGACCGCATGGTGATTACCACATACACGGGTAGATCTTTTTGACGCGAAAGAGACAGAAGCATATTTACAAACAGAACGTTTTCATTCATTTGAGTTTCGGCATCCGCATTTTCTCTTTTTGTGGTAAAAAGTTCTTCAAACTGATCAACCACCAGCAGCAAATTACAAGACGTCTTTTCAAATATCGGCAGCAGAAAATCGCTAACGCCCTGCACGCCTTTTTCATGAATCGATTTGGAAAGCGCAGCACTATAGTTACCATGGGGTAGAAAATCATCAGGCACAAATTGAGAGGCGTGTAATTCCGCACAGACTGCTTCGGCAAGAAAAAGTAATGGATTACCTGCAGGCCGCATAGTGGCTGTAAGCCAATGGTCACGCTCATTAGTTAAAAACCCTGCCTTTAGTTTAGGAATAAGGCCTGCTTTTATTAAAGATGATTTGCCGCACCCGGAACTGCCGACCACGCCTATAAAACGCGTAACATATAATTTTTGCAGAAGCTCGGTAATTTGTTTTCCGCGCCCAAAAAAAAGATAGCTTTCCTCAGCCTCATACGGCCTTAATCCTACAAAAGGATTTTCATCTTCCTGCGCATCTGCAAGAATGCTGGTAGCAGGTTGAATATAAGGTGTACCCATAATTCAAAATATTTATTGAGAAAAAATTTATTGAAATTGTAGAAGAAAAGGATTCACGGTATCGGGATTAAAGCTGAGACTTTTACTGTCGTCAAGCAACTGGGGTTGTAAAAATTTTCTCTTGAGCGGTAACGCATCGTAAGCAATTTGCGGAGCCAGGTAAATAGCGCACATAGATACGGGATAATCTTTTATCAGGATAGTTTCAATCGCTTTATTGAAACGCTCAATAACCCATTCTTTAGCAACGGTACCTAAAATAAAAATTAATGCTGTCGCTTCTTTTAAAGCAGTTTCAAATTTCTCTATATTCTCAAGAGGCTGCGAGCCGGACACACATTGAAAGGTCCTTATTCCTTTTTCTGATAAGAAATTATTTAGGTTAATGGCATATTTATAATCCTGCTCATGAAAATCAAGAAATACTGACGCCGATTTACCGGCGGCGGCAATGGAATTTTCGTTAATAGTTTTCGCAGTTATTTTGTTTACTTTTTCTAATATTTCCAACGTGATATTCGGCGCCGCTGATTCCCGTATTAAAGTGTACTTATCAGTTTCTGTTTTGGTATTTTGTAACCCGGTTAAAAAGTTTTTATAGTCAACGTCTTCAAGTTCTTCAAAATTTAATTGTTTGGGTATAAATATCAGCTGCTCTTTGGATAAGCGCTTTGCAATATTTACCTGCGCTTCTGTAAAAGTGTCTGAACCTTCCTCCATCTGGTCGCCGGCAATAGTGTCGAAGAGGTGGACGGATAAGCATGAATCAGTTAAACTATCTTCAACAGCTTTTTCGTATTCGGATTTATTGAAAGGCGGCGGAGGCACTTTTTTAACCACCTCAATATTATTAATTTCCAGTTCGCGTATTATTTGATTCTTATCATTTAAAAGTGTGTCGGCAACCTTCGCAAAAAATACTTTTGGCTTCACCTGGCCGTTTGGCTGTGCGCCGATAATACCAGGTTTTACATTTTCTTGTTTTTTTAATTCTGTAAGAATCGTGTAGATATCATCGGCTAAACGTTGTATGTTTTTTGTAAACTTATCTGAACCAGGTGTTATTGGGAAACCTAAACCCTCTCTTCCCTCATCGGGTATTGCAAACATTTCGTAACCGGTAGTTCCCTGGCATTCTTTAGGCCATTGCGCATTCTCAATCTTATTCAAGCGAATATTGTAAATGCGGGACATGTTGTTAATAACCAATCCCGGATTGGCTTTAGAAGTATTTTCATAAAACCATTTTAATTCATCCAGGCAATATTCTGATGCATAGTAAGCATTGGAGGAAAAAGTAATCAGCAATGCAGAATTTTTAATAGCCTCTTTAATTTTATCGGTAAACACATCATTATTACTTAGCCTGTCATCCAACCATATTTTGAATTTATCAGACCTTCCAACACGCTGGGTTATCCAAAAATTCAATTCATTATAAAATTGAGAAACCCATCCTTTTTCATCCTGGTTTCTCACAGCATTGTCAACATGCGCATAACTAATAAAAACATCGTTTTGGAAATTTGCCAGGTAACTCATACTTAACAGGTAGGGGGTTATGAATATATGTAGCGGCAGTTGTCATACCAAATTTAATATAAATATTTTTCTAATTGAAAATTGCCTTGAAATTGAAATTCGCCTCGTAGTGGCAGTCCCATGTTAGACATGGCCCGGAAGAAAGCGAATTATGAAGGTTTTAAATAATTTCATCTGAAAAAATAATTCACCAATTTTTGATTTCGTTTAAATCCACGTGCAACAATTGGTTTGCCAGTTCACTTAGCTTTACATAATCGCCTGCTAAATGAATAACGGTCTGTTGATATTCTTCCACCTCGCCAGGTTTTAATTCTCTCACAGAAGATGAAGACTCTATCTCATAAAAAGGCCCAAGTTGGCTTCCATCCTGCAAGGGGCCGTCGTTGTATGAATTGATGACATCACCTTTATATGGCTGCTTTTGAATTTCCCACTTTGAGTTTACATATATTTCATTCTTGCGCACTTCAGGAATTAAAATAGTAAACACATTATTCTTAAAATCAAAACTGCCGACAATTGGCTTTGCTATTACCGGTGATATCCCAATCTTTCCTCTTGATTTACCATCACAGCGGAAATACAGGACGCTGTCTTTCACCAATAACCTATCCTTTGGAATTTCTCCAAAATAATTGTCTGTAATAAATGAACGTGCACCAGGTTCGGGAAAAAATGGAATGATTACTTTGGTTTCTTCTGTTGGTGTCATCATACTCAACAGCCAAATTGAAAGCAAGCCACTTTCTTTTTTCCATGTATTATCTCCCGAATTTTTTAATTGGTTATTAGACGAATACGCAACGAATTGAACACCGGCTGGAATATTTGCATGCATGATTCGTTCCGCCGCGTCTTCATCAAGCAATTGAATCTTTCTTTTAATATCCAGGTGAAAAACTGTTCCTGAATAATTCGTTATTACCGCGCTTTTGGAAAATGTCGCCGACAAACTATCTGCTTGAATAACATCAAATTTTTCTGTATCAATTAAAGGAGGAACCTGCCAGTTTTTTATATTGAATGAATCACCCTTATTAAAATAGACAGCATATTGACCCCCTTCAGGCCCAAGCCAAAATCTCTCTTCACCTCCGACAGGATTGAATTGCTTTTTCTTTTCACCTGAAGAAACCAGGTCATAATTTATCCACCCATAGCTTGACCCGCTATCTCCGGACGCAGTGCTTGTCATCACCCGTCCCTGGTAATCGGCGCTAAGCAAAACTCTTGCGTTTCCACTTTTTAATTCGAGGTTATCTTTTGAATATTTTTTCAAAAATGCGGCATCATAGCCGTACGAGCCTTTTGTAAATCCTGAACCTGTTGCAGGCTTTTTCGTGTCTTGATTACTACTACAGGCGGCAGCGAAAATCAGCAATGGTAACAAGCAATTTTTTCTTACAATCATATTTCAATTTACTAATATCATTCTCAATTTTTAAAAAAAATTTGAGGATGACTAATTGAAATAGAATTGACGGGAATCTTGCCGCCTCATTATTTATGGATCGGTTTTATGTCCCATCGGTTTTCACAGCATTTGTTATCCATAAAAAAATGGTTGCGTGTCCAAAGGATTGCGTTAAACCCGGGCAGTTAACGTCAATGTTTCTAAATCTTATTTCAAACCATTCAACACGCCAAGACTATCTAACTCCCGTGTTGAAACTGACGGAGGTAGAATATTATTTTGAATTTTGAAGGCGATCAATTGCGCAGTTTTTTGTGCAGCGTCCGCTGTATAAAACCCTTTATTTTCTGAGATAGCAGGTATGCCAGGTTGATGAATATATAGTTGGTCCTTCACATAAATATCATAACCAAAACCTGCATATTGAATTGTACTTTTTATGGTATCGTTAGCAAAGATTTTAATACGGGTTGCATTGTTGACCATTGCGGGTGTCACTGCTTTGCTTATTTTTTGCATACAGGATACAGGCAAAAGAAACAGAGCCATTGCAATATATTTAACCATGCTAACCTGTTTCATCATTGACAATATTCCCAAAGGTCTTTCCGGTAAGTACCATCGTTACCTGTGCCGACATAGGCTTTATTTCCTATAACAAAACTTATGGGATACGTGCGCCCGGTGCCGCCAAAGTCAGCTTTCTGTATCCATGCATTTGTAACGGGATCAAATTCCCAAAAATCTTTTCTCCCTGCACCTACATTAGTTCCTGCACCTACATATCCTTTGGAACCAATTGCGAAACCTACAGATCCTGTCCTTGACACTCCCGGGAAATCAGTCTTTTGAGTCCATGTGTTGCCAATAGGATCAAATTCCCAAAGATCTTTTTTATACGAACCAACAATAGACTGCCCGGTTCCAAAATATCCTTTGCCGGCAATCGAAAATCCAACAGCGTTGCTTCTTGTGGTACCGGTGAAGTTTGCTTTTTGCGTCCAGTTATTTGCACCCGGATCATATTCCCAGAAATCAATTTTATCTGTATTTCCATCATTACCTGAGCCGATATAACCTTTTGAGCCTATACCAAAACCTGTCGCGGCATTTCGTGCGACTCCTGCAAAATCGGTTTTCTGTGTCCACGTGTTTAATATTGGATCATATTCCCAAAAATCTTTTTTATAAGCGCCATCATATCCTGTTCCTATATAGCCTTTACCGCTAAGTGCAAACCCCGCAGACGCACTACGCCCCGTTCCTCCAAAATCTGCTTTCTGTGTCCAGGTATTGGTGGCTGCATCATATTCCCAAAAATCTTTTCTGTAAGTGCCATCGTATCCTGTTCCAAAATATCCTTTCGTGCCAATCGAAAAACCTGTGGCAGCAGTACGTCCCACACCGCCGAAATCCAGTTTCTGTGACCATACTCCGTTACAACTTGGGCCAACGGGCACACCGTTATTGAGCACGCCCATGCTGCCAAATGAAAGCCATGAAGTTGAATTCCACATTTCAAGAGAATTATTATCTGTATTAAAAATAAGAAGGCCGGTGGCAGGTGAACTTATTGCATCACGCTCCATGGTTGACATTCTTGGAAGCAGGAAGCCGCTATTGGTCGAGCTGATTTCTACTTTAGCGGATGCAGCGGGGGAAGTAGTTCCTATTCCTACGTTTTGCGCCAAAGATGTAAACGCAAAAGCAACAAAGATGGAGAGCAAAATTGTTTTCATTTTGAAATAATTTATAGACTAAATCTAATTTTATTATCCGGTAATTTTTTTAAAAGAGCAATATTTATTTGCAGGAATAAATTACTTACCGTCTTTCAAAATGCTCTCTTTATTATCTCTCGTTTTACAAATAAGCGACAACTATCGCAGATGCTGTTAGAAGAATTTCGTTTAATAATTTCTCACGTTTTTTTATTTTTTAAATAGGGATAATCTCTTTGTTAATTGTATACAATCGAGTTAAGATTTCAAAAAAGCACCAAGTAGTTAGAAAACCCCATGATTTTTATTCTGATGCGGTTCTAAGTTTTATCATCTGTACATGCATTCCTATTATTGTCGCTGAGAGGGAGAGTGCTTCAGCATCCATAAGTCAAACCGAGATCAACACAGGTTCAATACATCTCCAATAATCAAACACCATCTTAGCGATTGGCACTTTATTTTTGCACAAAAAATCGAGACAAAATGAATAATGCTGAATTTTTTAATCAACTTGCCCGCAGCCGCCGTTCCACATTCCCAGATCAGTTTGAGGCTGGAAAAAAAATAGATGATGCCATCATTAAAGAAGTATTGACAAACGCAACCTGGGCGCCTAATCATGGAAAGGAACAGCCGTGGCGCTTTACTGTGTTTACCGGTGCCGGTTTGCATAAGCTGGCTGAGTTTCAGAGTGAGTTTTATAAACAGGAAGCAGGAGAAAATTTCAAAGAAGCTACTTATACCAAGTTGCAGAAAAATCCTTTAAAGGCTTCCCATGTAATCGCTATTGGCATGAAGCGTTCCGTAAATAAAAATATTCCTGAAACAGAAGATATAGCTGCGGTAGCCTGCGCGGTTGAGAACATTTATTTATCCCTTACGGCTTATGGGCTCGGTGGCTATTGGACCACCGGCGGCGTAACTTATAAACCTGCAGCAAAAAAATTTTTTGGCCTTGGTGAAGATGATAAACTACTTGGATTTTTTTATATCGGCCATGTCGCCATTCCATCTACCGGCGCAAAAAGAGTTCCATTGGAAGAAAGGGTGACTTGGGTGAATGAGTAAGATGGCGTTGCAAAATTTTTTTGAAAAAAATTGTCAGCAGGGGTTTATTTCGTGATGCCAACAATTATTTTACTTAATACCAATAGTGCCGGAATAATTATAATCGGCCATGCGCCATTTATTCGAAAGTAATTTTTCTTACTTTATTACCGCCGTTTGTATCGTAATTAAATGTAGTAACATATAAATTTCCATGCGAATCAATCGCCAGGCCTTGCGGCCCATCAAATGCCGCCGCCTCCCCTATGCCATCTATGTCTGCTGCAGCGCCACTTCCTGCAATCACACTTACGTGGCCTTCGGTGTCAATCATCCTGATGACATTTGAAAAATGGTCTGCAAGGTAAAAGTTACCGGCTGTATCTTTTGCAATTTCCCATCCCTGGAAGAATGGATCATTGGCAGCAGGCGTAGCCACACCATTTGCTGCAATTGCATATATTGACGCGGGATAAGAAGCAACATACATTTGGCCGCTCTTATCAAAAATAATATTTCGTGGGGTTATAAGGCCCGATGCAAAAACACTTGCATTTGAGCCGTCAATGTCCGTCTTTATGATGGTGCCCAAGGTGTTATTGCTAATAAATAAATTTTTGCCATCCGGGCTTACTGCTATACCGGCAAGCGCCATGCTGTCTTCATAAATAACCGTTGCATTACCCGCGGGATCCATACGCATTACATGTTTATTAAAATCGGTAACATATAAATTATGTGTAGTAACATCCAAAGCGATGTTGTTGGGAGAATAAAAAAACTTTCCATTCAAAGTAACCGGAATTGTATAGGTTGATACAGAACCGTCTGCACCCGATACTTTACGTATTAACCTGTTGTAACAATCTGCAATAAATAAATCTCCATTCACATCGGCAGTAATTCCCCACGGACAATAAAAAGACGCAGACAACCCTGGGCCATCGGCCGTGCCTTTACTTCCTGTGCCCGCAATTGTTGTAACTATTACTTTTCTTTTATACGAAAATTCCGGGCCGCTGTAAGCAAGCCCATTTATGTTGATCACTACCTGTCCTGAACCTGCATTAAGAGGAACAAGCGCCTGGATGCTGTCATCAGCGATTGAGAGAATAGTGGCTACTTTATTATTGATCGTCATTTGTATATGAGAAATATCCGCAGAGAGATTTTTGCCACGGGCGGTTATAGTATCGCCGCCACGTGCAGAGGATGGAAAAACAGAATTGATTACCGGAACTGTACTTCCCGGAGGAGTTGTACCTGTTGTATCCTCAGAAAATTTCTTCTTGCAAGCCGTAATATATATCCCGGCCGCTACTATGCTAAGGATTAAAAAAGTCTTATTGATTCTCATACAAACATGATTAGGCTTATGATTGACAAACATAATAGTTTAAATCAGTTGTACAAAGTGTCTGCGATTGATAAGGGTCAAAAATCTAAAAACGGATTACCCTTAAAACTTTAACCAGTATTTTAATTGACAAATTCGGTTACTTAACTATTTCCCTTATTCTGAAAAAAATACACCTAAATATCATACTCAAAATTTATTTTTCTTTAAAACCTTTTACATTTGAACATCAACTATCAATATGCTTTTACGTAAGAATATAATGCTCATCGTTATCCTTTCATTGCTCTCTTTTTCTTCAACCGCACAAAAAGTAACAGAGCCAAAAACTACGGAAGAATGGGCAAGGCCTTACCAGCCATTCAGGATAGCAGGCAATCTTTATTATGTAGGCACTTACGATCTCGCATGTTATCTCATCACAACAAAAGATGGTAACATTCTTATTAATACAGGCCTTGCGGCTTCGGCTTCGCAGATTAAAAAGAATGTTGAAGCACTGGGCTTTAAATTCTCAGATATAAAAATACTTCTCACAACACAGGCACACTACGACCACATGGGCGCTATGGCAGCCATTAAAAAAATGACAGGCGCTCAGTTAATGGCAGATGAAAAAGACGCCGATGTGATGGCCAGCGGGGGTAGTGCAGACTATGCGTTGGGCATTTATGGCCGCAGTTATGTACCCGTAAAAGCAGACCGGTTATTGCATGATGGCGACAGTATTACCCTAGGTGATATGCAGCTTGTGATGCTGCAGCATCCCGGGCATACAAAGGGCTCCTGCAGTTATCTCTTTACTGTAAAAGATGAAGAAAGATCTTACAGGGTATTGATAGCAAACCTGCCTTCCATCATTATTGATAAAAAGTTTTCTGAAGTAACGGCATATCCTGCCATTGCTAACGACTATGCCTACACGTTATCAGCCATGAAAAAACTTTCATTCGATATTTGGGTTGCCTCGCATGCCAGCCAGTTCAACCTGCATAGTAAGCACAAGCCTGGCGATGCATACAATCCTGCTGCCTTTATTGACAGGGCAGGCTATGATGCAGCACTAAGCGATCTGCAAAAACAATATGATAAAAAGATGCAGGAGGAAGTGCACGATTAAGCACATAACCTTATATCTTGGGAGCTGCCTAAAACTAAATTTAAATATTTGTATTGATGTGAATCAAACCTTAATAGAAAGGTAACCTTCGAATACTCCAACCTTATTACCTTATTACCTTATTGAGTTGCAAATGTTTTATTGAATAAGGTAATAAGGTTGAAAAATTGAGCTAACTAATTTCTAGTAAGGTTAAAATAAAATTCATTTTTAAACAGGCTCCTACATAATTGAAAGGAGTTATTTCTTCTCCTATTTTTTTGCCTTCGAAGTTTCTTTAGCAACAGGCTTTACAGTCTTTTCAGCTTTCACTTTTTCAGCAGCAGGTTTTGCTTTCACCGTCTTTGCAGGCGCAACCTTTTTAGTTTTTACTGCCTCAACTTTAGCTGTTGGTTTAGCCGCTTTAGCTTTCGCAACTTTTGGCTTTGCAGCTTCTTCTTTATCGACTGTTTCGGAGGTTTGTTTTACGTCCTCTTCCGCTATCTCAGGCACCGTGATTACGGAATTGTCAATGTATAGGCCGGATACAGGTACGTAATTTTCGGCGTGATAGTCATTCTGCCATGTACCGTTATTTAGTAAAAAACGATATTGATATGTTTTCCCTCCTTCTAACTCAACTGTTGTTTTAAAAGAGCCATCTTCTTGTCTCTTCAATTCAAATTCATGCCCGGGAGTCCAGTTATTAAAATCTCCCAATACTACAGCCTCAGAGGCTCCTTCCAGCGCTTCTGCCGGTAATGTAAAAACGATTTCTTTCTTCATGTTTTTGTTTTTCTACTTTGATATCGCCTTGTTTCCAGGCGATGAATGATTAATTATTACGTAATATCCCGCAATTAATTTTTGCGTTCAATGCCGCGAAACTAAAACAATTTTTTTTTCCGCTATCCTGCTCTTCAAATCTTATAAAAATTTCAACACAAAGAATGCCCGGCGTACTGTTATTTTTTTCGCGCTATAAATCTTATTACTGATCCCTTTCCATTATGAAATAATCCTTCACTAAGCCCGATCTCTGTTTCTGTTAATTCTTCAAAATCATAGTTTATAAAATCCGCCTTTATTTCATCTATTGAGAATAACATGTCAATTTCTTTTGGGCCACCCACCTTCGCATTTTTTGAATTATAGTCAATATGCTTCTTGCTAAAAGCTTCAAAAATGATAACACCTCCCTTGCGTAAATACTTGTCAAGGGTTTTATGGTATAATGATTTAATTTCTGCCGGAAAGTGTGCATAGATAAGCCCAATCGCATCAAATTCGCCGGTTTTATAATTCAATTCCTGCAGTTCACCAACCTGGTAATCAATTTTTACATGATGACCTTCTGCCAGCCGTAAGGCTTTCTTTTTTCCTTCGACGCTAATATCAAATGCAGAAACTTTCCACCCAAGCTTGGCTGCATATACCGCATTACGTCCTTCACCTTCTGCGGGGAAAAGTATCGACCCAACGTCCAGCTTGTCCAATTGTTCTTTAAGATAATCGTTTGGTTGTTCGCCATAAGCAAACTCTTCTTTGCTATATCTTTCGTTCCATCTGTCTGTCCAGGAGTCTTTCATTTTATTGTTTGGTTTGTTGGAGCCGTCTGGTGGAGTCAATTCCAGCGAATGCTGTTAAATATAAGTTTTATAATAAGGGGAAGCTCCTGAAAAAATTGTGCATCTTAAAGAAGTTCCGCAATGGAAAATCTTATTCCATGATCATTGTTTTATTCCATTGATCATGTATACACTACCATGAAGAAAGCCACAAGTAGTTGAGGTTTCTTTCCGAAAGGTGATAACAAACTGGCTACGGCTTCAATAACTTAAAAGCATGTGTCCATTCGTTCTGAAGAAACCCGGGTATGCACCAAAGCATACATAGCGGTTCAATGGCACGGGCTGCTTCCGCTTTACCCATATCTTCTGTTTCCCATCCAAATGTTTCCAATATTCCTGTTACCGTTTTCTTCGCGCCATCATCATTGCCGCAAATAAACATAGATGGCTTGCCGCCCTGAAGCTGCGGCTTATACATAAGCGTGTTGCCGACGCTGTTAAAAGCCTTTACAAATTTTGCATCAGGATATTTCTCCTGCAGTTCCTCCATCAGGGATTTATTAATATTGGTGAAATATTCCAACACGCCGTTTACCGGCGCTGATGCTGCAATCGGGTTGGTAGTATCAATAATTATTTTACCCGATAAATTTTGAGCGCCTGCAAGTGATAGCGCATTTTCCGCCGCACTGCCTTTGGTACAAATTACCACCACGTCACCAAATTTAGCGACATTCTCAAAGGTGCCGGCTTCAATATTATTTTCTTTGCTGAATTTAATTACCTCTTCTTTTGATAGGTCGCGGGTGCCCAGCATTACTTCGTTGTCTTCAGCCTTAAAGGCTTGTGCAAGTATTTGCCCTACCGGGCCTGAACCAATAATTCCAACTTTCATAATTATAATTTTTAGAACCATAAAATTAAGAATGAATCAGAAATAAGGCACATTATTATTTACTAAATATTCCTTGCAAGATTTGCATTTAGTTGTCTATAAAAAATCTTTTACGAACCCCAGGCTTGTTTATAGAGATAAAACCAGCATTGGAACTAAACGATCTCAATTATTGTTGAATACTCTCTGATGCATTTTGTTCTCCTTTGCTGCTCATACGCTTGAAATAAAGATGCATCCACATTCCCAAAACGATAGGCAAGATTGAGACGGACCATTTGCAGATCGCGAAGACGGCTATAGTCCTGAATGAAATATTCACTGTTGGAATATTGGCTGTTGATGCGGGTCTTGAAAATGTCGTTGACACTTAAAGAAACTGATGCAGCATTTAAGATAGACACTGGTTAAGAAAATTAATAAACTTTATCTTTAAGAAGTAGATACTTGTTGTTATTTAAAATTTACACATTGAAAAAAATAATTTTTTACACCTTACTTTTGGCAACAACCATAGCTTGTAATAACAACTCCAAACTACCAGCGGAAAATGCGACCCAAACAACAAAAGACATAATGGTAAAAGCAGGGGGAAAAGACAGCCTGCTGTTACTCACAGACCGGCCGCCCAACCTGGAGACTCCTTTGAAATATTTTTTGCAGGACTATACTCCCAACAGTGTCTTTTTTGTGCGTTGGCATCTTGCCGGCTTACCAACGGCTGTAAACGCAGATACTTTTCGTTTACGTGTAGGCGGCAACGTTAACAAAGAGCTTGCCTTATCAATCAAGGACCTTAAAACAAAATTCACACCTGTTACCCTTACAGCTTTGTGCCAATGTTCCGGCAATTCCAGGAGTTTTTTTGATCCGCGTGTACCAGGTGGCCAGTGGAAGAATGGGTCTATGGGAAATGCTAAATGGACGGGAGTAAAATTGAAAGATATATTATTGATGGCGGGCGCAAAGAAGGATTCAAAAGAAGTGAGTTTTAACGGACTGGATGTTCCACCATTGCCAGCTACACCCGACTTTGTAAAATCACTACAAATTAATCATGCGGCTGATGGAGAAGTGATAGTTGCTTATGAAATGAATGGCGAACCGCTGCCTCTATTGAACGGTTACCCGCTAAAATTAGTGGTTCCGGGATGGTATGCTACATATTGGGTTGGTATGTTGAATAATATACAGGTACTATCAACGCCCTTTGAAGGCTTTTGGATGAAGAAGGCATACGTTGTTCCTAAAGATGAGCCAAATGGGAATGAGCGACCTGACGCAATCGCTACTAATGTAGAGCCCATTAGTAAAATGAATGTGCGTTCCCTGTTTGTGTCTCCTGAACCAAACGCGGTAATTGCAGCCGGGCTGCAAACACATATAGAGGGTGTTGCTTTTGATGGAGGCTATGGCATTGCTAAAGTGGAGTTATCCGCAGATAGCGGTAAGAGCTGGCTTCCCGCGAAGCTGGATGCAGATCTGGGTAAATACTCCTGGCGGCGCTGGCATTACAGTTTTATACCTTCACAAAAAGGAAGCTATAAATTGCAGGTAAAAGCTACCAACGGAATAGGTCAAACGCAGCCCATACACCAGTGGAATCATAGCGGGTATATGCGCAATGAACTTGAAACATTACCATTAAAAGCAGAGTAACCATGAAAATTACCAGGCTAAAAATCATTATGTTTTGTCTGTATGGATGCTATCTCATTTCCTGCAGCGAGGCAAAAAATAAAAACGAAACTATTACTGCCTCCGCACCTGCTGACCTCAATAACTTTGTAACAAAACTGCCTGAAGCGCCTGGCTACACTACATTTCAAAGTAATTGCGTTAGTTGCCACTCGGCGCGGTATGTGCAAATGCAGCCCAAATTTTCTGAAAAGACCTGGCTGGCTCTCGTAACAAAAATGCAAAAAAGTTTTGGAGCGCCGGTGCCTGATTCTTCTGTTAGCAAGATTGTTCAATACCTGGTAGCAATAAAAGGAAAAAGCTGAAATGATTATACGCTAAATACAGTTTGATGACCCTAAATTATTGCCACAAACTAGCGGCGCCAATCAGTGCGCTTTCTTCTCCTAGCACCGCTTTTTTCATAGAAACAGGTTTTTGTAAAAGGCTTAAAATACTTTCTGTTTCTCTAAAAAATAATTCCCATGCTTTAATGATATTGCCGCCAATAACGATGGTTTCACAAGATTGTTTTTTTGCGTAACTCAACAAAACATGGCCAAGGTTTTTTCCGAATTCAATAAATAAAGAATTGATGTTTGGATCTTCATAAATTTTTTCACTTAACTCCTTTACATTTTTTGCATCGTTGCCGGTTGCCTTTTTATAGCTTTTTAAAAACCATCGGCTGGACAAATAATCTTCGGCTGTTGCGTCTTTATAAGGCGTGTAATATAAATCGCCATCATAAATTTCACCATCATGAAATCTTGCAGAACCCAATCCGGTACCGAGTGTTACACCAATGACGTTATTACAATTAACAGCGGCTCCGCTAAATACTTCGCCCTTTAAAAAACAACTGGCATCATTCATCATTAAAATATCTGCACTATCTATTTTTAATTTTTCCGCCAATAATTTTTTTATATTAAGCCCAAACAAGCCTTCAAATTTATCAAGGCCTTTTATCAGACTAATCCCTTCTTCATAATCAAATGGCCCGGGCATTGCTATGCCAATTTTTTTTTCAGCTTGCGGGTAATCATTAAATAATTTATCAATCACCGCTGCCCATGCAGTTATGATTTCTCCGGCACTTGCTTTGGAATCAACATGCCTCCTGGTCAATGTATCTCTCATCACTTCACGGCTTTTCATATCTACCATTCCAGCCGTGATATGTGATCCACCTATATCAATTCCAATAACCTTGTAATCTCTCATTACTTTTTAATTTTCTCCAAAGAATATTTTGTGTTAATCTCAATTTACTCCTCAACTCCCCACGATTTATTTGGCTGAGCTCCCAACCATATTTCCAATATTCCTCCTTTAGCAAATTCACTATGTGTAAACCAAAATTTATTGAATGTCTTTCCGTTCAACTCCGTCTTTTGTATGTAATAATTTTCTTTGGAATTATTATGCGTTTTGATGACAAACTCTTTTCCTTTGTAATAGGTCGAATCAAGTTTGATGGTTATCTCATCAAATATTGGACTGGTAATTTCGTACACAGGATTCTCTGAAACGGTTCCTTTAAGACTGAATAATCCTATTGACATTAAGGCGCTTAATGATCCCATCTGGCCCTGGTCTTCATCATGGCCGCCGTAGCCAAGATCCGGTGTTGTTCCGCCATATGCCTGTTCTTGTACCTTACGTACCCAGTATTGTGTGAGCCATGGCTTGCCTGCATAGTTAAACACATGTGCATTAGAAAGTCCCGGTTGATTTGCGTAACTGACATAGCCATCATTATATGCAAAAACAAAATCTTCAGGTGCGGCTTTTTCAAAGGCATAATTTAATTTATTGCAAAGACTGTCATTGCCGCCCATAAGTTTTGCCAGTCCCTTTATATCCTGTGAAATGCCCCATGTTCCCTGCCATGCATTGGCTTCTATCCATCCTGCCCCACTCAACGGATCGTTGTGCAAAAATTTTCCATCCTTGTCTAATGGGAACAATAGACTCTGCGCAGGGTTAAAACATTTTTTCCATCCCTGGGATCTTTTCTCAAAGAAATTATAGTCCTTCTTTCTACCAAGACTTTGCGCCATTTGCGCTATTGCATAATCCTGGAAGGATGCTTCAATAGTTATTCCTGCGTTATCTTTCCACCACCCGTTTTTTGTATAGAAATTAATATCTTCTTTACTTCCCAACATGCCTCCTGGTAAATGATTTTGTTTGATGATGTTAAAGGCATGTGTCTTATCTACCTTCGTGAGTAAACCCTTTTGAAAGGTGCTGGTAATAAGATTGGTAGCCGGGCAACTCGTCATTATATAAGAATAGCCACCACCACTTGGGCCGCGCGGAAGCAAGTAACCGTTATCAGCATATTGTACAAGCGATGCAGACATTTCATCTTCAACTCCGGGCCATGCGAGTCCCCATAATATATTCAGGTTCCATTGTGTAAGCCAAAAGGCATCTGAATTATACATATTGTATTTCAGCTTTCCATTGTTGTCTTTTGGTAACGTTTTTGTTTTGAAAACAGCGTCTGTAAAATTTCCCTCTCTTTTACCGGTTGTCCGGTCGGGATAGTCGCCGGATACATCATTGATTTTATGACGGCCCAAAAGAGTATGCCACAGGTCTGTATAAAATTTTGTTTTTTGCTCTGCTGATCCTCCCTGTACGTCAATCTTTCCGAGCCAAGTATTCCATATTTTTCGCGTGGCATTTTTTACTTCGTCGAAATCCCAGGTGGTACATTCAGTATTTAAATTTTGCCGTGCATTCTTTATGCTGGTGTAGGATATGGCGATCTTCATTTTTATTTGATCACCGGCTTTTACATCATAATCGGCTGCAATGCCCGCGCTATCTCCTTTTAAATTCTCAATGTCGGAAAGTTGCTGCAACCCTTGCCAACCGTTGAATGATTTGCAAGGCTTATCCATTTGAATTACGAAGAAAACTTTTACATCTTTTGGCCCGCCCCAGTATCGTTTTACAGAACTGAACGATCCTTCAAAATCCTGGTTACTTATTTTTTTCACTTCCGCATTCGCCATAGTGCTGTTGCTGATATAACCGCCAAGATTAATAAGCAAGCGTGTAGCCATATCCGTTGGGTAGGTAAACCTGTAAAAGCTAACGCGGTCCGTTGCAGTAAATTCTACCCATGTTTTTGGACCCCGCAAATAAACACGTTGATAACCCGGCTGAACTATTTCATCATCGTGGCTGAATTTTGACTTCCAGCCATCTATCCCTAACGTGGGATTTGTAGAGGCCAGCGCAGGCATTATTCCAATGCCAGACATCATCCAGCTGTGAATCTGGCTGAACTCTAATATTTCGTTTTCATTATAATTATACCCGCCACCATTTTGATTCTTGTTTCTTGTAAGTGGCGCTGCGCCCACCATTCCAAATGGTGTTTGCCCGGTAATAAAAAATATATATCGCCCCCTGTTGGTTTCGATATATGGATCAACCCATGAAACATAATCAGTTTTATCTGAGTTAGCAGGATATACTTCTATTTCAGAAAAGCCAAGATCCTTACCCTTGCCATCGGTAGTTATAAAGCGAATCCATTTTACATTTTTTGTATTAAATTTTACCAGTTTCGCTGTGCCATCGTTTGGAATTTCATCTACCCAAACCTCGCTGCCGTCACTAAATAATAATTTGCCGCTTGCAATATGATCATGCATATTTGGCCTGTCAAAAAGCAGAACCTTGTTTACTAATTGCGGCTGATCCCAATCCAATTGTATCCACGGAAATCTTACATACCCCCAATCAGTAGTATCGCCTTCACAAGCCCATTCTCCCTTTCCATCTACACCGATTATACCATCAGTGACATTGGAAGGTTTAAATTTTTCACCTAGTGTAGTCGAGGCTGTAACTTTTGCCGATGGCGCAATATTATCAGGGCCGGCCATAGTGTTTAAACTGATAACAGAAAAACAAAACAATACGAGCGATCTTCTATAATTCATTTTATATATTTTTTATTTTTTGCCAGGCTTTGGTATTTTTTTAACCTGTACAACAAAAATTATTAAGACAAATAATAAACAACCATAAACAAAAAATTTCGGGTACGATGTAGCGGTAGTAATATAATTGTTGGGTTGCATGCTGACCATCTTTACAAATGGCTCCGTACTTATTTCTTTTTCTTCAATATCGCCGGAGGCTTTTACAAGGCCGGAATATCCATTGTTACAATTTATAGCTACATCTTTTCTTGACTCAACGGCTCTTAGCCTCGCATAATAAAAATGAAGATTAACTATATAAGTATCACTGAACCAACCGTCGTTACTCATATTGAAAAAGAATTGTGCACCTTCCTTAACCTGCCTCGCGGCCGCTGCAGGTATTGCAGCTTCGTTACAAATAAGAAAGCCAGCTTTACCGAATGGCGTTGTCAATGCCTTGCCGTGTGCTGTATCGTTTAGTGCGGTATATCCTTTGCTTGAAAAAAAAGGCATCAGCCAACCATTTAATGGCTTTTCAATAAATGATAAAAGATATTGTTTATCATACCGACCAGTCACATTTCCACCGGGTAAAATGCAGTAGGCAGAGTTGTAAACCTCATTGTCTTTATACGCCGTATTGATGCCCATAATATGCGTGATACTGGCTGGATCAGTAATGTTAAATACTGTAGTAACGAGGTCATCATCCTTCCTGTACGTCCATGGAATCGCTGATTCCGACCATAATGCCATGTCGGGTTTCATAGAAACTGCAAGGCGATTAAGGTCCAATAATTTTTGAACAAGCATGTTGCCAGTGTTATCATCCCACGCTATATCCGGCGTAATATTTTCTGCGAGAATAGCGACATTGAATGATTTATTTCCCGGCAGGTTATTATTAAAATTTTGAAATATAAAAAAACCGGCTAAAATATAAACTATTATAACCCCTGCAGGTATATAAAGCTTTATCCATAATTTTTTTACAACAATAATTGCAGTCAAATAATTAACGGCAACTACAATAAAGCTCATTATATGAATACCAAAAATGGCAGCGGGCTGAATAGCATAGATATTTTCTGCTAATCCATTTCCTGAGTGAATATCAAACCAGGGAAGCCCTGTTGATACCAGCATCAACAGCGCTTCGGCAATACAAAACAGGGCGCCGGCTAAAATGCTGTTGGTAATAATTGAGCTTAAATTATTGCCTGCTTTTTTTAATACCGAAAAGCACCACAACAGCATGGTGCAAAAAAAAATATAAAAAATTGCAGAAATAAGAAATACGCCAATCCCATAGAGCATACTATAACCAGTAAATCTTTCAGCACCGGGTATCATCCAAAAGAAGGCCAGGCAGGAAAAAGTAAAACCGAAAACAAGTGCAGTTTTAAAAGCTTGCCTTGCTGGTTTATTATAAATAGCCGCAAATAAAGGAACATAACAAATCCAGCTAAAGAAGGAATTTATCTGGCATATAGCCATGAACGTTAGTATGCCGGATATAATCGCAAGTACCCATGGTTTATTTATGAATTTTTGCATTGCTTTAGACCATAAAAAATTGTATTGTATTATCGAGAGTAAAAAAAATAGGGAAAGCCTGCAACTGCTTACAAAAACTTTCCCCTTTATAACCACAACAAATTAAATCATTACTCTATTACCACCTTTACACTTTCTGAAAGGCCCCCTGCCTTTAATTTCAAAATATATACGCCTGGCGCAGGTTGCTGCTTTAGGTTCAATTTATTAATTGAATTAGGCTGTACACTATTAATAATCTCGCGATGGATAATTTTACCATTCGTAGTGGTAAGAATTGCCTCCACATTGGAAGGTGATTCGCTTGCAATTCTAAAATTAATCCCTGACCTTGACGGGTTGGGCGATACCGAGATAAGCCTGCTGTTTGAAGCAAACATCTTTACAGTTCTTATATCAGACGCATGTGAACGGCCATCTAAATCGTATTGATTTATACGATAATAACTAAGACCGCTTACTGGTGAATAATCATAAGCCTTGTAGGTGTGTGACTCAGATGACGTGCCGCTTCCATTCACGGTTGTAATGGCTTTCCATTTTACTTGGTCAGTGCTTCGTTGTATTTCAAACCTGTCATTATTTTGCTCCGATGCAGTTTTCCATTCCAATTTTACGTTGTTACCATCTTTTGTAACATTAAATGCTGTAAAGCTTATTGGAAGTACGGCAGCGGTAGTGAGTGAAGGGTAAGTTTGTCCTATATCAAGATTACTTGCTGTTGATCCGTAGTGCCTGAAATAAAACGTGGTATTTGTGGGTGTATTTGCGGTTCCTTTTATCGCCCATTCAAATTCAGTCCGGTTCTGATCGGGCAGGCTATAATTTTTTAGAACCATGGAATCAACCATAATTTTTCCCGGCACAAAGGGTAAGGCAATACCAGTTAATTGTGCAGTCGTTGGCTCATCCTGTACAACATAACCACTTCCCCTTGCCATTACAAAAGGTTTAGAACCTGGAATCGTATCAATATTTTTCCATGGACCAGCAGTTGACGTAGCATATTGCAATGTATCCAAAACACCCACGGCGCCGCCGGTATTATTATACACTTCAATTCTTAGCCTCATTACCTGGCTTACCGAAGTCATAGTAACGGCCGTCATCTCATTTGCCTTCCATGTGGCAGAGACTTCTGTACCATCGTTGTTACGCCAGCGCCAGTTACGCTGGGTAAGAAACGCAAAAATGTTACTGTACGTAACAAGAAAAACGATTAGGAATAAAATTTTTTTCATGACGAAATTTTTTTTAAGTATGTAAATGTGTAGGTTCCGGATACAGGAAATTAACGTTGACAGGGATATAGGACTTTTAGGTTTTAAGGCCTGCGGCATAGCATAAAATATTATGATACACTATACCTGAATATTTATTATAACAATTTAACTTTTATAAATCTCGGACGGTAAAGGTTCGGATACTTTTTAATATCGTTCCAAAAATCGAATGAGTTTACATTATAGCTGATCAACAATTCATTTGGCTTCGACAAATTCGTATGCGCTTTCGCGTTATACATAATAAAGCTTTTTGAAATTTTACCTTCCTGGCAATCATATAATTTAATAATCGGACCAAACGGGCCTTCGGGATGGTTGCTGAGCCTCAATCCTACCGTTGTGCTTATACCGTCTTTTTGAAATACCATCGCATACCTTCCATCCTTTAGTGGCGAAACACTTAGTTCATTCGATGCATGGTCAGCTATACCGGCAACAGAATTTATATCAGCATTCCACGTGCTTCCATCCCAAAAACGCCATTGAGAAAAATTTTCAAATTCTGCCTGCAATACTCTTGCAACGATCACATTTTTTGCTTTGCCGCGTAAACCATAAACATATATATATCCATCAGCGTTAGGCGAAAGGGCTTCTTTGGTGTTTGCAAAAATGCATGCCCCAAATGACCCATAAGTATCAGAAGACCCTTCAATAAAAAATGGCGTATCCATTTGTTGCTGGTCATTAAAAGGTGGCTTGCTTCCCTTAGGTATTTTTATAAGTGTATTCCCCACTTCTTTAAAACCAAATGATGCGGCACTGGTATCTTTTACCCTATAGCCAAAAATGTAAGTTGCATCTGCCATCGCAGGATTTACGAATCCATCACCCAGCCAGTAATAATCCCCGGACTGCGAATTCGGAGTGGATGGTATAAACATAGACTCAGGATCACCGTTATCTTTTTTATTTACATAAAATTGAATGGCACCTTTTTCAGGTTCGTTTCCTTTAATGATAGCCACTGAATTGTGGACCATTTTAAAACCAGGCTGAATACTATCATTAATAATATCGCCAAATATTGTATCACTAAATAATAATACCGTCTCCTGGCTTTGGCCTGCACCTGCTGTATCTACGCCATTATTTGGAATAGCAAAAATTCCATCTCCACCAATCCATCCGGAATAACGTAAGAAAAGATTTGACCAATCTGTTGCTTCTTCAACTGTAAATCTTAATGTTTTTAGATCTGTGTTAACAGCGTTATCCGGGGTCTGAGACAAAGAATCATTAGACTTGCATGAATTGAATACAAGAAGACAAGAGATAAAAATGAAGCTTAAGTTTTTACAAAAAATTTTCATAACAATAAATTCAAAATTCAATTTTATACCACCTGCTTTTTAAGAGCACAGTTTATTTTCTATAGTTAAATACTTTCGAAAGTGTATAAAAACAATTCGTTTTTAGACAAACCAAATGCTGAGAGATCGATCGTCAATTCCATTACCAGTTTATCTTTCGTTAAAGATTTTACCTGGAAAGTTTCCACTGTAATTTTCGTAGGATCAAAAACAGAATGGTACACCCAGGTAAACACTTTTTCATCTTCACTCAACGTCCATTTATCAAATATGTTGAATCCATCAAAAAGGCATCCTGAGCCACCATAATTTATGGACATAGTACTATCGCTCCTGAAAGTGTATATATCATCTTTCTCGCAATCCTGTAAATTCTCTTCAATCGGGTTGCGGGTTTCCCACAATTTTGAGGTAAGCTTCCAGGGATGCGTATAAATTTTTTGAGCTCCTGACGCTTCCGTGTTTACTGTAAGATCTTTTTCAACAGCATTATCTTTATTATCAATGAGACGAAAATTTATGCCTACGAGTTTGTTTACTTCATCAGGCTGATACGTGTATGTGTACACGAAAGTAAAAGTGTTATCTCCTGTACTCACCGGCGTTCCCGTTGTTACCCCACCAGAAGAAACCAGGTTGATCGTTTTTGAAATCTCCAAAGATTTTATTCCGTTTGGAGCATAGATGGTTAGGGTAACATCAACATGTTGAGCTGTCTTTCCCATTACATTATCCGGGACTAACTTCATAGTAGGCAGGCTGGTGTCCACGCTATCTTTCTTACAAGAAGGCAGCACAAGCAATAAAGAGATTGCCACCATGCCCAGGTATATCGTGCTTCTTAACCATTTTATATTTTTTGTTTTCATATCAATTCGTTTGTTTGAAGTTTTACTAATTTTTCACTTGCATCTGCAGGCAGCCAATAGAGTTCTATTTCTTCGAGTGATTTACCTTTTGTTTCGGGTATCATTTTAAGAACAAATACAAATGCAATTACCGCCATTACCATGTAGATCCAAAAAGTAAAAGCACTGCCGATTGAATCAAGTAACATCGGAAACGTTTGTGAAACGAGATAAACGGATGACCACAGAAAAAAGATGCAAACTGACATCGCCATCCCCCTGTTGCGGTTGGAAAATATTTCCGAGATAACAACGAAGGCAAGCGGCCCAAGCGAGATCGCAAAGAAGGCGATGTAAGCAAGAATTGCAATAAGTACAAGGTAGCCCTGGGCAAAGCCAAAGTAAAAAGCGCTTCCCACGACAGCAAGGCAAACCGCCATGCCTGCACAACCTATTAGCAGCAGCGTCCTTCGTCCCCACATGTCAACATATTTAATAGCAACCAGTGTAAACAGCACATTGATGACTCCCACTAAGACGGTTTGCATCAAAGCAGAGCCAGACGCATCGCCGGTCGATTTAAATATTTCCGGGGCATAATACATAATGGCGTTAATGCCTGTAACCTGGGAGAAAATACATAAGATAATCCCAATCATCAATGCTTTCCTGATGCCCGGCTTAAGTATATCCGAGAAAGAAGTTTTTTCAATATTTAACGCGGCTTTAATTTCTTCCAGCTCGCTTTTGGCTTTTTGAGATCCATTCACCTTTGCAAGTATAACTTCAGCATCATCCCATCTTTCCTTTTGTGCAAGCCATCTTGGGCTTTCAGGAACGAAGAAGAGAAGTATTAAAAAAATGATTGAAGGAAAAACACCGGAGCCGAACATCCATCTCCACCCGGTTGAAATATTCCATGCTTCATCGTACCACCCGGCGATAGTGGCGTTCACAAAATAAATAAGTAAGATGCCGGATACAATTCCCAGTTGATTTATAGAAACTAACCGGCCCCTGATTTTTGCCGGAGCAATTTCAGAAATGTACATAGGTGCTAACATTGACGCGATACCAATGCCAAGGCCGCCGATCAAGCGAAAAAAAACAAACCAGTTAAGGCTCATCGGCATAGCGATACCAAGGGACGAAACGGCAAAAAGTATAGCAGATAAAATCAATACTTTTTTACGCCCGATCCTGTCGCTTAATTTGCCTGCAAACATAGCGCCCACAATACAGCCTATAAGCGCACACGAAGCTACCCAGCCAACCATGGTGGATGAGAGATCATACTTCTTTTGTATAAAACCGATGGCACCTGCAACTACTGCAGTATCATATCCAAACAGAAGGCCACCAACTGCGGCAACGATTGTTGCTTTATACACGTACCATTTATTTCCTGTACTATTCATATTTTTAATTAATGCGATAATCAATTAAGTTTCGTGTTCTTACGTAAGCTTTGATCGTAGCGCATTCACAGCCTTCACTTTCGCCATAAGGCCGAACCGAATATTCTCCAACGGCCGCAGGAACTATAAAAGTTTCAGCATAATGAATGATAAAAGGCTCGAACAAATTGTTTGGACTTTCTACAATCGCTTCTCTTCCTTCAATAAGGTTGAGCACATTAAAATTTCCTTTGGTATTATGTAGTACTTTTCCTGTAAACCAGTGCCTGCGTGTTTCGATAAAAGACGTTTCATCGAGTCCTGTTCGTTCTTCACGCCAACCATTGCCATCACTTATTTTTTCAAAACGGTTTATAATATTTTCTTCTGTCCAGCTTGCTGTTCTATCCCATTGAATTACCTGCTTACCATGATCAATTGATATGGGCCGCGGTTTGCCGTCAAGTCCCATTCTTCCCCAATCCCAAAGCTTAAAGGTGAAAATGTAAGGTGTGGCACTTATCTCAAGCACAACCGTATCAGCACCGGAACAATGAACTGTTCCGGCAGGTATTAAAATATGATCATGCTTTTTTACGGGCCATTTCTCTACATATTTTTCTGCGTCAAAATCACCTCCCGCTTCCTGCACGGCTTCCAGTTCATGCACCATTTTTTCGGGAACAATTTCTTCTTTGAGGCCGAGATAAACAAATGCGCCTTCTTTTGCATCTAAAATATAATAACTCTCATCCTGTGTGTAAGGCATGCCAAATTTTTCCCTGATATACTCCTTCAGAGGATGAACCTGCAGGCTTAAATTTCCGCCTTCCATTGTATCAAGAAAATCAAAACGAATAGGAAATTCTGTACCAAAAGCTTCATATACTTTTTTGCCCAATAACTTTTCCGGCTTTGCAAAAACAAGATTGATTGCAGGTGTTTCGAACAGGATGTCATTAAAAGAAAATAATAAACTATTTTCTTCCGGAACACAATCAAAACCCCAGGCGAAATTTTGCTGCTCCCTGTCAAGATCACATACTTCTTTTAACCATTGCCCTCCCCATGGGCCCGGATCAAAAAAGGGCACTACCCTGAACGGCCTGGCAACAGCTTCTGTCAAAGCATCTTTTAAAGCAAGCCCTGAAATCATTTTAGGATGTTCGGGTATAGTGGTATCGATCACATAATCCCAATGGTTCATTGTTGTTTTTTTATGGCGGTCACAAGCTCTCCAGTCCACAAAAAAGCTTCTTTTATATTGATATGAAAATTCAGCACCTGAATTTTGAGCGCCAATGTTAGTGATGCTGTTATTTCTGAAACGAAGTTGTATCTCCCATCGCGGCATATCTGCATACAAAAAAATGCCTGGCTTGGGTGAAATAAGAGTAGCACCAACACCATATACAATACAAATTCCTTTCTCTATAGCATGAAGCTCATTCTGCAAAGACGCTATTCTTTCGGGGTCAAAAAAATCAACCAGGTTTAATGGCGTCATGTATCCAAACACAGGATCATCAGTAACATAGGGATAAACAATTTTTTCAATTTCTTCACCGGTCTGCATAGCCGTTGATGCACTAAATAATTTGGCCGATGGAATATGCTTTTGAAATTGTGCTACTAACTCTGCCGTATAAACGCCATGATAACATTCAATGGCAATGACTATTTTTTCGTCTCCTTTTTCATTAATGATGTCCTGTAGTTTATCTGCAATATTCTTCCAATTTTGCGTGCAGGTATGCCCCCCAATATTTATCCTGGGAAATTTGTCAAAGTTTGATTGTTTCAATTGCTTCATGTATGTCGGTACTATACTTTAAAATATTTTTCTCTTTAGAATCCCGGGTTTTGCACCAGGTTCGGATTCAAATCAATCTCTCTCTGCGGTATAGGGTACAAGTAATTTTTTTGACCAGGAACAATTCCCGGCTTTGCAACAGGCACTAAAGTTTCCAAAGTTTTAGTTCGAACCAAATCGAACCAGCGCTGGCCTTCTGCCACAAACTCAAGCCTTCTTTCTTTAAGAACTGCGGCGCGAAACTCCTGCTGGCTTAGGTTAACATAATCAGGAACTGTATTGCGATAAACAGAGCCATCAAAGCGGGCACGCTTTCTTACCATGTTAATATATTTGTGTGCTTCCGATGAATTGCCCAATTCATTGCTTGCTTCTGCATACATTAATAAAACCTCTGCATACCTTATAACCGGGTAGTCGTTAGTAGATCCGTTGCCGGTTGGCTCTGCAGCCCTGTCCCAATATTTTTGTATGTACGGCCTTATAGTTGTTGTCGAACCATTGGGGTTATTTATTTCTGTAATAAAAGTCACAGCCCTTCTGCGATCAGCGGCATCATAATTATCATAAAGATTTTGAGTAGGAAGTTGCCAGCCTTGTGAATTTTGAACTCCTTCAACACTTAACTGCGGAGGTAATAATCTAACATTGAATTGCCCTACTTCCCAAAAAATAATGGCCCCGCCTGCATCCCCAAAGCCTACGGAAAATATGGCTTCTTTACCACCACGATTTGCAATTTTAAATACATCAGCAAAGTCATCCCACAACGCATATTGATTTGAATCGATAATTTGTTTACAGAGATCAGAACATTCCTGCCACTTGCCCAGGGTTAAATAAACCTTGGCAAGAATCGCTTTAGCAGCGCCTTTGGTAGCCCGGCCACGTCCAGCGCCGGGAGGGTAATTACCAGGAAGATCTTCGGCAGCAACCAGGTCAGTTATTATTTGATTATAGATATCATCGACACTTGCCGGCCCGGGAGTTAATGGTTCATTTTCCTGTAATACCAATGGAATTTTTCCAAACATGCGTACCATATCAAAATATAAAAGCCCACGAAGAAAATGTGCTTCATTTATAAGCCTTGCCCTTAACACCGGATCCATTTGTATTGCCGGAATTCTTGCGAGCGCTATGTTGGCGATAGAAATTGCTTTATAATGCATCGTCCATGTTTCCTGTATCGCAGCATTCACAGGACCTTCAGTAAATTTACCTATCTGGTCAAGTTCCGGTGCAAATACCTGCTCACTAAACATTTCATCAGATGCAAGCCCGGCCATAGCCCAAAAAGTACTGTGATAGACACCCGCTGTTGAGCCGGTACTGGTAGAATTCAGGTAGGCATAAATGGCGTTCACTGCAGATACCGCATCATTTTCTGTTTGATAAAAATTAGTAACCGCCACTAAACTTTTAGGATCTTCCCTGAGAAATTTTTTGCAGGAAGAACCTGTAATTATGATGAGTGATAAAATGACCGCTGTATAATAATATTTTTTCATTTCTGAGATGTTTTTGTTAATTAAAACCCTGCATTAATTCCGATCGTATAAGTCCTGGCTTGCGGATACCCGCCGGCATCGATACCGATAAGCGTGGTACTTTGCCCATAGGTATTGGCTTCGGGATCATACCCTGAATAATTAGTAAGCGTCCATAAATTTGTTGCCCCTGCAAAAACACGTAAGCTTTTTATTTTTACTTTATTGATTATGCCTGCCGGAATTCTATAAGCAAGCGTAACATTTTTCAAACGCAAATAAGAGGCATCTTCAACAATTGCCGAGGAGAAAACACCCACATCAAGACTGCCGGACGATAAAGCACGTGGGTATTTATTGCCTGGATTTTGCGGAGTCCACCTGTTTAAACCAGCTTCAGCCAAAACATTATTTTGGCCCGTAAAATTTAAAAGATCAAGATTATTAAAGTTGGCCATTTTATTTCCCTGCGATCCCTGGAAAAAAATATTGAGCTCGATATTTTTATAAGAAAATGAATTATTGAATCCGAAAGTGAAATCCGGCTGCGCAGATCCAAGAAGCGTTCTATCCTTCGCATCTATCTTACCATCACTATTGATATCCCTGTACTTCCTGTCGCCGGCCTTGGCAAATGATGCAGGATTAGGAGAACCTGGCCCCTGGCCTACAAGCACCGGGCTTGAAGAGGCTTCCTGGTCTGTCTGAAAAATGCCATCGAAAATATATCCGTAAAATGTACCAACCGGCTGGCCTTTTCTTAACAGGCTTCCTCCTAATAACAGAATGTCTGTTTCTGTATTAAGATTAGTGATCTTATTCCTGTTTACTGAAATATTTAAAGAAGTGTTCCAATTTAACTGTCCGCGTGTATTAACAGACCGTATATCAAAATCAAATCCATTGTTTAGAATGTTGCCAACATTTAAGACGGTTGAGGAAAAGCCGCTTGTAGTAGGGATGGGTGTAGAGAGCAGGAGATCAAATGTTTTTTTCTGATAATAATCTGCTGTAATTGAAAGCCGGTTTTGAAAAAATGAAACATCTAAACCAATATCAAGTTGCCTGGTGCTTTCCCATTTCAAATTTTTATTTACAAAACTCAAAGGCTCAAGTCCTGTGTAAACTTCAGGGCCGTTGGAACTATTAAAAACGCCTTCACCATAAGGCCCAACCAGTGCGAGGGATTGATATGGCGGAATGGCCTGGTTACCGATAACACCATAACTGATTCTAAATTTGAGATCTGAAATAAATTTTGCCTGTTGCATGAAATCTTCTTTTATAACTTTCCATGCAAATGCTCCAGAGGGGAAAAATCCATATTTTTTTCCTTCAGCAAATTTTGATGAGCCATCAATACGGCCTGTTGCTGTAAAGAGATATTTATCCAATAAAGAATAATTGACGCGGCCAAGATAAGAAACGAGGCTCCATTGCGATTCGCCATTCGCCGACTTTTGAGGTTTTAAACCTGCAGCAATATTATGGTAACCCGTACGGCTATCCGGGAAGTCAAATGCATAGGCGAAGAGACTTTCATTTTTAAATTGCTGCGTGGTAAATCCTACTAATGCGTTGACAGAATGCTTTTCGTTCCAATCTTTATTATAAGTTAATGTATTCTCATTAAGCCAGGTTAATCCCTGGACAGTGCCTAATGCGGCTTCTCCCATACTTGCCTGTGTACGCTTCAAAAAATTCGGCCCGAAAGAACTTTCTTTTTGATTGAAGCCATCTATACCAAAGCTGGATTTGAGCTCAAGGTCATTGGTGATTTTATATCTCGCATAAAAATTTCCCAGTATTCTTGAACTGTTGGTGTATGAATTATATTCCTTCGCATCGGCGATAGGATTGCCTAATGTTTTTCCCCTGTCATTTTCAAAAGTATAACCGCCCTTAGTGGCACTATCATAAACGGACAAAACGGGATTAAATAAAAGCGCCGCACTTACTACGCCGGGAACGATGGTGCCATTGTTTGTCAATACGCCTGTTGAATTAATATTTGCATAACTAAGGCTTGTTCCAACAGTCAACTTTTTGCTCAATTCCCTGTCAAGATTTGCACGGAATGTGTATCTCTTGAAATTTGAATTTATGATAATTCCGTCCTGGTCGAAGTACCCGCCGGACAATGAATATTTTGTTTTTTCGTCACCGCCGGAAAATGATAACTGGTAGCTTGCCATCGGTGCCTTTCTGAATAATTCGCTCTGCCAGTCTGTTCCTTCTCCAAGGTTTTTCGGGTTTACATAAATAGGTGTGGCATCTGCATTTAGCTTTGCATCATTCACCAGATTTGCAAATTGAGCTGCATTTAAAACGTCCAGTTTATTAGCTACTTCCTGTTGGCCGTAATACATATCAAATGAGACTGTGCCTGCTCCGGATTTGCCACGCTTTGTAGTAATAAGTACAACGCCATTGGCACCTCTTGACCCATAAATTGCGGTCGCTGATGCATCCTTTAAAATTTCAATAGATTCAATATCGCTTGGATTGATAGCAGATAAAGCGCCAATGCGTGGCCCTAAAGTAACACCCGTTGTCATGTCGCCACCATCGCTGCTTACAAGCAATCCGTCTATAACATATAAAGGCTCATTGCCTGCATTAATAGAGCTGGTACCTCTTATGCGTATTGACGCTTCCGCACCAGGCTTGCCGGATGTTTGCGTTACCTGTACACCGGCCGCACGGCCCTGCATTGCCTGGTCAAATGATGTAACCGGGACCGCTTTTAATTCATCTGATTTTATGGAAGCAACCGATCCTGTGAGATCACTTTTCTTTACAGCACCGTAACCAATTATTACGACCTGCGACAATTCATTTTGATCTTCTTCAAGAACAATGTTTACCTGAGATTGATTTTTTACGGATACTTCTTTGTTCTTGTAACCCACATTGCTAATAACTAGTATAGGCCTGGCACCCGCGACAGTGATTGAGAATTCTCCCTGCTCGTTTGCAGAAGTACCTACGGAAGAACCCTTCACCTGCACACTTGCCCCCGCAATTGGATCACCCGATGGAGAAGTTATTTTTCCTGTGATGATTTTTGACTGGTTATCCTGGGCAAATGCTCCCGGCTGATAATATAAAGAAAGCGCAAAAAGAAAAGTAAATGCAAGCAGCAGCCGCGATGATCTGTTCGTTCTCATATTAGAAGTTTAATCGTTTATAAAAGTCAACCTGTAGCAATAATCAATGATGCTGACTTTAGACATCATTGTTGGTAATAGTAAAAACTAATCCTTTGCTATATCAATGGTATAAGTAAAGCTGTCCGCTCTATAATATCCAAGATTATATTCTATGGGCCGGTCGCCGGGATCACATACCACTCTTTTGCGAAAGAGTATGGGATCGCCAACAGAAATATTTAATTTATCAGCTAATTTTTTATTTGCCAGTATGGCACTAATGCCTTCTTTCGAAACTGCAACCGTTATGTGGTGTTCCTTATCCAGCTTTTCATACAATGGATGGGAATAATCTTCTTTTTCAGTAAGCCCGGTAGCAGGATGGAAATAAGAAATGAAATAAACAATGGGTCCTTTATCGAGGCCCCTAAGCCTTTCCAATTTTATCACTTTTACTCCATCGGCGATTTTAAATAATTGCTGAATTTCCTTATCAGGAAAAACACTGCTTACTTTTACGGTATAATTTTTAAACGCAACGCCCTTCTCATCCATTTCATGTGTGAAGCTGGTCCATTTATTCAGCTTAGTGGTGATATTATTTTTAGCAACCTTTGTTCCGACACCTTTTTTTCTTACAAGCAATCTTTCATACACAAGTTTGTTGGTAGCCTGCCTTACCGTGTTCCGTGAAATCCCGAGTTTCTTTGCAATATGCACTTCATTGGGAAACATCTTGCCATTCTGATATTCAGGTTGCTCTATCAGATCTCTCAGCATCGTTTCAACCTGCACATGTAATGGTAAAGGACTTTTGTGATTGATTGTAAAAGATTCCATACTATTGTGTAAGAATGTTTAAATGTTCAAACAAAGTATAAATGTAGGGGAATCTTTTAAATGTTCAAACATTTGAACAAAATATTTTTTGGGCTCAACATTGTTTGTATGTACTCACTTATTTTGTTCATCCCGCATAATTTTTTTTATTAAAAAAGTTGTTATGAAAAAGAAATTACTTTGTATGGGTTGCCTTTTGGCTGTTGCTTTACTAATGGAAACGCAGCATTCATTTTCACAAAAAAAGGATACAACACGTTTTGCATTTACAGTTGAAAAAGCAGATGACTGGACAAATCTTTTTTATCGCAATTCAGGGTGGTTTGGGGCTGACGGTATTTTTTCTATACCGCTGAGTGGCGTAGATAAAAATAATAACGAGGGAAATGATTCCACTTTATTACTTTTCGGCGACACCTATATTGGTAAAGTAAAAGATGGCAAACCCTTACCCGGCAATACCATGGTGAATAATACAATAGCTTATATAAAAGGCAATGATCCTGATCCGTCAAAAATTCATTTTTATTATAAGCAATCAAAGAATGGTAAGCCTGAAACATTTTTCGTTCCTCAAACTTCGACAGAAAAAAAGCCCCAACTCTTTTGGCTCGGTGATGGATTTGTAAACAAAGAGCTAAATAATACGTTGTACCTGTTTGGCTACAAAGTAGAGAGGACTGGCCCCGGCGTTTTTGACTTTATAGAACCTGGCGTTTCTATCATTGCAATTCCAAAGGGAAGTAAGCCTCCATTTACCAGGCAACGCCAAATTGAAACATCATTGAATATCAAAAGCGCCACATTGGGCGAAGGCAATATGGGGGCGGGAATATTAGTAAATACAAAATGGGCAGGTGCCCCTAACCCTGATGGTTATGTATATGTATATGGGTGCATTGGCAAGGATAAAAGCCTGGTAGTTGCAAGGGTAAAACCGAAAGAGTTTGAAGAAATAAACGAATGGAATTACTGGAATGGCAATGCCTGGAGTAAAAATATAAATGAACTGAAAGCTATAACCAACGGCGCTTCCAACGAATTAAGCATGACGACTTTACCGGATGGCCGCTATTTGTTGGTCTTCCAGGTATTAGGGTTATCAGACAAAGTAGGCATGCGAATCGCATCAAGCCCCGTCGGGCCTTTCTCAGATATTATTGAAATATATACAACGCCGGAATGGAAAGAAGGCATCTGGACATACAATGCAAAAGCACATCCTAACTTATCAAAACCCGGCGAGCTACTGATTAGCTACAATACTATAACCCCTGACTTTTGGAACGACATACAAAAGGATGCGCACATCTACCGGCCGCGGTTTATTAAGTTGAAGTTTGATTTGAAATAGATGCAAACCCTTTCTTCAAGCCGTTGATTTTTACTTTATGTGAGTTTTGTTTAGTCGATCATAACAAATAAGGATCGAGGGATTTTACTGTAGGTATTTTTTCAAAGTCAGCGACATTCCGGGTTAATAGAGTAAGTTCATAAACTATGGCCGTTGCAGCTATAATGGCATCCTGACAAACCCTAAAATAGGTTGACTAAAAATTAAACATTTTTAGCAATACTAT
>JBDTSD010000038.1:0-31698 GCA_039931355.1 Ginsengibacter sp.
TCTATCCTTACCAAAGTAAGGGCGGATACAGAAAAGTTCATTACCAACTTTGTGAACGTTTTTTTTATCATTATAGTCAGCATTGTTTTTATATCAATTTATGCCTTCAGGTTGCATTGGGTAATTATGCCGGTATATACAATTGGCATTGTATTAATAGCGGTAGTTACCAGCTTGCTCAGTAAGAGAATCAAATCCATTCAGAAAAATATTGTTAATGAAACAAATGCCTTGGCAGGTTCTACCACCGAATCGCTAAGGAATATTGAATTGGTAAAAAGCCTTGGCCTAACCGACCAGGAAGTAAAAAGGCTTAATAATAATACCTTCAAAATTTTAAAGCTTGAGCTGCGTAAGGTTAAAAGCATACGCACCATAAGTTTTATCCAGGGTACGATGGTGAATTTTTTACAACAACTTATTACTTTCACTTTGCTCTGGCTGATCTTTAAAAATTCAATTACGCCCGGACAGTATCTTTCGCTCGTGTTCTATAGCTTCTTCCTGTTTGCTCCTATGCAGGAGATTGGGAATATTATTATTTCTTATCGTGAGGCAGAGGCTTCTTTAAATAATTTTCATACCCTAATGCAGAAGCCGCCGGAAGTAAAACCTGCAAAAGCCCAGACGATACAAAACATTGAAGAGCTTGAATTCATTAATGTAAAATTTAAGCACCAATCCGCTCAGCAGCCGGCTTTATCAGATATAAGTTTTGATGTGAAAAAGGGAGAAACCATTGCATTTGTTGGCCCCTCCGGCTCGGGAAAAACAACACTTGTAAAATTGTTAGTGGGCTTATATATTCCACTGCAAGGTGATATACAGTATAATAAAATTGACAGAAAAGATATCGACTTTGATGTGCTTCGCACACAGATAGGTTTTGTAACACAGGACACGCAACTCTTTGCGGGAACTATTAAAGAAAATTTACGTTTTGTAAATCCCAACGCAACTGACGAGGAAATCCTGGATGCCTTAAAAAAAGCATCGTGCAATACCTTACTTGCACGGGCTGATAAAGGACTTGATACTTTGATCGGCGAAGGTGGTGTAAAAGTTTCCGGTGGTGAAAAGCAACGCTTGTCTATTGCCAGGGCATTGCTTCGCCATCCGCATTTATTAATTTTTGATGAAGCAACTTCCTCTCTTGATTCATTGACGGAAGAAGAAATTACAAACACTATAAAAAATGTTTCATCAAAAAAAGAACAGATAACTATTTTAATTGCGCATAGGTTGAGCACCATTATGCATGCCGATAAAATTTATGTGTTGGAGAAAGGTGAAGTAATTGAAACAGGCACACACGAAGAATTGATTTCTCAAATGGGCTTATACTATGCAATGTGGCGCCAGCAAATAGGAGAAAGGAAAAAAGTAACAGCGACACAGCCTTCCTTAAACTAAAACCGGGGCCTGCAAAGTTTTTAAATTTTCAAGCCTCGCTTTTATACCTTCGCAAAATGATCAATGAAGAAAAGAAGCCGAAGCCAAATTATATCTGGAGTTTACTCACTCTAAGATGTCCACGGTGCAGGCGTGGCGATATGTTTAAGTATAAAAATGCTTACAAGAAATTTAGCCTCACCTACATCCTCGATATGCATAACCACTGCCCGGTATGCAAACAAAAATTTGAAATGGAGCCGGGGTTTTGGTATGGCACCGGCTATGTTAGTTATGGATTAATGGTCCTCATGTCTGCCATCACCTTCGTCGCCTGGTGGATCATCATAGGAATTTCTACAGATGATAACCGGATTTTATACTGGCTTGTTTTCAACGCCGTTTTGATTGTTATTTCACAACCCTGGATGATGCGCTTTAGCCGGGTTATTTACCTGAATTTCTTTGTGCACTACAATAAAAATTACGACACCGAGGAAGGCGTTGTTTTTGATCAGTGATACCGTTTTTCAACCACAGCGTCAAGCTTTTTATTCTTTGCAATTCCGTTGAATATTTTATATATTGAGGTTAAAATAAAGATGCCCCCGAGCACCACAACAACGGATGATCCTGCAGGAAAATCGTAATGGAATGAAAAATTCAGTCCGAAGAAACTTCCCAGGATACTTATAATTAGCGCAATCACCAGCACGGCTGTTTTATTTTTAGCAATCATAATGGCACAAACGGCAGGAATAATCAGGTAAGAGAACACCGGGATCACCCCATTTATTTTTACGGCAAAAACAATGGCCAAACCTATAGAAATATAAAAAAGGAAATTCCAGATATTAAAAATTCCCACGAGGTGATTTTCACCATTTTCAAATGACTCGGTAAGCGCAAAAAATTTCTTGAAAAATATTAGCTGCAATAATAGAATTGCACCAAAAACAATGCTCACTATTTTAATTTGTTCCCAGCTTACTGATAGAATATTTCCAAATAAAACTTCCTGTATGTCTGAATCGCCATGTGCCGTCTTCGAAATTAAGAGTACTGTTAGCGCAGAAGCGAATGCGTACAAGATACCAATGATAGCCTCCTGTTTTAGGCGCTTGTCGCGAATATTTATGAACGACATTAATAAAGCGCCCGTCAAGGTAAATATTAATGGAATGGATGTGAGGCCGGTGCCAATAAACGCAGCGAAAGCTACGCCCAATGAGGATATCTGGCCCAAAGCAAGATCCACAAATACAATCCCCCTACCTACAACATGTACACCAAGGTAAGAGAGTAATATACCTGTAATTATTGCGGCAGTAAAAGCCTGAACGATAAATGGCAATTGAAACATTTCAAACATAATCCGGAAGTTTTATAGTCAATTAAATTTTATTTTAAAGTAGCAACAAGCTTATCAATGTCATAGTCAAATAAGTCAAGGTAATTTTTTATTTCCGGAAATGCGCCGGTAGAAGTTGCCAGCGTTAGTTCTTTCACACCTGTTTGCTTCGCCACTACATCTGACGAGGAAGTAGTAAAGTAAGGTGACGAAATGATCACCTTAATATTGTCTGCTTTTACTTCTTTTATCACCTTCACAAGCTGCGATGGTGAAGGTGGAATGCCGGGCTTCGGTTCCATAAAATCAACGATAACCAGGCCAAATCTTCTTTCGAAATATACCCACTCATTATGGTAAGCAATAACCTTAGTTCCTTTGAACGGAGCCATCTTCGCCTCCCAATCAACAAGCTTCGTATCTATCTGTGTAAAAAAATTATGCAGGTTTGTTTCGTAAAATGTTTTGTTTGCAGGGTCTAATCTTTCCAGGCCATTGGCAATATTTCTTCCAATCACTTTTCCATTTAGTGGGTCGAGCCAGTAGTGCGGGTTTCCATAAATATGAATGTCGCCTTCGCCCCTGTTAGAAGAAGAGGGAACCTGTAATAAACCTACACCTTCTGATGCATCTACGTATCCGGGTGAGCCTTTTTGAATTCTTGAATTTCTTGAACTAGCAAGCAATTGCGGTGACCAGCCTGTTTCAAGATCAAGGCCAACTGTTACAAACATATTCGCATTAGATAAGCTGATAATGTAGCTGGGCTTTGGATCTACAAAGTGAGGATTTTGATAACCTGTCGCTATGGAAGTAACAGACACTTTATTTCCTCCGATCATTTCAGTGATGCTTTTCATATCGGTTGTTGTAGTTACCACTTTTATAGTTCCGGCGTTCACCAAACTAAACGTGCTTACTAAGCAACAAAAAATTACAATTGATTTTATTTTCATGATTTTTTATTTTCTTTTTAATAAATTTTATTTGTCCTGAGCTTGTCGAAGAAATCAATATTGATGTGCCCCATGCGCACCGATTACAAAAATCCAGCGCAGCCATGCCTGGTTATAATCCGGCTCAACATTTACACTTGTATGTTTTGCCTCTATCTCTATTTTTTGAAATTCTGTAGCATACCAACCTGCTGTAACTGAATATGCCTGATCAAGAATTCTTTTATCGTAAGGCCTTTGTGCGTAATCGTAGCGGCCAGTCAGAAACCACCTCTTGGCAATTTGATCTTCTACAAACGAATATAGCCCAAATGAATTATGCGCATTTGCTGAAGAATAATTTGCGTTGCTATAAAAAAATTCACTTTGCCAGGTAAGCGATTTGTAGGTGTTTAATTTAACGGGTTTCCATTTATAAGTGAGGTCAACTGCGCCTACGTTTGTATTCCGCGACGAATCATTAGGGCCTGTAATACCTGTTAGTCCTAACTCCAGCGTTGCATTATCACTAAGTGTAAAAAAGTTTTTTAAATGGCTTAAATAAATGAACCGGTTATTTTCGCCCCTGTAAAAACTAGGCGATTCCGAAGCGGCTGCTGTTGTTTGAAAAATAAGTTCCTGGTAAAAAGATTTTGCCGGAGTCAGCCAACTCAATGATGCACCTTCATCGTTCAATCCATCTTCTCCAAAATAATTGACGAAAGCATTGGGCAGATCAATAAACGGCAAGGCATGTGGATGAGTTGGATTTATACGCCCGACTGCTTGCCGAAATTTACCAACTTTTAGCTGGAGCTTGGCAGGCAGTGAGAGTGTTGTAAGATAACCTTCCTCTACTTCAACACCATATTTGTGTGTGATAGCGTCTCTTGAAAAAGAAACGAAAAAGTCTGCCCTTATATATGGATCAACAATGGATTGAAATGATAACTCAGTTTCATCAAGATAAGCATCCAGGTTTTTTTTGCCGCTGCTCAGGTACGATGCCCTGAAATCCCCAACCACGCCAATATCCGGGTTTGCAGAGATAGCGGAGCGTGTTACTTGTGGCGCAGGTTGTTGGTCCGTAGTAAGCATTTGCTCTTCTATTTGCTTGAGCAATGCAGAGTCAGCCGCAGTGCTATCGGCAGGTACTTGTGCAAACAGGTGCAGGCTTAAAAATAATGCCGGCAATAAAAAAACAGATAGTTTAATCATTATTTTTCATTTGAGATTTGGTTTGGGATATATGATATAGTTATAAACGTTTTAAATAGTTTTTTGAATGATATAGTCCTACCAAAGTTCCTGTTAAGGTACATTTCTGCGACTACGCAACCGGCATCATGGCAAAGCATTTACTTTTCTTATTTAAAATTTAAAGGCACATTTAGTTTAAAACTTACATTGCTTCCCATATTATAAATCCCATCATGGCCTGTGTAGTTGCCGGGATAGTCTTCAAAATATTTTAACCTGTTTAAATGCGATTGGTAAGCAACATTGAAAATATTATCTGCAATAATGTTTAAAGTCAAAACGGTATTTCCCTTTTTATTTACTACGTCAGTACCAATGCCTGCATTAAACAACTGGTAACCCGGTGTAGGCGTTTCCGTATCATTTTCTAGATAAGCCCTGTTCTGGTTTGCATAATATTCCATCTGCACTTTTATAAATGCATTTGCAAAATGGTTTCCTAATTTGTTGATGTTAGCCCGCAACTCAGAGAAAGTATGCAGTGGCGGAATGAAAGGCAAATACTTTGCGCTATCTGATAGTTTTGGCTGGCCAGGCACTCCTTTGTTTACGCCATATACGACAGACAACGAGTTTTCAAAATGCAGCCAATCCAATGGGTGCGGGTGAATATCAATAGAAAGCTCGCCGCCATACAAATTTGCTTTCGCCGCCTGGAATTTAAAAGTCTGGTTGCCTGGAACAATCACTGAATCCTGTCCCTCGCTATTAACCAGCTTTTGATTGTAGATATAATTTTTTATATCATTATTAAATACCTCAGCATTGATGGTTACGTGCTTAGAGGTATAGGTTACACCAAGATCTTCCTGCAGGTTAAATTCTGGTTTGAAGTTTATATTTCCAATCTGGTAAGCATTGGTGCCGGGATGCACACCATTTGAAGAAATCTCTGAAATATTGGGCGACCTGAAACCACGGCCGATATTGGCTTTCACACTAAAGGCGTTATTGATCCTATATGACAAACCAGCGCTTCCGCTAAGGCCGGAAAATGTGTGGCTGTATTTACTAAATGGATTTGCGGCACCTAAAGTATCTGCGCCATAAACAGGTTTATCAAACCCTGTGGCAGGATCTGTTGAAGTATATAGAGCATTGTTGTTAAAGCTTCTTACATCATATCTTAATCCTCCGGCCATCTCAAGTTTACCGATAGATTTTTTTATAAAAAGGAAAGGTCCAATATCAAATTGGTGATAAGATGGAATAATAAATTCTGTTCCATCATTTACTTTATTGTCCTGGTATAAACCGTTTATTCCTGTAGTTATGCTTAAGTCATTTGTTTCGTGGAAATAATATTTTGCATCATAGCTGTAAGTATTCAGCTTAAGAAAAAGTCCCGGTACATCTACTTCGGGGTGGCTAAATTCACGCCGTAAACTTTTTTGAAAAGCAAGGTTAATTGCAAGTCTTCCGCTTCCAAGAGAAAAACTATTCGTACTATAAATTCTATAATGCTGTATATGCTGGTGCAATGTAGATATTTTGTAAGCAGACAATTCTTCATCACTCACGATCGGCCGGTATAGATCATCTTCGGTTATTTGTTTTGTAAATTTTCTTGTTGCTGAATCGCGGCTGCCATCGGGTATTTCCTGCAGGTCATCAAATAAAGAAAGGCCTAAACGGCTATAACCCCATTTACGATTGATGCCAAGTATTGCTGAGGCATCCGTCTCCGCAAAGCCGGTGTTATAAACCCTTCCATCGTATTTGTTTTTATAATTCGTCGCAAGTTTATGCGTAATAGTTCCTCCCCACGTAAAGCCATTTGTATTTCCCGCTATTGTTGCTGAGTTTTCTATCAACCTGTTATTTGTCTGGTATTCGTTTAGAATATTTCCAATAATTTTTCCATCGGCAGGCGGGTTGGCTGGTATAAGATTAACAACACCGGCTACTGCGTCTGAGCCGTAAATGAGACTGGCCGGGCCTTTTACCACTTCCACTTTATCAACGGTGTTTTGATCTACTTCTATTCCATGTTCATCTCCCCACTGCTGGCCTTCCTGCCGTACGCCGTCGTATAAAGTAAGAATGCGGTTGAATCCAAGCCCTCTTATGAAAGGCTTGGAAACGTTGGGCCCGGTAGTGACTGCGCTTATCCCCGGCACCTTTGCTATCGCATCAATCACGTTCGTGCTTAGGTTTTGTTGCAAATATTGCCTGTTTATAGAAATAATGGGGATCGGGTTCCGCCTGATAGAAGTTGCTTTTGAAGAACCGGTTATTACAATTTCACTCTCTTCTGTAACAGAAATATCGAGGTTGAAATTCTCGTCAACATTTTGATTGAATGAAATATTTTTTAAAACAGATTTAAACCCGACAAATCTTACTTCGGTTAAATAAGTACCTGCCGGTAAATTGGTTATTTGAAAATGTCCCGCAGCATTGGCAACGCCACCTTTTTTAAGGTCAGGAATATAAATAGTTGCTCCCGGAAGCGGCGATCCATTTGATGCTGTGGTAATATTTCCTGTGAATGAAAATCGTTCCGGATTTTTTTGCGCAGTTACCTGCATGCAATATAATAGAGCCAAATATAGTAAGGCTATGTATTTAAATTTCATTGATAAAATTTTGAATTAAGACTGATGAGATTTTGGGAATCCTTTAATAATCCTGATAGCAAAATCCTGGATTTGTCTATTGAAAGATCCAAAGGAATTTACTGCTCAGGCCAAAGATGGCGGCCCTCTTAATTCAAAATAGAAATGCTCGGCACAAATAAAATTTGTAACCGTGGAGATTTTATAGGCACTAATTGCTTCAGGCGCATGATTCCAAACAGGTTGTAAAACCGCAAGGAACGGAGCTTGAACAACAAGGTTATCTATTTGGCAATTGAATCCGGCTACAGATAAAGACGGGAACTCTGAGTCCTTCGAGTTTACAGCAGCGGAATCTTTGTGATTGGCAAAAAAGTGATGGAGAACTTTTGTTGGAGTAATGCTTAAAGCAAATACAAACAAAAGGATTGCGGTAATAAATTTTCTTATGAAAGTATTTTGTGTCAATTATAAATTTTGATACAAGGTTGCAAAACTATATAAACTTAATGACAATTTATTTTACTTGAATTTTTGTTGTACATTATTTATCATTCATTAATATTTTAAAAAATAAGTTTATGCCAATTGTAAAAGTAATTGAAGTGATCGCCGCTTCAGAAACAAGTTTTGACGATGCAATTAAAAATTGCGTAGCTGAGGTTTGTAAAACAGTTAATAATGTTGACTCAGTGTATGTAAAAGATTTTAAAGTGCATGTAGAGGATGGAAAGATTAAATCTTACGGCGTAATATGTAAGGTTTCTTTCAGAATAGGCGGTAAGGATCTTGCTTGATTTTGAACCAACATTTAAAGTATAGAAGGGAGGTTTCCTTCCTTCTATACTTATTATTTATTAAGACTTTTGCTCTCAGATATTCACAACCTGCACGGCCGTGCCATAACAGAGCACTTCTGTAACGCCATTCATCACTTCGTTTGCATCATATCGCATATTGATGATGGCGTTAGCGCCCATTTCATTAGCATGTTGAATCATGTGATGATATGCTTCCACGCGTGTTTTCTCACAAAGGTCCACGTAAATAGAAATGGTGCCCCCAAACAATGTTTGCAGGCCGCCGGCAATATTTCCAAAGAGGCTTCGTGAGCGTACGGTAATGCCCCTCACAATTCCTAAGTGTTTTGAAATGCGATATCCTTCGAGCTGGTTGCTTGCGGTTATTAGTTGTTCATCTACCATAATTTTATATTTTTTGAGTTCAAATTTAACAATCTTTTCCGCCCGGCATGTTATTAGCATCGTTTTTGTTCTGGTGTAGTTCGTAATTTGCGGCCCTTTTGGGTTTTCATTTTAAATTTATATTCTTATAATGTTACAAACTGCTGAAGATATTCGCCTGTTGAATGAGAAGATCAATCATTCAGCAACATTTATTGATAAGATACATGCTGAAATAGGTAAGGTAATTGTTGGCCAGCACCACATGGTTGAGCGCCTTTTGATAGGCCTCTTAAGTAATGGTCATATTTTGCTGGAAGGAGTTCCGGGCCTGGCGAAAACACTTTCTATCAAATCGCTGGCAAGCACTATCAATGCGCAATTCAGCCGTATTCAATTTACGCCAGACCTCTTACCTGCGGATGTAGTAGGCACTATGATTTACAACCAGCAGAAAAATGAATTTATGGTGCGCAAAGGACCCATATTTGCCAATTTTATTTTAGCAGATGAAATAAACAGGGCGCCAGCAAAAGTGCAAAGCGCACTGCTGGAAGCAATGCAGGAAAGGCAAGTTACCATTGGGAATAATTCATACAAACTTGAAGAGCCTTTCCTTGTGCTTGCAACACAGAACCCGATTGAGCAGGAAGGAACCTATCCATTACCCGAGGCGCAGGTCGACAGGTTTATGCTAAAAGTAATTATTGATTATCCAACAAAAACTGAGGAACAGGCCATCATAAGGCAAAACGTGCAGGGGCTACAACAGGTACGTTTAGACGCAGTTGTATCTACGCAGGAAGTATTAAGCGCACGTGAATTGGTAAGGCAGGTTTATATGGATGAAAAAGTTGAACAATATATTATAGATATCGTATTCGCTACCCGTTATCCTGATCAATACAATATTGCAAAATTAAAACCACTCATTTCCTTCGGAGGTTCGCCGAGAGCAAGCATCAATCTTGCACTTGCTGCCAAAGCTTACGCATATCTTAATAAACGTGGTTATGTAATTCCTGAAGATGTAAGAAACATTTGTAAAGATGTTCTTCGCCATCGGATAGGCCTCACATACGAGGCAGAAGCAGAAAACGTAAATGTGGAAATGATAATAACAGAAATATTGAAAACGGTGAATGTACCATAATGAATATCTACGATGTGGGACGTATGATGTACGATGTTATGCAAGAACGAGAGAAAACAGTGACACGCAAAAGTTTTAGTTTGAAAAAATATACATTTAGTAGTAATCTTAATAGTTAAAATACCAATCCATGCCCTTCCCCGCCGCGGAGGGGAAGGGTTGGGATGAGGCCGCCATGTTAACAACCGCCGAAATAGTAAAAAAAGTAAAAGAGCTGGAGATCATCAGTAAGAAGATCACCACGCACTTGTTTACGGGCGAGTATCACTCAGCTTTCAAAGGCAAGGGAATGAGCTTTAGAGAAGTGCGTGAATATTATCATGGTGATGACATACGGTTTATTGATTGGAACGTAAGCGCCCGTTTTTCGCATCCTTTTACAAAAGTCTTTGAAGAAGAAAGAGAGCTGACTGTTATATTGTTGGTTGACGTAAGTGCCAGCGCTTTGTTTGGTACAACAAACCAAACCAAACGGGACCTTATCACTGAAATAGGTGCAGTGCTTACCTTTAGCGCTATTAATAATAATGATAAAGTAGGCGTTATTTTTTTTAGTGATAAGGTTGAAAAATACATCCCGCCCAAGCAAGGGAAACAACACGCATTATATATTGTAAGGGAGCTGCTAACGGCAGAGCCTAAGCGAACCGGTACAAATCTGAACGAGGCATTGAATTTCTTTTCCCGCTCTAACAGGCAGAAAAGCATTGCCTTTATAATGAGTGATTTTATAGATGAAAAATATGAAGACAAACTGCGTGTGATGGGAAGCCGGCACGATGTGATAGGGCTGAAGATTTATGATAAAATGGATATGACGCTTCCTGATATCGGGATGTTGAAAGTGGAAGACCTTGAAACCGGCAATACGCAGTGGTTGAATACGTCAGATGCAATGGTAAGACATGCCTACCAGCAAAATTTTATGCAGCAAAGTGCACAATGCAAAAGTGTGTTTAAAAAGTCGGGTGCTGACTTGTTGCACATTCGCACAGACGAAGATTACGTAAAGATTTTGCAGCAGTTTTTTTTAAGAAGAAAATAAAGTGAAAGAAAAGGATTTGTTTAAAAGCGTTTGTCATATAAGGTTAGGTACAATATTGTTACTGGCTTTTACCCTTCTATTTGCACCAAATATTTTTGCACAGCTTCCCCAGGTAAAAACTTCTGTAGATAAGAATAACATATTAATCGGTGAGCAGTTTCAATACAAAGTTGAAACCTCTATGCCAGATAATTCTTACAGCTTAAGTTGGTTTGCTGTGCCTGATAGTTTTGGCAACTTCGTTGTCGTAAGCAAAAATAAGATTGATTCTGTTGTTGCCAATGGCACCCTGCAATTCAGCCAGGTGTTAACGCTTACAAGTTTTGATTCCGGAAGACAAGTAATCCCACCACTTAACCTTTCAGCAGATCCACTTGCAGGGGACACTACCTATAATTTATTCACTGATTCTATACCAATCAATGTTTCATATTCACCGCTTGATAGCGTGAAAACGTTCCATGATATTAAATCTATCATCGAGGTAAAAAAAGAAATTCCCTGGTGGGTTTGGCTGTTAATTGCCCTTGGAGTACTGATCATTGTTTTTTTAATAATATTTCTTATCAGGATATTTAAAAAGAAAAAGGAAATTCCCGGCCTTTTTAATGCAAAGCTCTCTCCTTATGATGAAGCGATGCAGGCATTAAGCGATCTCGAAAAAGAACAGCTGCTCCAAAGTAATGAGGCGAAAGAATATCATACAAGACTTACAGCAATTTATAAACGCTACATTACAAGGAAAACAAATTTCAATAAACTTCATCTTACTTCGGATGAGCTTCTTATGGATCTTGATACTTATAACCTGGGGAAAGACCAGGTATCATCTTTTGCCAGTTGCCTGCGAATGAGTAATGCGGTTAAATTCGCGAAATACATTCCTCCGCAAAATGAAAGTGAAGAATGTCTTGGTGAGGTAAAAGAGATGATCAAAAAAATTAATAATTACTTCAATAGTAAAACTACAAGTGGTATTTGATTATTTAAATAATATAACTTTTGCGCAGCCGCTTTTTTTCATACTGTTTGCGATTATTCCTGTACTTATTTACCTGAAGTTCGCAAGGGGTAAAAAGCAAACGGCTGCGCTACCAGTCTCCACTATCAAAGGCTTGTCTAAGCAAGGGTCATGGAAAAATTCATTGATTAACCTGCCTTTTATTTTTAGGTTGCTTGCATTAAGCTGTATCATAATTGCTCTTGCAAGACCGCAAACAAAATTTGATGAGCAGGAATCAGAGGGGGAAGGAGTAGATATTATTTTGTGTATTGATGTAAGTGGCAGTATGACAGCGCAGGATTTTTCGCCAAACAGGATGGAGGCAGCCAAGACCGTTGCTGGAAATTTTGTAGATCATCGTACGAGCGACAGGATAGGTATTGTGATTTTTTCGGGAGAGAGTTTTACCCAATGCCCTCTCACTACGGATCATTATGTATTGAAAGCCCAGATAGAACAGATTCGCAATGGTCTTCTTGAAGATGGTACCGCTATTGGCTCAGGCCTGGCGACGAGCGTGGACCGGTTAAGAAGCAGTAAGGCAAAAAGCAAAGTAGTTATTCTTCTTACGGATGGTATTAACAATGGCGGCCTTATTGACCCTGCAACCGCGAAAGAGATAGCTAAAACATTTAAAATAAAAGTTTATACAATTGGTGTTGGTACGGACGGCTACGCTGCTACGCCAATTAATACACCGATGGGGATAGTAATGCAAAATGAAAAAGTGGCTATAGATGAAAAGTTGCTAAAGAATATTGCTGATGAAACGGGTGGGAAATATTTCAGGGCCACAGATAACAAAAGCCTTGAAAATATTTACAACGAAATAGATCATCTTGAAAAATCAAAAGTGCAAATAACGACCTTTCACCGGGCTACAGAAAAATTTTATCCGTTGATATTTGCTGCTATGGCATTGCTGCTTTTGGAAATTTTATTGCGATATACCGTATTTAAAAAGTTCCCTTAACATCCTTTGATTTCGCTTTCAAATTATTCTTCCGTCAATCTCCTAACTTGCATTTATGAAAGGCTTTGTATATAAATCAACCGGAAGCTGGTACCAGGTAAGGGATGAAAATGGGGAGATGATAAATGCCCGCATCAAAGGAAAATTTAAGATTGATAATATTACCTCTACGAATCCGCTGGCGGTCGGAGACACGGTGGATTTCAGCAAAGAAGAGAATGAAGATGGGTTTATGTTAATTGACAATATCTATCCCAGGAAAAATTACATCACGAGGCAATCACCGCATAATAAGCACCAGCATCACATAGTAGCGGCCAACCTCGATCAGAGCCTCCTCTTTGCCACGTTGAAAGATCCTAAAACTTCTCGTGGATTTATTGACAGGTTCCTTGTGGCTTCTGAAGCATACCATGTGCCTGCAATCATTGTTTTTAATAAAATTGATTTATATAGAAAGAAAGAAGTCGATAAATTAGAACAATTCACTTTGGAGTATGAGCGGGCCGGATATAAAGTTTTGCCGGTAAGTGTGATGGAAAACGCAGGGATGGACAAGGTTATAGATACTCTCAAAAATAAAACGACATTACTTAGTGGCCATTCCGGCGTTGGCAAATCGTCTTTTATCAATCTTATATTTCCAAACATAACCCTTAAGACACAAGATGTAAGCGGATGGAGTGGCAAAGGCCTGCATACCACTACGTTTGCAGAGATGTATGATTTGCCGGGTGGTGGAAAAATTATTGATACACCGGGCCTGCGTGAATTTGCTTTAATGGATATTGAAAAAGAAGAATTGTCGCACTATTTTCCCGAAATGAAAGAATTAATAAACCACTGCAGGTTTAATAATTGCATACACATTGAAGAGCCGGGCTGTGCAGTAAAGCAGGCAGTAAATGACGGTAAAATTTCAGAAGACAGATACCTTAGCTACTTGGCTATCCTGGATTCTATTGACAATAAGAAGTGGTAGAAAGTCCATCTCCACACGTAAGTTATTTCTCCGGTAGAAAGTGCTGAAATCTAAACCCGCTTTCTAAATCCTTAACTTATTAACATTGCCGGATATCGGATTTATTTCTACATTTTTCTTGAGTTTAGTTCGTTATTTTTAGTATGAGGTTTAGATTTTTCTTATTAGCTTTTCTCTCTGTAATCATGGATTATGTGTAGTAAGACATCGCGTCGGGTAGATTTAGAGGGAAATCTTAAATAACAAAAGTGGATAATCGCCAGATTAAACCCTTATTAAGATTTATCGGTAAAACAGGACGGTACAGGATTGTAAATTTATGTTAATAAACGTACATTTGACAGTAAATTGATTTGACACATCAATCGCCACAAAATCGAACTGCAATATGAGAAAAAATTCCTCCACACTAAAGCGTGTAGTTTTTATTACCGCTTTTTTAATCATCGCTGCGCAAAGCATCTTCGCACAGCAATTACCTCCTCATACAATTGAGGTAATTATCTCCAACGAAAAACGAGAACCCTTACAGGGAGCTGTTGTTCATGAACGAAGCACGAATGAAAGTGTTGTTGCTGATGCTTCCGGGAAATTTAAAATTTCGATCTTCCAGGGCGTATAATTTTTACCTGGGTATATTTACTGCGTAAGTTATTTTGATTACCAACTGATTGCTTGTATGAAATTAAAATCTCCCTTTGCAAAAGACTTTGCAATTATATTCTTAGCACTTGTTTTTAAGAGCCTGCCAGGTTTAAGGACACAAAACAACTACACTTCTGCAAGCGAATCAATACCCCGCGATACCCTAATTCAATTTTATTTTTTTACCAATAAATCATTTCTTATGATAATATAAAATTTATTCATTGGCGGTACGATTTCAAATTTCATTCAAATTATTTCCACAACTAAACACTATCTACATGAAAAAAAATAGTCCAGTTCTTAAACGCTTGTTATTTGCAAGCTTATTCTTTCTGCTGATTTTTCATCAAAATCTTTCTGCTCAAAAATCATCAGGTCATATTGTCGAAGGAATTATTTCCAACGAAAAAGGAGAACCCTTACAGGGAGTTGTTGTTCACGAACAAAGCACGAATGAAAGTGTTGTTACAGATGCTTCCGGTAAATTCAAAATTTCTATTTCCAAAACAAATGCCATTTTGGTAATAACCCATACCGGCTATTCAGAAAAACTAGTTCCAATTAATGCACAGTCCGGTAATGTAAATATTGTATTATCTGTATATAATAAGGAACTGGATGAAGTGGTTGTAGTCGGCTACAACACTGTTAAGAGAAAAGATGTAACCGGTGCTGTTTCGGGGATTGGCCAGGCAGAAATTAAATCAAGGCCGGTTGACAATGCCATCCAGGCCATGCAGGGTAAAGTGGCTGGAGTGGACATTTCGTCTAATGAACGACCCGGAACCATTGGTGATATCAATATCCGTGGAGTTCGTTCTTTGACTGCATCAAACTCCCCGTTATTCGTAGTTGATAACATCCCTTTAATTACAGGGGGTATAGAAAATATCAACCCGGGAGATATTGAATCAATAGATGTGTTGAAAGATGCATCTGCCACTGCTATTTATGGGTCCCGTGGCGCTAATGGAGTTATTATCATAACTACCAAGCAAGGTAAAACTGGCAAAATCACATTGAACTTTAACCATTCGGTTACATTAGAAAATTTAGTTGATAGCCGGGAAATGTTCAACTCCAGTGAATATATTACTTTCAAGCGTTGGGCCTATTATTATGCCGGCTTAAATCCAGTGACCGGTGTCAGTACTAATCCAAGAGGGGACCAACCTAATATAAATACTGATAGAACCCTTTTTGCCGCAACCAGCGATCCTTTTGCATGGGCTAATATCAACCAGGGTTGGGCTGGCGGAACCTGGGATGGATCAAAAGTTCAGACCACCGATTGGACGGGCATGGTTAAAGAGCAATCGGTAACTACAGATAATACTATCAGTGTAAGTGGCGGGACAGATAAAATAAAAGCGTATGGTTCCTTTGGCTATTTAAATAATGGCGGTGTTGTAAAAGGCCAATCTTTTGAAAGATATACTGCAAAGGTAAATGTTGATATTGCTGCTACCAGCTGGCTGTCTTTTGGAAATAACATGACGGTGAGTTACGGTAAACAATCGTTTGGACAATCAAATGCGGGAATTGCTACCATTGGTACGCCTGCCGGTGGTTTGTACGAATCAGCAAGAGGAATATACCCTTATGCAGTTCCTTATGACTCTTCAGGCAACAGGATACTCTTTCCTGGAGGCGACAACTCCGTAAAAAACATAGTTGATGAGGACAAATATAATATTGATGAGAGACTAACATTGAGAGCATTTGGGAGTTTATATACTGAGGTAAATTTTGGTTCAATTCATCCTGCCTTGAAAGGTTTAAAATACCGTATGAATTTCGGGCCGGACTTTTCTTATTACCGTGATGGGATTTATGTGGATGGAAATTCAGTAGCCAACGGTGGCAGCACCAGCTATGCTTCACTTACCAAAAACCAGACTTTCTCTTACACATTAGATAACCTGTTGTATTATAACAAAGCTATAGGTGCGCACAGTTTTGGATTAACGTTGCTATACAGCGCAACCTCTTACAAGCAGGAAACAAGCTTTGTATCCGGTAATGGTGTTCCCCAAGCTTCTCAATTATGGAATGCATTGTCCACTGGTACTGTAACAGGGGCAATCAGCACCAATGGAGGTCTTACCGAGCAACAGCTTTTATCTTATATGGCGAGACTTAATTATAGCTATAAAGACAAGTATCTGTTAACTGCCTCTGCCCGTCGTGATGGTTCGTCTATTCTTCCAGCAGGTCATAAGTATGACTGGTTCCCTTCAGTAGCATTGGCATGGAGAATTAGTAAGGAAAATTTCATGAATCTAAACTGGATCAATGACTTAAAATTCAGAATTGGGGTCGGTGTTACAGGAAACTCTGCTGTCCAGGTTTATGGAACACAGGGAGCAATAACATCTCTTTTCTATCCTTTTATTTCAACGAGTACTGCAGGAGCAATACCAAACCTGATTTTGGCAAACCAAAATGTGGGATGGGAAAAAACAACGCAGTATAATGTAGGTTTAGATTTCGGTCTGTTCAAAAGCAGAATCATCGGAACAGTGGATGTTTATAAATCCTATACAAATGATCTTTTGTTAAACAGAGGTCTTCCGTCTGTCACAGGCTATACTTCAACTTTCGCTAACATTGGTAAAACTGCAAATGAGGGAATTGATATCACATTAACAACAGTTAACATAAAACAAAAAGACCTGACATGGTCGACAACTTTAAATGCAGCCTGGCAAAAAGATCATATCGTATCGTTATCGCTTGGTAAACAAAATGACATACCCAACAACTGGTTTATTGATCAGCCCCTCGGAGTTATTTATGGTTATAAAGCCCTTGGGTTATGGCAAACAAAAGATGCAGCAGAATATGGGGCTTTTAATGCAAATGGTTTTAAGTTTTATCCTGGCAACGCTAGGGTTGCAGACCTTAACGGAGATAATAAAATCGATGCAAATAATGACCGGCAGATCATAGGATGGACAAGACCTCGTTGGGTTGTGGGTATGACTAATACTTTGAACTATAAACAATTTGATCTTTCCATTTTCATGTATGGTCGTTTGAACTATTTGTACAATTTTGGTGGTGAAGGAGAAGATGCCAGGCGAGTTCAGAGAAAGATTGACTATTATACAGAAAACAATACCAATGCCGAATTTCAAAAACCAATATTTAGCGCTGGGGGTAACGGACTCGATCCATATTCCGGGGCATTAGGATATCGTCAAGCTTCTTTTATTAAAATCAGAAATATTTCGTTAGGATATGATCTTAATAAAAGTATCTTAGGTATGTCTAATTTAAGAGCTTACTTCCAGGTACAAAACCCTGGCATGTTGTATTCTAAGATCAAGTTCATTGATATGGATGTGGTTGGTCCAACATGGAACAGGGGCTTTACTTTGGGAATTAACGCATCATTTTAATAACAACTAATTGGAATAATATGAATAAGTATAATAATCTTTCTAAAATATTAATAGTAGCAATTGCGCTTTTTGTTACTCCCTCCTGCAAAAAGAGTTTCCTTGATGAAACGCTGAAGATTGCAAGAGGCAATGAATTTTTTAAAACAGATGCCGGCATATTACAATTAGCAGCCGGTGGGTATTACCAGGTATTTACGAATCCTACTAATGGAGAATGGTATTTTTGTCAAACCCAATATGGAACAGATGAATTTCATGTAGGTGGCGACGCATCCAATGGACCATGGAATAATTATGATGCAACTCTTGCCCCCGGATTAGCTACTAGTGGTAATTTGCAAGGAGCTAATGTTATGTGGGATGCTTTATACATTGGCATTGGAGATGCAAATTTATTGATCCAAAATGCTACTGCCAGCGCTTCCACTTCCACTGCTGTTAAAAATACAGCATTAGGAGAAGGATATTTTTTTCGTGCATACAATTACCTGAGATTAGTAGAGCAATGGGGTGCTGTTCCATTGAAAACTACACCAAGTACAACTGTAGAGCTCGAATTTGTGAGAAATGATCCTAAAGACGTGTATGAACAAATTATTTCTGATTTTACAAAAGCAAAAGACTTGTTGCCAGCAGGAGGAGCTCCTGCCCATCTTACTAAGGATGCTGCAGCACATTTTTTAGCAAAAGCATATTTAGCAAGAGCGAGTGAGATAAATAGTTCATGGAACTCTACTTTTGTCGCCGCTGACTTAGCAGCCGTTGTTACGTTATGCGACCAGGTTATTGCTGCTCACCCTTTAGCTTCAAACTTTGCAGCTTTATGGAATTTTACTGGTATTAATTCTGCAAATGAAACCCTTCCTGAGGTTATTTTGTCAGCCCAGATGACAAATGATGTAACTACAAATAATGCAGTCGGTAATACACAGCATTTGTATTTTGTTGCAAGGTATGATATACAAGATCAATTGGCCCGTGATTTAGCTGGTAACAGACCTTTTAGCAGGATGGCAACAACATATTACGACTATCGTATTTACGACCGTGTAAATGATTCAAGATTCTGGAAATCCTTTAAAACTAAATGGACATTAAATGGAGCATCGCCAGTTGCTCCGAATGTAAAAGGTGACTTAGGGATGATGTTTGTGATCAATCAACCTGGCGATCCCCGTAACTGGGTTAAATCAAAAATTTGCAAAAGCACAGTTCCCGCTGCTAGTTTGATCATTGACCCAATTACTACTCATCCAATTCCAACTGTTTACGTTGCTTATCCTAATGGTTCTTCAAGCGACGGTGCATTAAATACTGATTTAACTACCGTTTACCAGGCTTTCCCACCCTTAAGTAAACATTTTGATGGTTCAAGAAATTCATTGAATGATGTGGTTGGTCATAGAGACTTTACTTTAGCACGTTCAGCTGAAACTTATTTGATGGCCGCAGAGGCAAAGATCAGGTTAGCAAAAGCCGGTACAGGTAGTTATGCTGATGCGCTGCCATACATTAATGCAGTTCGTCAACGTGCACAATATGCAGGCGGAGAAAACAGGGCTGCCTATAATGATGGAGGTAATACAGTACAATCTCAGTCACTTCAACCACCAGGAGTTATCAGTTCATTTTATCCGGCAAATTCATATTATGAATCAAATAATATTTCAGTAACTACCGCGGCCTCTGCCAGCCTGGCTATTGCAAGTGTTTCTCCTTTACCTGCAGAAGATGAATTTATTATTAGCACATTAAGTTTGTCAAGTACATATGATAGAATGTTATGTCTGATATTAGATGAAAGGTCCCGTGAACTATGTGGCGAGTATTTACGTTGGGAAGATCTGTCAAGGACAAAAACATTAGTTCCAAGAACAAAGGCATTTAATGTTGATGCTGCGGCTAACGTTGCAGATAAACATCTTTTGCGGCCAGTTCCCCAAACTTTCCTGGATGCAATACGAAGCAATAATATTAATTTAACACCTGCAGAAAAGCAAGCAATGCAAAACCCAGGGTATTAAAAAAAACTATTAATTAATTCAAAAGGATGGGCGATTTTTATTTGCCCATCCTTTTTAAATTTATAGAGCACGCAAGCCTTACCCTATACAACATTGTCTTACAAACAAGCCGAATAAATTGTATGATGCTTAAATTATAAATCATGATAAAAAATAATTTTATTTTGGCAGCACTGCTTTTTTGTTCATCACTACAGGCTCAAAAACAGGCAAATGATGCAATGCTCCATAATTCAAAACCGCAATACCCTGTTCCTTACGGAGCGATGCCAGGAGAGCAGATCAAGGGCATATTGGATAAAGTTTTTAATTACATAAATGCAGTAACTCCTGCAGAAATGGTAAATAAAATAACCAACCTGTCAGTAAATGATATTGCCGACGCAGATACAAATACAGTTATGCAGGAAGGAGATTTCAGGATTACCAGTTATGAGTGGGGCGTTACCTATTCTGCACTCTTATCAGCAGCAGCTATAATCGGTGATAAAAAATATGCTGATTATGTAAAGGACAGATTTTCGTTTATCGCAAAATGGGTACCTGTCATAAAAAAATTAAAGGAGGGAGGCGCTTATTCAAATAAAAATAATTACCCTTTGCACCAACCAATAGACCCAAAAGCTTTGGATGATGCCGGTGCTGTTTGTGCAGCCATGATCAAAGCCACACGTGCTGGCATAAACGCAGATTTGAAAGCACAGATGAGCACTTACATTAATTGGGTATCCAAAAAACAGTACCGGTTGGCGGATGGCACCTTAGCCAGGAACCGGCCGCAAAAAAATACTTTATGGCTTGATGATATGTACATGGGTATACCTGCATTGGCGCAAATGGGCAAATTAACAGGAGATAAAAAATATTTTGATGATGCCATTAAGCAGGTAAAGTTATTCAGCAAGCGGATGTTCAATAAAGAGATTGACCTCTATATGCATGGTTGGGTAGAAGGTATGGAAACACACCCGGAGTTTCATTGGGCAAGAGCGAACGGCTGGGCATTGATGGCAATGACAGAACTACTCGATGTGCTACCGGAAAACTACCCGGGAAGACAGGAAGTATTGCAACAATTTAAAACACATATAAAAGGGCTTGCAGCCTATCAAACGGGGACAGGATTTTGGCACCAGTTGCTGGATAAAAATGATAGTTATTTAGAAACTTCTGCCACGGCAATTTACGCGTATTGCATTGCTCATGCCTGCAATAATGCCTGGATCAATCCGACTACTTATGCCCCAATGGCAATGCTTGCATGGAATGCCGTTACTACCAAAATAAATGAAAAAGGACAGATAGAAGGAACCTGCGTCGGAACGGGAATGGCATTTGACCCGGTTTTTTATTATTACAGGCCTACTGATGTTTTTGCAGCACATGGTTATGGACCGGTAATTTTTGCAGGCGCAGAAATGTATAAAATGATGGAAGGAAATAAGTTTAAAATAAACGATAGTTCATTACAATATATGCAGTAGAAAGAGGGCGTGTATGGCGGTTATTCTCCATCAGGAAATTAAGTCCCCGGGAGCACCCGGCTGGGACATAAGTATGAATATCTCCGAATCACTTATATCAGGTTTTCACGCCACGCAAATAGCTTCTAAATTACAACACACTAACCTGAGCCACGGCATCGCACTTAATTCCTGATGCGCCGGCAATTGTACAGCTTTGGCTGATGCATAATATTACAGGTAAGGACATTTGCATTTGTATAATATTTTTCACTGAGTTCTATTGGAAGTTTTTTTTATATAAGCTCAGGAACTTCACACAACCCTGCGAACGACTGCTATCCTTACAAAACACATTTTAAAATTATTTTAAAAAACTTAAAATTGTTTGTTATGAAAAAAAAACTGCTTCTTTTCATGTGGTTTCTATGCTCCCTTGTATTTTATTCTTGCCAAAAAAACATTAAGGATTTAGACATGGTTGCATCCAACGATGCTTCCCTTAGCAAATCTTTCGGTGGGAGAGATGGCTCTATTTGTCCCGCGAGGCTTACAGATGGAATATTTGCTGAAGTTCCATATGAACATGAGGCCACTAATGTTTTTACAGAAGGCCCTGCAGTTGATAAGCAGGGAAATGTGTTTTTTACAGACCAGAACCATGATAAAATTTACAGATGGGATGCAAAAACTGGTAATGTAAAATTATGGTTGACTGGTACCGGCCGGTCCAATGGAATGGAATTTGATGGCGATGGTAACCTTATCGCTTGTGCCGATATGCATGGAGAATTATGGAAGATTCGTCCCAATGGCAGCCACGAGGTGCTTGTTAATAATTACAAGGGTAAATTACTAAATGGCCCAAATGATGTATGGATTAACCCTGAAAATGCGGGTATCTATATCACAGACCCGATATTTCCAAGACCTTACTGGGATGCCTCAGATCCCCGCCAACAACCCTGGGAGCCTACACATTCAGAGCAGGCCGAACGTGGCAAAGGTGGCCATGTGTATTACCTTGCCAAGGGTAGCCACCGCCTGGTACGGGTAACTACAATGCCAGGATGGAATACTGATTCATGGCCAAACGGTGTTGTTGGAACTCCGGATGGCAAAAAATTGTACGTAAACCAATGGTCTTATGATGGCTCTGGCGGAATCTGGGTTTTTGATATTAAACATGACGGAACACTCACCAACATGAAGACATTTGTTGCGGGTCTTGATTTTTGCGATGGTATGTCATTAGATAAATGCGGAAATATTTATGTATGCGCCGGCGGAGGAGTACAGGTTTATAATCCAAAAGGAGATAATATCCTGACAATTCCCGTTCCTTCAGCTAACAATGTATTTGCCGGAAAAGACGAAAAGACATTGTTTATTACAGGTGGAGGATCAGGAATGATATTTACTCAAAAGATGAATATAAATGGTGTAGAAAAATTTGGCGATGGTGGACGTGGACATGATCATAATTGATATTTCAATTTTTGAAAATAATTGGTTTAAAAAGGCTCCTGTAAAAACGGGAGCTTTTTATTTTACCATACAGATGAAATGCAGGTGGCCTGGGAGTCTAAAAAAAGCTGTGTCAGTTGATAATATTTAAACCTTTGTTGGGTGTGTCAGGAATGAAAAGATATATGGGCTAAAGTTCTTTTCAATGTTGTATAAAAGATGGCAGTGGGTCTACGGCATACGCTGTACAGGCCGGAGTATGCAAATCACCTGAAAGTGCTGTGTTAAAAAACATGGTGCTGAAGTTCAGGCAAAAGGTCCGCTGTAAGCGGATCAGGTAAGGGTAAAGGAGTTAAACGAAAGTAAACCGATCGAAGACATGTCGAACGACTCTACACAGTTGATATGAAAAGCTGTAGCAGTTATCTGTTTACCGGCTACAGAGCAACCGGCATTAAGGCGACAAGAGCTTTACACGGGCTTTGGTGGAAATAAGAAAAGGCTGCCCTTTTGAGGACAACCTCTTTTTTGTTTATAAAAAGAAACGTACAAAATATTTAATTTTAATCTGAACTCTGTGTTTTCTTCCTTCTGCCATAGCTATCATAATGTGTTTCGATCTGGTATTTAATTTTTTTAACCAGCTCGTTTACATCAAAAGGTTTTGCTATGAAATCATCTGGCTTGCTTAGTTTTAATATGTCATTCATATTAGCGTGAGCCGAAAACATAATGATTGGTATGTCTTTAGTTTTCTCATTTACTTTAAGTTCATTGCAAACATCCACTCCGCTTATTCCTGAAAGCACTACATCAAGTAAGATAAGGTGAGGACGGAATGTTTTCGTTTTAGGCATCACATCTTCCCCTCTTGGTATCGCCATTACCTTAAAGCCATACCGTTTTAAAACAATTTTTACTACCCAAAGAACATCGTTGTTGTCTTCTACTATTAATATTCGATTCATAACATTTATTCAATAAAATAATAATTCGAAATTATTTTCGAATTGATTGTTCTTTAGGAATTGAAAGTATTGTATTTATTTAAAACCTAATTTTTACACAGATTCGTAAAACCGGGTGAGCTTGAATGGTAAGTCGCTAAATAACAATCGCTATGCCAAAACTAAGCCGAGTAAGAGAATCAAATATATCCCATTTCTAATTTTTTAATTGGTGCAATTATTACCGGGCGGTTTTATTGAGAATTTGAACTATGTAAAATAGGTTGATAAATATAAAAAAGTTTATTCTGAAATAAAAATAATATTTAAATATGAGCTCCTATGTAATGGGTAAAGAATAAAAAAAGTTAACAGAATAAATGATGTGCACAGTATTAAAAGTAGAAATTCAGTCAGTTTCTTAATTGACGATTTTAGAAAATTGAGATATTCGTATCGATTATTCCACACCCGGTTTTTATTAATGGCAGGTCTGCGATTAGACTATATTCCCAGGATTTCTTTTAATCTTGTGTATCCTGATTTGCTTACCGGTAGTTTGGCTCCTGTATTTAAAATAACCAAATGGCTGTCTTTTTCGTAAGCATCAATACGCGTAATAAGTTGTGTGTTTACAATATAAGATCTGTGAATTCTTACAAAGTGGTAATCGTTTAAAGACTGTTCAAAAAAATTCATTGTGCGCTTTTTAAGAAATGCCCCATCTGCCGTCACTATTTTTGCATAATCATCGGCAGCTTCTAAATAATGAATTTGCCCTACAGGAATAATTTTTATTTTATTTCCGTCTTTTACTACCACCCGGTTTTGTTGAGCAGGAAGATGCGCTGCGGATTCAATTACTTCCCTTGTTTTAGTGGTGGTAAAATTTTGCAAATGCTTTTTGATTGCTTTATCAAAACGCTCTTTACTAAATGGTTTAAGGAGATAGTCAACGGCATTCAATTCAAAAGCTTTAATAGCGAACTCGTCAAAAGCTGTGGTAAAAATTACAGCAGGAGGATTGTCAATCAACTCCAGCATTTCAAAGCCATTTATCTTGGGCATTTGTATATCGAGGAAAATTAAATCCGGCTCGTACTGTTGTATTGCTTTCATTCCCTGGAAGCCGTCATTACATTCAGCAACTATCTTTATTTCCGGGTACTGTTGCAGGTATTCTTTTACAATACTTCTTGCCAGCGGTTCATCATCAATTAAAATAGCATTCATACATTTATTTGTGGTATAAGTATAGTTGTAATAAAATGGTCATTATCTTTTGCTGTATTTAATAAATCCTGCCTGGCAAATAATAAAAACAATCTTCGTTTTATGGACGATAAACCAAAGCCTGTTCCCTTGAGCGGTTGCGAAGTTTCCGGATCAAAAGGATTTTTTATTTCAATTTTTAAATAATTATTTTCTGCAATGGCATCAAGCGATATTAATACATCGCCTGTTGTATCGTAAAGCCCAAACTTAATCGCGTTTTCAAACACGGGCTGTAAAAGCAAAGCCGGCACCTTAAAATGTAAAATTTCTTCTTTATAATTTATTGCTGTTTGCAGCCGGTGGCCAAATCTTACTTTTTCTATTTCGAGATATAATTGAAGGTGCTCTATTTCATCGGCCAGCGTACTCCATTGCTGTTCATCTTTCCTGAGTGTTCCCCTCAAAAAATCACTAAGCTGGTGAATCATGTGCCTTGCCTTCTCAGGTTGCGTACCTGTAAGGGCACTTATTGAGTTGAGGCTGTTGAATAAAAAATGTGGTTGCAATTGTTGTCTTAGTTTAAATAATTCCGCATCACGTGTCAACTTTTCTGCTTCTGTTTTTCTTTCATCCATAAATTTTCTTTCCTGTTGTCCATACCACATCAGGCTGAACATGCTTACACTGCTTATTAGTAAAAAAGCTGCACCAAACCTGATAGTCCATGAAGCTCTGATTGACTGACGATAAGGATCGTTGTCGCTCAGGAAGATCCACATTACCCCTTGCTGCAGAAGCATCCAAATACTGCAAACTGTAAAGCTTATAACAATGATGTAAAAATATTTTTCCTGCCTGGGCAGGTAAAACTTCATATTGTAGCTGATGAAAAAACAACACAGGGCGAGAAGTACATTGCTGACGATACTGTCAATTATTGCGTGCTTGTCATCAATATTTATTTCTTTAAGAATTACAAATTGCAACACCATCCACATGACCCACCATGTCACAAAGAATATTCTTATTCGTTTATCTGATAAGATAGATGCGGCCATTTACCTGTTTAATTCATTCCAAATATTTTGTAGCAACAGTTTTCCTGCAAATGCGAAGCACGCGTGTACACAAGCCTGGTATATCTTTCCGCATCTTCCTCTTCGCAAATGCTGGAATATAGTTCTGTACCATCACTTAGTTCATTCAACGGGTGCAATTCGCTCACATCAATAAATTTCCAAAGCACAGGTTTCTGCTTATTGTTTAAAAAATTGTCTTCCTCTCTATGCCCCGTTGTCCTCGCTTTTTGAAAAGCATGCAGGTCATCTTCAGCATATACAAGACGCAACTGCTCATCAAATTGCGGCGTGTGAGCGCCATCGCCGCATATTATTCTATAAACAAGTTTAGCAAGATACCATTTCATAACAATTGATTTTATTAGGTTGAAATAAATTTATTAGATCCAGGTGAACCTTCAGTTGGTTAATAATTTGAGATTTCAATTCCGCCGAATACGCAAGTGCCTTTTAGAACCATTACTTTCGAAGGATCAGGCATTTGATGGCTGATATTTCTTTTATCTTCAATACCTCCGAGCACCACGTTAATTTCATTCTTTATATTCCAGTTTGCCGGCAATACAAGTTTAGTTCCTCCAAATACATTGTTTATTTCAAGCGCTACAGGTTGTTGTATATCTGCCTGGCTCAGATTGATTTCTGCCCCGCCCATGAAGCAGGTAATTTCTCCACCCTTGAAATTTTTTGATAGTATAATTTTCTTTACACCGCCTAATACAGCATTAACTTCCAGGTACTCTGCATTCTCTTCACTTATTTTAGTAGCGTTTGCATCTGCGTATGCTACCGGGGCTGAAGAAACGGGAAATGTGCTGCTATAATCAGAATGTCGAAATCTTTTGCGAACCCTTCTGTTGCAACTATTTCTTGGTCGAAGAATATATACAAGCCCCACAGCAATTAAAATAGCAGGTACTATGTAGTTATGAAAATTAAGCGCAGGATTAGTTTGATCAATTAGAAAAACCCCACCCACTACTATCATGACGAAGGCGCCCGGATTATGAAAGCGGCTTTTAACGCCTGTCAGTAAGCCGATAGCTATAAGCAATACGGGCCAGGTAAATACCCAGCCGGGTATGGGGGCACCCATTTTATAAGCAAGTAGCAAAACTCCGGCTGCAATTAATATGAGTCCGCTCCATATTCTCGGCATTCCTTTTCCGCCATATCGGTTCAAATCATTTGGTGTATTTTCCATAAAAGAGTATTTAATTATTTATATCGCAAATGTATATAGCAGTCTTATCGGCTGAAAGACCATTTAGGTTTATGATCGAAAAAAGTCGGTAAACACCGGATTTCCAGGGGTGAAAATTTTAGCAGTATAAATATTCCGGCATATAAATCAATAACCGACATTTCAGTGAATTTACTTTTAGCTATCCTTATTTTTGCGGCAATGGGCCAAAAGAAATTAAAAAGATTTGGAGAAATAAAAACATTTTCCAATGTGTTGGAATATCCGGAAGATATTGCCGGTAAATGGTATGAGCATTTTAAGAATAGCCATCCAATAATATTGGAACTCGCGTGTGGCAAGGGTGAGTATGCCACAGGACTTGCACAATTGAACCCTGAGAATAATTATATAGGCGTGGATGTAAAAGGCAACAGGATATGGGTAGGCGCTAAGTTTGCATTGGAAAATAAGCTAACGAATGTTGCCTTTCTGCGTACGCAAATTCACCAAATAAACTCTTATTTTGAAAAGGATGAAGTAGCTGAAATCTGGATTACTTTTCCCGATCCCCAACTCCGAATATCAAAGGCAAATAAAAGACTTACGCATCCGCGTTATTTAAGATTGTATCATCAATTCCTAAAACAGGGTGGCAAAATACATTTAAAAACAGACTCCCCCGATCTTTATAGTTTTACGAAAGCCGTGGTTGAATTATGCGGTCTCGACCTGATCGCCGATATAAAAAATATTCATCATCAAAAGAATATTTCGCCAGAGCTTTTGATAAAAACACACTATGAAAAACTCGACATTGCGAAAAGCAATTCTGTTTTTTACTTGTGTTTTTCATTACCGGATAAAATGATGAATATAGATGATGAACTTGAACATGCTTTAAAAATAGTTGCCGATGAGCAGCAGTAACAATAAATTTATTGAAGGCATTCATTATTATTACAATGAAGAAGGTAATACGGTACTCACAGAAAGGTATCATCTTGCAAGGGGATTTTGTTGTGGAAATGGTTGCCTGAATTGCCCATATAATTACGAGATGGTTGCAGAACCATATAGGAGTAAATTACTTGAGAAAAGAAAAAATGAAAAAAAAGACAGCAACTGAACCATTAAGAACTACCACAAAGCAATACAGCTTTTTTGAAGATGTATATGCTGTTGTCAGGCAAATTCCAAAAGGGCGCGTGACCTCCTATGGCGCAATTGCCAATTACCTTGGTACAAAGTTATCTGCACGTATGGTAGGCTGGGCAATGAATGCAGCACATGTTGCCCGGCCAAAAGTCCCCGCACACCGTGTCGTGAACCGTAATGGAATGCTAAGTGGTAAAGCCCATTTTGGAACGCCAACACTTATGGAAGAATTATTATTGAAAGAAAAAATAGAAGTTAAAAATGATAAGATTGCAGGCTTCGATAGATTGTTTTGGGATCCGTATAAAGAATTAGGATTATGATCTTAAAAGATTCATTACGCTCTCTTTGTAACTAAGCCCAACAGGTATCGTTTGCTTTTCTATTTCAACACTGTTTCCATAAATACTTTTAATATATGCCAACGCCACTATGTAAGATTTATGAACTCTTATAAATTGTTTGGCAGGTAAAATCTTTTCCATCTCATTCATGGTTTGAAGCGTTACCAAACTATATTCACGCGTATGGATTTTCAAATAATCCTTCATGCCTTCAATGTAGGTGATCTCCGAAAAATTTACCTTAAAAAACTTACTGTTGCTCTTCACAAAAATGTGATCTGCCGGCAAACTATCTTTTTCTTTTGCGGCTTGCGTAACCAATTTGTCATCGGTTATTTTATTGATCGCTTTACAAAAACGCTCAAACGAAACAGGCTTTAGTAAATAATCTATTATATTAAATTCATAGCTTTCCAAAGCGTATTCAGCATAAGCGGTTGTAAGCACGACGAGCGGAGGATTGGGCAGCGTGCGTAAAAAATGGAGTCCCGTCATTCCCGGCAATTGTATATCAAGAAACATCAAATCAACTTCCTGCTTATTTAAAACTTCTCTTGCTTCGGGAGCATTGTTACAAGTAGCCACCAACTTACACCGGTCCATCTTTTGCAAATGGCTTTGCAGCACATTTTGAGCAAGCGTTTCATCTTCAACTATTATGCATTTTATCAAGCAGCCTTTTGTTTTATTATTAATGATACTGTATAGGCATTCTTACTTAAAATTACATCAAGGGTATGAGAATCCGGGTACAATGTTTCCAGCCTTTTCCGGGCATTGGTAATTCGCAAATCACTCTTTCTTTCTTCTTCTGTATCTGTTTGAATAATGTCGAGCGCATAAGATTCGGGATATACGAGCTCAAGCAGGCTTTTACTGTTTTTAATTCCCGTGCCCGGCAGTTTTTTTGCCTGTGTTTCCAAATCAATATTCGTGTTGTTGATCACATTTAAAACAATTTGCCCGGCGGTTGTTTTTATGGTGATATAAATAAATGCATCGTTATAAGAATTAATAAATGCGTGCTTAAAACCATTTTCAATAAACGAAATGAAGAGGAAAGGTTCGATCATTATCCCATCGGTTTCTCCCTCAACATTAAATCGCACATCTGCCTTGTATCTTATTTTTTCGATGTCAATATAATTCCTGATGAATTCAATTTCTTTATTTAAAGGAATTTTTTCTTCATCACAATCATAGATCATGTAGCGCATCAGGTCGGCAAGCTTTATCACCATCTCAGGTGTTTTCTTCGAATTTTGCAGGCTCAGGGAATAGATACTGTTTAATGTATTAAAAAGGAAATGCGGATTGAGTTGTGAACGTAAATATTTCAACTTGAAATTAGCGTTATCCTTTTCAAGCGAGGCGATAGTACCTGCTTCATCAAAATTCTTTTTGAGGAAAGCAATGCTTGTAGCAAATACAATACTTACAAAAATCCACAGGCTCTCACGGATAACCGTAGCCGAAGAAAAAGTAAAGTATGGTTGCAATGACTGTAGCTGTATTGAAGCATTTTCTTCCAGGTGAATAAAGGAAAAAATAAGTAATAGAAATGCAATAATAATTATATAAAATCCGGCGGTGATAAGGCCAAACAAGAAATAGCGTTTTGTAAAGGCCAGCCATGGAATAATGGCTTTTGCGTATAGAAAATAGAAAGGAAAAACCAGCAGGCTGATAAGAAGAAGTACCGGTAAGAAGATGATATCCTTATAAAAAAATGTGAAGAAATTTATAAGAGGATAAAATAGAAAAATTCCTATCCAGTAAAAAATTTCAATTTTATAAACTGGTTTTATTGGCCGGTCATTATCATATTCCATTTTGTAAAAGTTTTGGAATACTAATCTAATACGTGAAACGCAAATGAATAAATGATTTCGACAAACCCGGAAATATAACCGATGAAAATTTTAAAAAATTTCTGTTCATTCCCCCGGATGATAAGTACGCTCTACATGCTTTAAAACATCTTCTTTGTAAAACAGCACATCTTTAAATTTTCCTTTGCTATACATTAATCCCTGGTCAAAAAAATGCTTTGAATCAGCATGACCACTCTCTCCGCCTGCTAACAGGGATTTAGCTTTTACCTTTTTCCCAAACTCAATGGCACAGATAAAGCTGTTTCCATTTATACCATATCTTTTGTTTGTGCCCGGAAAAACACGGCTCGTATAAGATGGAATCATTCCCCAGGTAGAAGATGCAAAGCCAACAGGAATACTTGCTGAATCATCATTAAAATGATTATCCGCATCCCCGGATATTCTTTGAAAGCGATTGACTTTTCCCCATGCAATTTTCCAGTAACCAAATTTATTTTTAAGATCTTTTATAACAGATAACAAGGGACTTAATAGTTCTTCCGGCGTTGCCTTGAAAGCGAATAGTTTTGTTTTTGTTACCTGGTCATCTTCTTCGTCATCTACTACGTTCGTGCGGAATATGGCAGGTAATAATCGTTCGCCCCAATTAACTGCAAGCGTTGTAGCAATTGAATTTTCGCCACAACGAAAATTCCAGCTTTTTAAAATATCTATTGGCCCGTCCAATAAATCATGTAAAGAATCTTCGTTGGGAATTTTGTTATAAGATTTTATTAGCGCAGGGATTAAGACTTCAAAAGCTGCGAGATAAGTATCATAGCCTTTTGCAATTACTTTATCAATCGTATAAGCTTTTTCCTGCGGAAGTATTCTAACGGCATTGACACCGCGAAAATTTTGCCCGTCGGGCGCCATGTAGGCCGGATAATCATTTCTCTTTGGACTGTATTTGCCAGCAACCGTAAATGGTGTGGAGTTACAATTTTCTATCCAGCCGTTTGGCGGATTATAAATGTGAACACTTTGATTCACGCTATGCAATCCCTTCCATTCTGTTTTTGATGTAGTTCCGTCAACAGGCTTTGCCCA
>JBDTSD010000039.1:0-31085 GCA_039931355.1 Ginsengibacter sp.
GTATTGTGCCTTGGGGATAAATCACCAATAGTTTTACTATATAGGTTCCGGCATTCGTATAGATGACAGATGGATTTGCGCTGTGGCTACCCCGGCCATTGCCAAAATCCCAAATATATCCTAACGCGCCGACAGATGATGTCTGAGTAAATCTTATAGTATCAGGGTTGCAGTATGAACCTGTAGTACTTTGGTAACTAAAGCTTACAGTTTGACTCCTCAGGGTAGTAGTAATCATGCATAAATAAAGAAGGACTGCAATTTTATACATAAAATGTAATGAATGTATTAAGTAAAATTTCAGGATAATATAACCTGATATCAACTTTTTATAAGATAGTACGAATTGTTTGCTAAAATAGTGATTAATTATTTATTTACCTTATGCTCTATACACCTGTTAGCTTCGCACATACCCGCCGCACTTGAGTCTTCACGCAACTTCATATAGAATTTAAGTGCTTAGTGCTGGTGATTGATATGCCATTTAGCTTAATCTACTTACAGAGGGGGAAAATTATTTGAGATTCTTAATTTTACTCGATAAAGAGAGTATTGCTGAATCAGGCAAGTCGGTGTTATTATTTTTTGTTGCATAGATTTTTTCTATGGTAAAGAAAAATTTGTGCCAGTAAATATACCGATGATTTTAGGCTTACCGATGATGTCACATAAATTTAATAAAAATACAATCTGCCACTTAAAAGAAAAACCTCCCTTTGCAGAGAGGTTCTTCTTTTAAGCAAAACAAAAAGTTATTTTGATTTAATATCCACCGTATTGGAATCACCACCACCTACTTCACAATTAACTTCAATACGATCTGCACTTATTCCTTCTGTCTCGGTTAGATATGATTTAATAAGTTCCACCCTTTTATTGCAAAGAGCCTGAGATGCTTTAGATGCAGCAGGATAGCCCGTAACACTTATTGAGCATTCAGCACTTGCCTTCAATTTTGATCCAACAGTTGCTAACATAGCTTTTGCATCGCTGCTTAGGCTGCTTCTATTTCCCTGGAAAGATATACTTGGTAAGTCTCCAACGCTACAAGCGTTCATATTCGCCTGCACCATATTTTTACAACATTCAGGATCGGGGCATTTGCCTACGCCATCAGCATCTACAGGCTGGCATTGCGTTGGCGTAACCAATTCTTTGTCTTTACAATCCGGAACTCCGTCGCCATCAGTATCTCTTGATACGCCATGAACATCAACAGGGCAACCGGCGGGAGTATTTGGTTCTTTATCAAACTTATCTACTACTCCATCATTATCACTATCCATCATCATTTGATCCTGGTTAGCTTTTACAGTATCTATCTGCTTTTGGAGCGTATTGTTTAGTCTTGCTACAGGATTATCAAACAACATCTGAGGCTTATTTTTATCTCCCAAAGCAAACTCTAATCCCAAAAATCCGTAACTGAATTTGTCTTTATGAACCCTGCTTAGAAAACGTGTAGGAGAATTCCAATAAGGTAAGCCATCAAGATTATCAGCGTCAACAAAATTCATTCTGTATCCCAGGTCCAAATTAATAACCCTTGAAAGATTAAATTTTAAACCTACACCTACCGGCACAACCACGGGATTATCAGGAGAAATATTATCTACATAATCTATTTCATTTGTAGTACCGGCGTTTACTATCTTAGTATCATATCCCATGAAACCAATTCCCGCGCTAACGTAAGGGATAACCTTATTCTTTGTGCTTAGCCAATTGATATTTCCAATGGTAATTACCCCGCTTAAAGTTCCTACCCAATCCAGATCTGTTCTGAAAGAAGAAACGGGTCTTCCTACACCAAATTTACTATCCTGATCACCCCTTAGTTTACCTAAAAGAAAATCGCCCTGAATCGCCAGGTAGTGATTAAATTGATAACGGATATTAGCTCCGTACCCAAGAGTATATTTCGGGTTTGCAAAGTCATTTGATCCTCCGAAAATAACCGACGGATTCAAAACACCACCGTTAATACCGATAGAAAATTTGCGTAATGCCTTACTTCCTGAGAAAGGAGCTACGTCATTATACACTTGGCTATTTTGAGAAAAAGCTGGTAAAAATAACGCGATAAAAATAGCAAGAATTGTAATTTGCCTGAAGATAATTTTAAACATAGTTGAAATTAGTATTAAATCAAATAAATAAAAGAAGCCGTAAAAGTATATAAAAAGAACTTAAGAATAACACTTTCTTCCAATTTTTGAATAATTATGTTAAATCTTAAGTTTTATCTGAAAGCAATAACGGCGCCAAAAATTACAGGGCTCACTGAAAATATCATTATTATGCATCATTATACATCGTAGGAGGATGACCTAATTTCACCCATCAAAATTTGGTTGCAAAAAGGTTAACGCATATTGAGCAAGTCAACTTAGGGGGGTGAAATAGTACAGTTTGCGAAAATTATAAATCACTTTTATTAATAAGCCCGGTTGAGGTGCGGTAAAACTGTAATTGTTTAACCGGGTTAGGCTTTTTAGAGCATGTTATTGAGGAATGGCGAAGCCGCGTAAAATAGAGAACTTATTGTGCATGTTTTCAACTATGGCAATATATGTCGACAATTATTGCATGCGTCAATTAGGTAAAAGTATTATAGCTCTTATGATAATTCTATAGCGCAACGCTGTTATCACACATATAAATTTTAAAGGGAAACTCATTTTTAAGATACGCTACCGGTAAATCCAATGACTAATGTTTTTATCTCATCACCATTTTATGATGTTACATTGTAAGTAATTAGGCATGCCTATACCCCGAAGTTATTGTTGAAAAAACTCCATGAGACAAAAGCAAAAAGTTTAAAAAATCCCGCAATAATTTGCAGTGGAATTAAAGGGAAAGGGTTCGGCAAATGCGGCTATGGGTATGGATACAGTTATGTCAAAGGATACGGATACACTGAAGATAACAAGACTAAGAGATGGTGGAGATTTGGCAGGTAAACTTTTGAAAAGGTAACCCCACAAATTTCCTATGCTTATTATTAGATAAATAATATAACAGAATATGAATGAACTTTTAACCCTTGCCATTGAGGCTTCTTTACATGCCGGTGATGAAATATTAGCTGTGTATAACAGGGAGCAATCTGCAGAAAGTAAGCGCCAGGTAGAGTATAAAGCTGATAACTCGCCTTTAACTGAAGCTGATTTGAACGCCAACAACGTCATTAATGCTTTCCTGAAGCAAACTTCCATTCCTATCATCAGCGAGGAAAATAAAGAAATACCATATTCAGAAAGATCGAAATGGAGAGAATGCTGGATTGTTGATCCTTTAGATGGCACAAAAGAATTTATAAAAAGAAATGGAGAATTTACCGTAAACATTGCATTGGTAAAAGACCAAAGGCCGGTATTGGGAGTTATTTATGTTCCCGCAACAGGAGAGTTATATTTTGGTGACGTAGAAAATAAATCTTCCAATAAAGTGATAGTCAACGATAGGAAAAATATTAATCTCCTTCTTGAAACAGCGTCGAAAATAAGCCCCGCTACTAGTGGCAGCGATACGATACGCATAGTAGGCAGCCGTTCTCATATGAATGATGAAACGAAAGATTTTATAGAAGAAATACAGAAAAAGTATAAAGGAATTGAAACTATTTCTAAGGGAAGTTCTTTAAAATTTTGTTTGGTTGCGGAGGGGAAAGCAGATGTTTACCCACGTTTTGCACCTACTATGGAATGGGATACAGCAGCAGGGCAAGCCATTTGCGAGGCTGCAGGATTAAAAGTAATTTCAAAAGAAACAGGTAAAGAGCTTTTATACAATAAGTCAAACTTACTGAACTCGTTTTTCCTGGTAACAAATAATCCGGGTAAGTGAAAGACCATTCCTATAAAAGACACATTGCAAAAACTATAACCTGGCGAATTGTCGGGACTATTGATACTATCATATTATCCTGGGTGCTCACAGGTAATGCGACTTTAGGCTTGCAGATAGGGGCTGCTGAATTTTTTTCTAAAATGTTATTGTATTATGCTCATGAAAGAATGTGGTTTAGAATTAATCTAACCAGGCATGGTAAGATATTGGAAAGTAAGAAACGCCATTTGGCAAAAACAATAAGTTGGCGTGTGATAGGCTCTATAAGTACAATGTTACTGGCCTGGTTTATTTCAGGAAACCCTTTTGCAGGCATTAAAATCGGGTCTGCCGAAGTAGTGACTAAAATGTTACTTTATTACTTTCATGAACGTGCATGGTACAAAGTTTCTTTTGGTATCGATAAGAGAAGGAGCGAAAAAAACAAAGATGATGGTAACATCGATACAAAAAAAGAAATTGTGGCAAATTTACTTTAGCTCTCATTTATAATTCAAACCTCAAAACATGGAAAATATTGTTCGCCATGATTACCAAATCAACCGTGAAGCAAGAAATGGAAGAAATAAACACCACTCCTTTGTTATATGGTTTACAGGTCTCTCCGGCGCCGGTAAATCAACTATCGCTAATCTGGTAGAGCAAGAACTTTTCAACCGAAATATTCATACATACTCCCTTGATGGAGATAATATCAGGGCCGGTATTAATAAAGGACTTGGATTTTCTGAAAGCGATCGCCATGAAAACATCCGGAGAATTGGAGAAATTGCCAGGCTTTTTGTGGATTCGGGAACTATAGTGATTGCCGCTTTCATTACCCCTTTAGAAAAAGATCGTCAGATGCTAAGAGATATTATAGGGAAAGACGATCTCGTGGAAGTGTTTGTGAATACGCCACTAGATGAATGTGAGCGCAGAGATGTAAAGGGAATGTATAAAAAAGCAAGGGCAGGAATTATAAAAGATTTTACAGGTATCAGCGCTCCTTACGAAAATCCGCAAAGCCCGGATATAGAAATACATACCGGGAATCAAAGTATAGAATCGTCGGTAAACCAGGTTATGAATTCAATTTCAGAAAGATTGCAGATTATTGAACCGGCTGGCATTTAACTGGAATCGAGGCTGCACCCGGTACAAATAGACGCAAGTATCAATTCTTCTAACACTCCTAATACATGCCTTGTTGTAGCTCAAAAAGCTGGTACTACAACATTACCTGATTGGTCAGTTCAGCATCCGGAGATCTTCGGGTAAGTAAATTAAAAGACGTTGATTTTTTACACATCCTTAGCGGTCACTGAAGTCCGGTAATCTTTATCCAAAGAATTTGAAGCACACAAGGATGAAGCTGGGATTTTACGATCCTTGTGAACTATTTTACTTAACCCAAAGCTTTAAAGGAATATTTAATCTTGAGCCTAATGCCTGGCTATTATTATTATTGTAAGAAATCCTGTCTCAAGAGCATTTTCTGCTTATCAATATTTTAAAAAGCTGAATATAGAAAAAAGAAGCGCTTTTGTACGAACCAAAGGATAACCTTGAATTTTCCAGGTTTAATAATGATTTTACCTACATAGAGCATGGGCTTTATTATAAACCATCCGTAAACGGAAGATGATTAAGCAAAGATTAATAGATATAAATACCAGCAAACTTGCGGTACGGAAAGAAGAAAGTTCGAAGCAGGCAGAGAATTAATTAGCCAAAAGCTCTCAGAGTTATTTTTACCTGATCCCCAAAAACGGAGCAATATGTTAATAGAGTTTCTATAAACCGCACTAGGCTATTTTAGATGCATTTAAAGGGAAAAAGCGGCAGCTTTGATAAAGTGTCCTGGTAGGGAGCCTACGATGACTCAGTACTTTTCATGACATTACTTAATTCTATAGAATACGTCTTGTTGAATAAGCAGCGTGTAATAATTTTTAAAAATGTGACCTCCACACATTTTGTCGATATATCTTCTTTTGGGGCTGGGCTTTCCCTGGTCCGCATTAGCAATTTCTTAGTGCAAAGGGCATAAACTTCTTTATACGAAAATTAGTATCGTTAAGTAGTTTCCGTGCCTTTGAAAGAACTTTTAAAATCATGACGATGAGAAGCCAGTATAAACGCAACCACAAAAATCATTAATTATTCGACAATTCATTAGGAAGAATGAATTAATTTCGCCGCTCAAAAATTTATATAGAAACAGAAAAGTTTTCTTAGTTGAATGTTTAAGGGTAAACATAATACAATCTGCTATAATACTAAGTTACCTTTTTTACCAAAATGATATTATGGATTTTAAAAGCAGGTATAACTATTTATACTTGTAAGTCTCGTCCGAGCATGTGACTGAGAATTGGCGAAGCCATATTTAAAAAAGTGCTAACTAAAATAATTAATAGTGCAAAATAACAAACCCAACAAAAATTCTTTTTTTTCATAAATTGAATGTGTGGTATCCAATAATCATTGTTTTGACATTTAAATTCACAGTCCTAATCGCATTATAATATGAATTCTTATCTTTTTAGTTTATCTGTAATTATCTTTTTTACATTTAGTATGATGTCTTGCGTTTCCTCCAGTAAGATAGTATATCTAAATAATTTAAGTGATAGTACTTCAACAGTTTCAAAGGTAGCACAAACAGTTTTTGAAAACCCAATTCAAAAAAATGATATGCTGTCTATTGCAGTTGGGGGTAGTAACCCTGAAGATCTTGTTGTTTTAAATTCTGGAAGTGGAATTATTCCTGGTGCGGCTGTAGGGAGCACTTTCGCAAAGAGTATCGGTTACCTTGTGGAGGCTGACGGCAAAATACAATTTCCATATCTTGGGCATGTTCAGGCAGAAGGTTTAACACGTCTCCAATTAGAAGACACCTTGACATATCAATTGAAAGATTACACTAAAAACCCAATAGTAAATGTCAAGTTCCTCAACTATGGCTATTCCGTTCTTGGAGAGGTAGCACATCCTGGTCGCTTTGAAATGGATAATGAACGGACCACAATTCTTGATGCAATTGGCATTGCAGGCGATGTAACGGTACTGGGTAAACGCGATAACATTTTGGTAATTAGGGAAATTAATGGTGAACGGGAATTTGGAAGGCTTAATTTATTGTCAAAAGATATTTTTAAATCTCCGTATTATTACTTAAAAACGAATGACGTGGTTTATATAGAACCAGTAAAAGCCAAATCCTTAGCAAGAACCGGAGCACCCCAATATATAAGCATTGCTGCAGTCGGTATTTCCTTATTGCTTACGTTACTGAACTTCATAAAACCTTAATCCTTGACCGAAAAAATGGAAAATATCACAAACGAACATAGTACGCAGAGAGATTCCTTAAATCAGAATCAACAAATACAAAGATTAATATTCAGAATATTACCTTATTGGCCTTTAATAGTATTGGCTATTTTATTAGGTTTTTTTGGTGCGTTTTTTTATTTAAGATACACAGCTAAAATATATGCAATAAAAGCCAGGCTAATAGTAAACGATGATTCTCAGCAGAAAAGCGCCAATCTAATCGATATTGTTCAATTAGATACCCGGAACTTGTCTACCGAAACCGAAAAAGAAATGGAAATTATGCGGTCCAGAAATCTTTTGGCCCAACTCGCCATAAAGTTGCAAATGAATGTTCAATATGAATTAAAAGGCTATATAATATCTGGACAAAGTTTTAAAAATGTGCCTTTTAAACTTGAATTGGAGCAGCCAGATTCCATCTCTTCGTTTTATTCCGGTAAAGTGGAAATTGTAAATGATAAAATAAAATTCAATAATGCATTATATCCTTGTGACACTTTTATACAAAGCGATTTTGGAAATATTAAATGGCATATAAATCCAAAAAAATCCGGGAAAACCAAAAATGATGAATGGTTTGTAAAAATCCAGCCTATTGCGACAACAGTGGATCAAATACAAAATTCCCTAACAATAGATCCGATTTCGAAACAATCTTCCATTTTGGCAATTACTTACTATGATGCAATACCGACTCGCGGAATAAATATACTAACAAATTTGTTATCGTTATATGGAACTACAACAATTGATTATAAAAGTCGTATCTCAGAAAATACCCTCAACTTTCTTGATGAAAGGTTAAAGTTGGTTTCTGGTGAACTAAGCGGGATCGAAAAAAATCTGCAAAATTTTAAGACGAGCAATGATATTGTTGACCTTAGCGCCCAGGGAAATGGTATACTCAACCAACTACAGGAAACTGACACGAAGGTTAGTGAATTGGAGGTTCGGTCAGATGTACTTAATAATATTAAAGAGTATGTAGTTCGTAGAAACAATACCAATAACCAAATCCCTGCTACTTTAGGCATTAGTGATCCCGTAGTAAATGACTTATTGAATCAACTTTATCAAGCCGAATTTGAGCTGCAAAAAACAAAACAGACGTCCGGTTATAAAAATCCGAAAATTGAAGTACTTCAGGAAACCATCGATAAATTAAAACCCAGCATTTTAACAAGCATCAATAACTTGAAAGCGGGGATTCAAGCTAATCTACGACAGCTTCAGTCTGATAATAACAAACTTACCGGAGTGTTAAATAAGATGCCAGCGAAAGAAAGGCAGTTATTAGATATTAGCCGGCAACAGGGTATAAAAAATGGAATTTATACTTATCTCTTACAAAAAAAAGAAGAATCAGCAATAACCGCAGCAGGAATTGTAGCAAATTATCGCATTATTGATAAGCCGGAAACGGGTGGGTTGGTAAAACCTAAAAGGCAAATAATATATTCAGCGGGTATACTCCTTGGTATTATAACTGCTATCGTTTTTATATATATAAAAGAATTTTCAAGTACAAGCTTAAAATTCAGGTCACAAATTGAGAGTAGGACGAAGGTTCCTATTTTAGCTGAAATTACTTTTCAACCAAATAAGCTGGGTTCATCGATCGTAGTGGAAGAAGGAAAACGCACGAGGGTTGCTGAAGAGTTTAGAGAGTTAAGAACGAATCTTAATTATATTACGTTTGATTCAAAAGAAAATAGTAAAGTTATTTTAGTAACCTCGTCAATACCCAATGAAGGAAAGAGTTTTGTGGCAATAAATACTTCTATAAGTCTGTGTCTTACAGATAAAAAGGTAGTTTTACTCGAGTTTGATTTGAGAAAGCCCAAAATAAGTAAGGAGTTGGGTATTGAGCGAACTCCAGGGTTAAGCACTTACCTTATAGGCAATGCAAAAATGGATGAAATTATAAAACCGCATTCACAAATATCTAATTTTAGTGTTATTCCATCGGGGCCTATTCCACCAAATCCATCTGAACTCATTAGCAGTCCCAAATTAAACGAATTATTCGTTTATTTAAAACAACACTTTGATTATATCATCGTTGACTCACCGCCTGTAAGTGCTGTGACAGATGCTAAAATTCTTGCAAACATTGCAGACGCTTCGTTATATATTGTCAGGCAAAATTATACTCACAGTTCTTTCCTTGAATTAATAAATGAACTTCGACAGAAGAAGATTCTACCAAACGTGAATATTGTATTTAATGGAATAAAAGTTAAAGCTATACCGGGATATAGATATGGCCAGGCATCGTATGGATATGGATATGGCTATAATTCTGATTATGGATATGGAATGGAAGAAGCCGAAAAAAAGAACATATTTAAACAAATTTTTAAACGGAAAAAATAAGCAAAATAGGATTTGTACAAATACAGATTTCCCTCTTTTCCTTAAATTTTAGTTATTGGTATACCGTATTTCATATAATTAAGAGATGAAAAGGAAACTTGGAATAATAATTCAGGCGAGAACTAACTCTAGACGACTGCCCAATAAGACTCTTGCGCAAATCGATGAAAAACCATTAATCATTTATTTATACGAAAGAGTTAAGAATCATTTTGATCTTCCCATAATTATTGCCACTACCACTAATTCGAAGGATGATGAAATGGTCAGCCTGCTAAAGAGTTATAACATTAATCTATTTCGGGGATCAGAAGAAAATGTTATTGATCGTTTCATTGAGACTTGTTATAGATTTGAAATTACAGATATAGTTCGTGTTTGTTGTGATAATCCGTTTCTGGATTTAGCCTATCTTGAACAACTGGTAAATATTTGGCATTGCAACGGGTATAGTGACTATATTTCATTCGAATTCAAGAACAAGCCAGTTATATTATCTCATTTTGGAGTCTTTACTGAAATTGTGAAACTATCAGCTTTAGAAAATGTGGTGAGAATCTATCCTCAAAATAAAAAATATTTTGAACATGTGACAAACGGTGTTTACATGAATCCTCAAATTTTTAAAATTCACTTGGTGAATTTGGACGACGAACTATCCCGATATGAAGGTGTCAGATTAACTATTGATACAAAGGAAGACTTATTTAGAATTTCAAACCTAACGCCGCTATCAAAGAATAAAAATTTCAAGGAAATAGCAGAATATGTATTATCCCAACCTCATTTATTCGAAGGGATGAAGAATACAATTAAAGATCAGCAAAAATAAAATACTTAAATGAAATCAACCTATATAATTGGAGAAATCGGCCAAAACCACAACGGTTCGGTAGATATTGCAAAATTAATTATAGATGTAGTAGCCAGGCCCGTCGTTGACGATCTATTTCATAAATCCTTAAAAGGAATGAATGCAGTCAAGCTAACTAAAAGAGACTTAACCCAGGAGCTTTCGAAATCCCAAATGGCAAGAATCTATGACAATCCAAATTCATTTGGTAAAACTTATGGAGAGCACAGGGCATTTTTAGAATTAAATGATGAGCAGCATTTTGAATTGTATAAATATTCCAGGCAATATAACCTCGAATTTGTGGAAACATTATGTGCAACAGGGTGTCTAAGCCTATTGCGATACTTTCAACCCGATAAGCTAAAGGTCGCATCCCGGGACTTGACCAACTTACCGCTTTTAGCTGCCATGGCTGAAACAATGATTCCGATAATTCTTTCAACCGGCATGGGAGGTGAAAAAGAAATTGATGATGCTTTAGAAACGATCACAAAACACCATGACAACATTTCTATTTTACATTGCGTATCAGAATATCCTACTCAGTATGAAAATGTAAACTTAAATACACTCATATATTTAAAGAAAAATTACTCTCAATATACCATTGGCTATTCTGACCACACCATTGGTATTTCGACACCGACCGCTGCGATTGCTATGGGTGCGGAAATAATTGAAAAGCATATCACATTAGATAGAAGGATGAAGGGGACCGACCAGGCGGGATCATTAGGGGTAGATGGCGTTCAAAGAATGGTGAGAGATATCCGAAACCTTGAAATGTCCTTCGGCATAGAAGATATATTTGTCGCTGATAGCGTAAAATCTGCAAAAGAAAAATTAGAACGATCTGTTGCAACAAACAGGGATTTATCATCTGGGCATATCATCACCGAAAATGATGTTCATTTACTTAGTCCGGGAGATGGATTTAAATGGAATCAAAGGGATTTAATCATAGGGAAAAGCATTATACGTCCTTTAACAAAGAACGAGATAATTTATAAAGACAATATTCATTAATATGGCACTACCCAAACTTGTAATTTCGGATATTGATGGCGTTTGGACAGATGGGGGGATGTACTATGATAACCAAGGCAATGAGTGGAAAAAATTCAATACGTCAGATAGTGCGGGAGTTCTATTTCTTAAGTTATTAAATATTCCTTTAGCCATTATAACCGGGGAAAATACTGAAATTGTAAAAAGAAGAGCTGATAAATTAAAGATTGAATACCTTTTTATGGGGGTTACAGATAAAGTGGCTGTGGCCGAAAGCCTTTGCGATAAATTAGGAATTACTTTAAATGATGTAGCCTATATAGGAGATGATATAAATGATATTCTATTATTAAAGGAGGTTGGTCTTTCTGCTTCTCCTAAGAATGCTCCTGATTACATAAAAAAAATCACTCATGTAATAATTGATGTTAAAGGAGGGGACGGGGCATTTAGAGCATTTGTAGAATACATTTTATCAAAAAACGATAAAATGAATATTGTCATTGATAGCTATCTAAAAAATATAAGTATGACTAACCAATAAGTTCCATGAAAAAACTTATTATCATCCAGATTGCCGGGATATTTGGATTTTTCAAGAGCTGCTATTTTCATGTTAGGTATGAATCATATAGAAGCAAATATAGTTTGGCGAAAGATTTTAAATTTAATGGTGAAAACATCATATTCTATGGCGAAGGCAGGATAACAATCGGGGAAAATTCATATATCGGCTGGAATTCAACTATTCAGGCTGGAAACGGTACCGAGGTAAAAATTGGGAATAATTGTTCTATCAGTCATAACGTCAGAATATACACACAGTCAAACGTAACTAACCAAAACTTTGATGTTTCTCTAAAAAAATTAAAAAAGAGCGGAAATATAGAGATTGGCAACGGAGTTTGGATCGGAGTAAACGTTTTCATCAATCCGGGAATCACAATTGGCGATAATGTAGTAGTTGGCGCTAACTCAGTCGTAACAAAAGATGTTGAGAGTAATACAATTGTTGGCGGAGTTCCTGCAAAATTTATCAACCAGATAAATTTGGATGCTTAAAAGACTCTTTTCGCATTCCGCTATTTATGGTTTAGCCCCTCAAATACCCAAAATAGTGGGTATTTTAGTTTTGCCTATAATAACAGCACATTTAACAAAACTGGATTTCGGAATATTCGGACTAATTACCGCAGTTTCAGGTTCTATAGCTGCATTTGCAAATTTAGGGTTGAATGTGGTATTAAGCAACAGCTTTTACAAAAGTCCCATGCGTTATAAAATTGCCTGGCGGCAAATTTATGGCTTCCTGATTTTGTGGAATATTCCTTATGCTTTTTTATTGGCAGGAATTATATGGTATTTTATTCCGATAGAAGCCGCCTCAAATACCTGGAACATCATTTTATTAAACACTATACCAATAGTATTTTTCGGCCCCACCTCAATAATGGGCTCCTTGTATTATCAATTAAGTCAAAGGCCGGTACCAATAGTTGTTCGAGGCGCAATTGTCGGGTTCTTAACTATTGGATTGAATGTGTATTTTATTGCTTTTAGGGAAATGGGATATATGGGATGGTTTCTCTCTGCAGCCATTGGACAAATGGCAATACAATTAACCTACTGGGTGCCACTTAATCGTTCTATAAAAATAACTCCCATTTTTAATTTTAAATGGAGATTTATTAGGCGGCAACTCGCTGTTTCTTTGCCGACTGTTCCCCATTATTATAGTGCCTATTTACTAAATACTTCAGATAGATTGGTAATGAAACTGGTCAACATCTCTACGGGAAATATAGGTTTGTATAATGCGGCGAATACTGTTGGCAACATAATGCTAATGATGGGAAATGCATCCGGGCAGGCAATAGGCCCAATGTTACTGAAAGCCTATAAGGCTAGTGACGAATACCTGGCGCGAAGATTAGTTTTTAGTTTACAGATTACATTCTTTTTAGCCACCTTTTTGAGCTCAATTTGGCTAAAGGAAATATTTTACATTTTGATCAAAAACAATGGTTTAAACAAGGTCTATCCATTGGGAATTATTATCGTAATGGCCTACAATTATCGGCCGATGTATTTTGGGGCAAATTCGAGGCTGTTTTATCACGAACGAACCAAAATCTTACTGAAGGTTACCTTCCTTGCAGGTATTTCTACTTTATTATTAAATTTTATCTTCATACCCTTTTGGGGATATGAGGTAGCCGCTTATACGACGTTTATTGGTTTAATGTATATGGGATATGCCGGCTATTTTCTGAGAGAGTTTAAACAAAATTGCGACGTGAACTACTATCCTTTTCGATGGCTAACAATAACAATAATATTAACTCTCGTTGCATACTTTGTAGTGGAATGGAGCATCATACTTAAACTATTAATTTCAGGGATAACACTGTTGATAGCTTTTTTATCTGTTAAAAGGGTAAATCTTAATGAAGAGTGAACTAAGATTAAATTCTTGATGAATTCTTGATGAATTCTGATATTTATATATTTGGGTTGGTTCTCTTAAGGCGGCGAAATAATTGTTAATGACACATATATTCGCGATGATGTGTGGTTCGGAGAGATCTCACAATCCCAAGGTGGAATAAAAATTGGAAGTGCAGTAATGACCTAGGCATTTAACGGCGTTGTGTCAAATATGCCTGATTATGGTATTGAGCGAGGCCACTTGGCAAAGGTTTTTAAGAAAAGGGATTTTGAGCACTACACGAAATTATTAACGGAGAAAAAATTTCATTAAAATGAAATTATATAAAGACGCCCAAAATGCATTGTATTTATATAAAAATGGTTATCTGGATACATTGGATAACAGAAGAAAGCAGACGATCATTAATGGTTCTTTGTTGAAAAGATTGACTATTATTTTTATTAATGTCGTAAAAGAATTTAATCTTTTGTTTTCAAATCCAACCAAATTAGAAATAGCTGATAAAGTTGTTTGCATGGTAAATTCTGAAAATAATTTTAATTCACTTATTTTCCTAAATTCAAAGAATATGGTATTCATTAAAGCAACTGTTTTAGGAAAACCGATAGACAATGCCAAGCAAGTGATCTTTAAATCTAAGTTTTACTATAGTTTACTATTTTTCCTTCTATTGCCATATACATTATTATTTAGAATAAACAGGCAGAATCTAATTTTGTTGCATAAAGCCTTTGGGTTGCAAGCGATGTTTAAAGGAAAATTTTCAAAAAATAAACCCCAAAAAGTAATATTTGCAAATGATCATATACCTGAAATGCGGGCCTATATTTTAGCATGTAAAGAGTTAGGTATAGAAACATTTTATATTCAACATGGCTCTGTTAGCAAATATTTCCCCCCATTAATTTTTAGCCATGCTCTATTGGAAAGTGAATATTCTGCAGCAACCTACCAAAACATAAAACCTGTAAAAAATGGCGTAATTAAGCTAATTGGCATCCCAAAACTTGACGCCGCTATTCGCTTTAATCGGACGCGAGATAAAATTGAGATAATAGGATTGGCAATAAATCAAAACGATGATTTTTTAATAGTAAACAAACTTATAAATGAACTTATATCATTTGCTTATAAAGTTTTGCTAAGAAAACATCCTGCGGATAACCGTGATTTTAATTCTCAATTACTAGTTGAAGATGGTAATAAAATAAACGTTCTCGAATTTGTACAAAAGTGCGATTTTCTAATTGCGTCTGATTCTTCCATCCATGTCGAAGCTAATAGTTTAAAATGTCGCTCATTATATTATCAAATGCATACAAATAAAAAAAAATATGACTACTATGGTTTCGTGAAAAATGGCTACGTTGATGAAGCATTTGATACCCATGGGATAGTCGAATATTTAAAGAGATTTGATTATGCAAAAGCCGATTTTACAACAAACAAGTATCAGTTTTATAATAGTACAATAGGAACAATATACTACGGTAAGTCTTCAGAATTAGCAAAAAAATATATTTATGAAGGTGTTGATTATTAGCCTGAATTACGAACCCCTTAATTCAATTGGAGCTAATAGAGTTAACGCCTTTGCTAAGCAATTGGAACAAAATAATATTGATTACCGTGTTATCAGCGCATTTGCAGGGTATCATGCATCGAAGGATTTCAAACCGAATACCAGGGTGACATATATCTCTCAATTTGATTTCCAAAGATTCAAGAGGATCAATTTTAATAAGTATAAGGAGCAAAGTTCTTTTAATTATAAAAATACTACTAAATCAAAAAAAGGAATTTTAGATAGGTTCATTTTCCAATTAAAGGTTTTCTATTTATCCATGCTCTACCCGGACCCATATATTGGATGGGCGGTTAATTGTATGATACAAAAAAAAAAGCTACTGGAAGACTTTAAGCCTGATATTATCTATTCTTCCTCGCATCCTTATTCTGCGCATTTAGTTGGATATTTTTTTCAAAAAGGCTCCAGGGCAAAATGGTACGCTGAACTAAGGGACCCATGGGTAAAAAGTCACAGCACAGGAAAGCGAAAAAGCAGCTTTACGAAGCTTTTGGACAAATATTTTTCACGATTATTATTCAGGCGGGCTACTTCTTTAGTTACTGTGTCAGAAGTGTGGAAGCACGAAATGGAAAATTTCTATAAGATGCCAACCATTCTTACCCGAAACGGTTTTGTGATGAATAATTCAAATCGAATTTCCATAGGAAATAGTTATCAAGCGTTTTTCGAAAGATCAAAGCGCAAAAAAATAATATATACCGGTAGCATATTTCCTGAAAATCAAAATTTAGAAGGATTTTTGAACAGCTTTCTAAAAAATGACTACTTGCAAAAGAATTTTGATTTCATTTATGTCGGGCCTGGTGGATTTATAATAAACAAGTTCCTGGAAAAGTTATCATATAAAGGCGATAATGTTTTTATTTTAGATAAGGTGTCCTTCGAAATTGCTTTAAAGTTTTTAGAAAAAGCTGATTTTCTTTTGTTATTTAATTGGCGACCTGAGAACCCTGGTGATAAGGGTGTAATTCCTGGTAAATTTTATGAATATTTAGGCGCAAACAAGCCAATTCTACTTTGGAATGATAATATAAATAACGAGTTATCTGATATTTGTTTTTATATAAACAACATGCATGAGAAGGATAAAATATTAGTAGTAAATGATCATGATAAGATTAACTCTGATATAAATCATTTTGAGTTCGATCCTGAAATTTCAAAAATTTATGAATTTTCGAGGGAGTTCCAATTCAAGAATTTAATTGCATCGTTTAATTCCTAATGTTTTTTAAATATTCTTAGTTATGTGCGGCATCGCAGGAGCCATATCTTTTAATTCCATCACAGATTCCACCATATTATTTAATATGGTGAATTCTTTAAAACATAGAGGACCTGATAAGCAAAATATCCTAATTAGAAATATTCTGGGGGCTAACGTTGCATTAGGACACGCACGTTTATCCATCATTGACTTATCTGATGCTGGCTCACAGCCCATGACTTACAAGCAATACTCAATTGTATACAATGGCGAAGCCTATAATTATATCGAAATAAAAAACGAGTTGATTAACCTGGGACATTGCTTTACTGGACATTCCGATACAGAAGTTATTTTGCACGCTTTTGATCAATGGGGAGAAAAGGCTATAGATAGATTTATCGGAATGTTTGCTTTTATTCTTTTGGATGAAAAAGATAAAAAGATACATCTTTATAGAGATCGGGCGGGGGTGAAGCCTCTTTATTATTATTGGAATCAAAATATCCTGTTAGTGGCGAGCGAATTAAAAGCGCTAACCGAGCACCCCGAATTTCCGAGGCAACTTAATCACAAGGCAGTCGCTTATTATTTTAAAATGGGATATATTCCTGCCCCTTTAAGTATTTATGACGATACGTTTCAACTGATGCCTGGCCATTCAGCTACATTGGATTTGGCAGAAAAGACTCTAAAAATCAGCCAATATTGGAACCCGGTTGATTATTACATGAAGCCCAATATTGCCATCAGCTATCAAGATGCTAAAGATGAAATAAAAAAAATATTACTTTCTGCTATAAATTATAGAATGGTATCGGATGTGCCTGTTGGAATATTTTTAAGTGGCGGATATGATAGCACCACTATTACGGCGATGCTCCAAAAAGACAGGACAGAGAAACTGAAAACTTTTACCATCGGTTTTGAAGAGGGTAATAATGAAGCTCCTTTTGCAAAAGAAACCGCAAAGTTTCTGGGAACTGATCATTTTGAATATATCTGCACTGCAAAAGAAGCACAGGCAATTATTCCTGAATTGCCTTATTATTATGACGAACCTTTTGCTGATAGTTCTGCCATCCCTACCATGTTGGTCAGCCGCATGGCTAAAAAAGAAGTAACTGTTGCCTTATCTGCCGATGGGGGTGATGAAATTTTTACTGGTTATAATCGTTATCCTTCATTTGCGGCTAATATGGCTACCATTGATAATTTAAGATTTATTGATAATCGTATCACAGCTAAACTCTTAAAAACATCTGCTCGTTTTTTTGCTAAGGAATCATTTTTTAGGCATAGATTAGATTATTTGGGCAATACTCTCACTGTAAGTAAAAAATTCAGGGCGTCTCATGTTTTTGAAGGGTCGCAGGCAATGCCTAAAAGTATTTTTAAAAAGTTGATGTACGGCATTAATTATCCAGCATTGCTTTTTAGACATGATCAAAATGAATTCGATGACGTAATATCTCTTGCTCAGGTTATTGATTATCAAAATTATTTACCGAATGATATTTTAACAAAAGTGGATCGCGCATCTATGTCGGTTTCTTTAGAGAGCAGGGAGCCTCTTTTAGATCATAGATTGTTTGAATTTGCCGCGCAATTGCCGACGCAATATAAATTTGATGGAACAATCAAGAAGAAAATCCTGAAAGATCTTCTTAAAGAGTATGTTCCTGAAAAAATGATGGACAGGCCAAAGACTGGTTTTTCTTTGCCCATTGCTTCCTGGCTCAGGGGTGATTTGTCATACCTTCTTGATGAGTATCTTAATGCAAGTTCCATAAAGAAATCCGGCGTTTTAAATGAAAAATATGTAGGGCAATTATTGCGTCTGTTTAAAAATAAAAGATTACATGACGAGTCTATCATTTGGAGAATATTACAGTTTCAAATGTGGTATCGAAAATGGATGGATAAGAAAATCGTATTATAAGAATGAATTTTTCTAAATGGCAGCGTCGGGCGCTGTACTTGTTTATATTTTCAATAAACTTTGAAGTTTACGATCCATTTAATACCGGATTTTTTTCTATTGCTAAAGTAACGGGCTTATTGTACACAATTTCATTATTACCAAATATTTCGTCTTTTTTTTCAGTTTATAGGATCAAGTTTTTTATAAGATATATTTGGTTGTTTTTCCTTGTACTAACGCTCGTTAGTATTTTCAATATCAACTATATAAGCACGGATTTTTTTGATTTTACAATATTTCAAAATATACTCATCTTTTGGTTTATTGTTAATCATGAGCGTAAAGATCCCGGAATAATAGAAAAGAGTTTCTTGTTCTTTGTTTTTGGTTCTATTGCCATGGCCATATTTTATCTGTTGGGGATTGGTATTGATTATACCGGCGAACGCATTTCTATATTTGGCGATAATGAGAATGCAATTGGTCTAAGAATGTGTATTTCCACGATCCTAATTTTATTGAGTTTAATCCAGAACATATTTAAAATGAATAAATGGAGGTACCTGTTGTTAATTCCTTTACCACTCATGCTTTCTTTGATGGCTAATACAGGATCACGGGTTGCTTTTATTTCGTTAGGAGTTGCATTTTTACTAGGGGTGATTTTAATAAGAGCGAAAAATATTTCCCGTAAAATTTTTGTTTTTATCGGGGCCGCGTTCATTGGGCTTTTTATCTGGAATTACCTTATGCAAACTGAGGTCCTGGTAAGCAGGTTAAATCAAACGGTAAATGAAGGCAGTCTGGGAGGAAGGGAAGGAATCTGGAAACAAATTATTCCGTTAATAGAAGATAATATATTTATTGGCGTAGGAAAAACAGGTTATACTTTATATACTACAGCAATATTTGGCAAGTTTGCCAGCCCGCATAATGTAATTTTTGAAATTTTGGCTTATACCGGAATTGTGGGGTTAATTATTTTTTTAATTTTTATAGGGAATTTAGTTTGGGAAGCTTGGAAATATTATCGTAATACGAAGTTTATTTTAGCGGTAATTCTTTTTATCCCTGTTATCGGATTAATACTAAGCGGCCAAATTCTTGGAACGAAAATAGGGTATGTTATTTTCGCATTCGCAGCCAGTAGAGTGTTTTGTCGTAAATCAACGAGTAAGCGTTAAATTGAAAATCCTGTGTATCATAGACAGCTTCAATGTTGGGGGGGCTCAACGGCAGTTATGTATGCTTGCAAAAATGCTTTCAAAAACAAACGATGTACAGCTATTGGTTTTCCACCCCCACTCCTCATTTCTGGAAGAGGAAATTAGAACTCTGAATATACCGATTACCAAAATTCTTAAAAAGTCTCGTTTTGACGTAATCTTTATTTTCCGGTTGATAAGATTTATCAATGAAAATAAATTTGATCTTTCTATATCATTTTTAGATACACCAAATTTTTACAATGAACTCGCCAGGCTTTTTAAAGCAGTGCCTAAAATAATTATCAGTCAACGGAGTGCCTATTTTAAAAAGGATCTGAGTGTCCTAAAAAGGTTTTTTGAATACTTTCATGTATTCGCAGACATGATCACCACAAATTCGATAACACAAGCTGAAAGAATGAAAGAATATTTTCCAATTTTAGCAAAAAAAATTATCTATACTCCAAATACATATTCATTTTATAAAAATTTCAAATCAGAATTCAATAACAATAATAAATTTATTGTTTTGAGTAATTTAAATCATTATAAAAATCCTCTAAGTTTAGTTCAGGCAATAAAAGAGTTTAAACAAAAATATACTGCGACTAAATTTTGTATTTATTGGTATGGGCGTTTTCCTATTACAGATTATGACAAACAAAATTTCAGTAAAGTATTATCTATAGTTGACGAATATAAACTTAATAATAATATACACTTTTGTGGTATAACCAATAATCCTTATGAGGAAATTATAAAGTATGATGCTATAATTCATCTATCTGACTTTGAGGGCTGTCCCAATAGTGTTTGTGAAGCAATGGCTGTTAAAAAACCTGCCATTCTTAGCAATGTTTGCGATCATAAATATCTTGTGAGTAATAATAACGGTTTCCTTACTGACCAAAAAAATCCAGAAGATATTGCGGATAAGATTTACAATTTCATAAGTTTAAGTGAGAGCGAAAAAAAAATAATGGGAGAACGATCTTTTGATTATATAATAGAAAATATGTCAGAAGGAAATACTTTAAAAAAGTGGTTATCTGTTATCGAAAATGTCACCAAATCCTGATTGAATGCTAATGCGTCTTTATAGAATTTCAAATTTCTTGTATAGAAAAAGAATTCCTTTTTTTCCTAAAATCATTTATTATTTACAATATTTATTATTTAATTCATCTGTACCTCCCAGCGTAAAAATTGGAAAAAAAAGCAAATTTGCATATGGCGGAATTGCTGTAGTCTTACACGGGAAATGTGAAATAGGTGAGAATTGTACTATAGGACAGGGTGTGACAGTTGGCGGAAGAAGTAAAAATGTGATATTACCCAAAATAGGCAATAATGTTTACTTAAGCGCCGGATCTAAAATACTTGGTGCTATAATTATTGGTGATAATTCAATCATTGGGCCAAACTCGGTAGTCATTAATGATGTGCCAAATAATTCAATAGTAGTAGGTATACCCGGTAAAGTAATTAAAATGAATATAAAACCTGAAGATTTTATTTAAAAACAAATATTTTCCAATAAAATTATTCTCTCTCGAGTTATAAATAATGATTCTCCAATTTGCTAAAATCCCCCCTCCAATCGGGGGTATTTCTATTCATGTAAAAAGACTTCTTGACTCTTTAGAAAAGGAACCCCGCATTAAAGCAGAAGTCCTGGATTATTCAAAAGAAAAAAACCTATTTGATATACTTAGAAAGATATTTAATTCAAAAATCATACATATACATTTAAGCAAAAAAAAGCATCGTTTATTTATGGTATGTTTATTTAAGGTTTTATTTAAAAAGGTAATTGTCACTTATCATGGGAAATATGATTTTGAAAATAACTTGGATATTCTTTCTTTAAGATTGTGCGATGCAGCAATCGTCTTAAATCAGTTTTCTTACAATCATGCATTAAAGAAACTTGCAAAACATAATAAGATATATCAAATAGGTGCATTTATACCGCCTCAGGAAAATAGTATCACACCATTAATTTTCACTTTGAAAGAAAGAATAGTTTTATTAAAAAAAAAATGCGAAATAATCTTTTCTGCGAATGCCAGTGGTTATGTTCTTGATTCTTTTGGTAAAGAAATATATATGGGATCAGAATTATTAAATTTCTTTGGTGATAACAAAAACCTGGGCCTCATTTTTTCTGATCCATCTGGTGCTTATGCAAATTTCTTTATTGAAAATAATATTGAAGTTCCGGGAAATGTATTAATAATAAACGAATCCCATGATTTTGTAAATGTCTTAAAATATAGTGACGCATTAATAAGAGCAACCACAATGGATGGGGATTCTTTGTCTGTAAAGGAAGCCTTGTATTATGGCCTGCCTGTTTTTGCAAGTGATGTAGTAGATCGGCCAGACGGAGTTATATTATTTTCAGAGTTATATGAATTAAGTAACAAACTCAATGCGCTCAAAAATCCCTTGCCCAAAGTATTACCTGAAAATAATTATAATGCGATATTAAAATTATATAAGAGCATCTTAAAAAATTAGAATGCTTCCCTGTTGAAATCATTTAAAAAAAATTGATCCGATAGCAAAAGAGTTTTATTAAATACAAGTATGGACTTTTACAGCATATACAAAAATCTACCAATATTTTCTCAAAATATGATTTGTAGTATTAGAGGAATTATTGAAAAGAAAAGCCGCTTTGGAAAGCCTTTTGATAAATATTTTGACTTTCTTCAGAAATCTCAATATTGGAGCATAGAAAAAATAGACAATTATAAATTAGAGCAGATGAAAGCTTTAATAAACCATGTGGAAACCAATGTCCCTTACTACGCAGAAATTTTTAAAAAGTTAAAGCTGACTGTAAATGATTTTAAATCAATTGAGGATTTAAATAAACTTCCGGTATTAACTAAAGAGGATATCCGGTTAAATTTCAAAAAGCTGCAGGCGAATAATATTAGTGAATACAAAACAAAAGTATTTCACACCGGAGGAAGTATGGGAAAAGCATTGGAATTTATTTCCCCAATAGATATCGTAAAATTTAGATGGGCGATTTTTAACAGGCATAAAGCTAGGTTTGGCATAAATACACATAATTGGTACGCCACTTTTACAGGTCATCCTGCAATACCGGTTCGCCAAAAAAGCCCCCCTTACTGGCGATTCAATTATCCAATGAAACAGGTCGTTTTTACCATGCATCATATGGCTTTAGATAAAACTCCGGCAATTGTTGAAAAGCTTAATTCTACAAAACTTGAGTATTATACCGGTTATCCCTCAATTTTAGACGTTTTGGCCAAAAATATATTAGAATTGGGTTTAAGTATAACAAATCCTCCCAAAATGATATTCACCGGTGCGGAAGCGCTTTTAGAAAATCAAAAAGAAGTTATGGGGGAGGTTTTTAAATGCAAAATAACAGACACGTACGGATTTTCTGAAGGTTGTGGGAATGCTTCAACCTGCGAGTATGGAAATTACCACGAAGACTTCGAATTAGGAATCTTGCAGCCTGGAGAAAAAGTTGGGTTGTCCAATGATATACTTGCCACCGGATTTAAGAATTATGCCATGCCATTTATTAGGTATCAAGTTGGTGATACTGCGACTTTTAGTGAAGAAAAATGTAAATGTGGCCGTTCGTCAAATGTCATACAACAAATTCATGGCAGAAGCGAAGATTATGTAATTACCCCTGAAGGGAATAGAATTCAAAGATTCGATTACTTATTTAAAGATACCAGCGGCATTAAAGAAGCTCAAATTCTTCAGAAAGAATTAGGAATTATACAAATTCTGATCGTAAAAAGGAGTGATTATGATTATGAGACAGAAAGCTATTTAAAAAAAGGCATTGAGAAATATATCAGTAAAACTCTTAGAGTCGATTTTATTTATACCGATGAAATCGAAAGAGAACAGAATGGTAAATTTCGAGCTGTAAAATCTTTGCTTAACAAATAATAAAAAGCCAATCACCATTATCTATATGTAAACTTATTTTATGAATATTAATGATAAGGTACGTTCGCATGATAAGATCAAATATTTCGTTACATTTTTAGAACGCTTTTAGTACTCACAAGTGTGTGAATACCTTTTGCAATAAACTACTTAACTAGGAAGTAGCTCTTTCGTTCTCCCTTTGAAATTATTGGTAAGCTTTCAACTGAATATTACTATTATGAGGAGTTCATGAAACGAGTAGATAGATAAAAAAGTTCTTAATCGATCATGAAGGATGGTAAATTTGACTAAATTAAGACAAGACTAATTCATAAATGATGCAAAAATTGCATCCCATGCGTGATGATCAAATTAAGTTTTTTGTAAATTTTGAAAACGTCACATACATTATTATTAATAATTCTCTTACTTAGTGGAATTAGCCACGTGGAAGGGCAGAACCTGGCACTTAACAAAAGTTACACCTTGTCAGAACTTCCTAATTATGCTTATTCTGCGCCTCCCACCGATAAAACATCCTTAACGGATGGGATTTATACTACCGGTCATTTTTGGACAAGGCCAACAACAGTTGGCTGGCTCAGGCGCCAGGTAACAATAGCCATTGATTTAGGATCGGTTCTACCTATTGAGGAAGTTACTTTTAATAGTGCCAGGAAAACTGATGTGGGAGTTGATTATCCCAAAAATATTTATGTTTTTATTAGTGATGATGATAGGGAATACCGGTATGTGGGTGATGCAGCTGATATCCCTGATAATTTACCTGGCCCTTATCAAGTGAAAAAATTTATCCTAAATAATATTAATTCGGCAGCAAGGTATGTAGCACTTGCCATTGTTCAACAGGGGAAAATGTCATTTTGTGATGAGATTGAAGTACTTAAAAGTGATAAGGTTGGCACAATAAAAGGATCTGATTTAATATCGAAAAATCGCCTGGGCACCGCTGTTGATTCGTTGCAGGGAATTGAGTATGATCGAAACAACCTGGAGCGAATTGCTAAAAAAGTTCAGAAAACATCTCAGGACAGTCCAGGTGCAAATCAAAATAGCTTTTCAGCTATCAAATCAAAATTGAGTATTAAAAATATTTCTAAAAATGATTTGGACGAAATTAGAAAGACAATCGGAAAAGCTCATTCATCAATCTTAAGAATTAATCACGAGGTTCCCTTTATTGTAGAAAAATTCAATCCCTGGGATTCTTTAAGTGAGATACATGAACCTAAAGAGGATCCATCGGTCCTCGACTATCAATTTTTGGTACTAAAAAATGGAGTTCAGTATGGGGCGTTTATAATTACAAACAGTAATTTATCATCGCAAAAATTTTCTTTTAAAATCTCAAATCCGGATGCCAGCGTTTCCAGTTTAGAATTATTTAATGTTCCCTTTGTACCGAGTTCAAATTTTATTAGAGTATGTGATCCATTAGTTTTATTGAATTCTGAGGTATCAATTGACCCCGGTTTTTCTGAAATGTTTTTATTTAAGATGACTGGAATGAAAAATGGCATTGCAAAATCAATAATTTCTATTCAATCCGGGAATCAGTCAGTTACTGTCAACATTTCAACAAGCGTCTTAAATGTTCCTGCCTATAATGGTATGGATGATTTAAATGCGAATGTTTGGGCTTATCTAAATTATCCTATGGTAAAAGACAGGCAGGGTGAGGCGGCAAAAGATTTGGATATGCATCATATTAATTCAATTGTGGTGCCTCCGGCTTTTATACCAATACCTGGGAATTTAGATTTTAGTAAGTTAATAAATTACCTCACACCTTTAAAACATGTAAAAAATATTTTTTTATTTACTAATTATGCTGCCAAAGGGTACAGGAATGTGAATAAGAATATTGAATATTTGTCAACAGAGTGGAAGAATGATTTTGTTAAGTGGTACAATGAAATGTTGAGAGCGTTAAAATCGTCTGGTATTTCTTCTGAAATATATTTATATCCTTATGATGAGGTTGGTGGCAAGGATATTCAGGATTTTAAAAATTTAGCGACATGGGCGAAAACAGCTTTGCCACAAATAAAACTTTATGCCACACTTACAAGGAAAGAAACCTTAGATAATATTATCTCCCTGATTGACATAGCGCAAATTTCCAATTACCCCGATCTATTATCAGAATTACCGGTTCATAGCTGTGAAATATGGTCGTATAGTGGGGGAAGTCCTTCAAAGTCATTATCTCCATACAAATTTTATAGGCTAATGGCGTGGAAAGCTTTTGTAAATGATGTTAAAGGAATTGGTTTCTGGGCTTATGCAGATGAGGGGAAGAATCGTGTATTAAATTTAATTTCAGATCCTTTAACAAATCCATCGAGCAGCTATTCGGTTATTTACGATGGCCCTGGAAGCAGTATTATTTCCAGCCGGCGATGGGAAGCTTTTCGGTTGGGCATAGAAGATTATAAAATTTTAAAATTATATGCAAAGAAGGCTGGAATTCAGAAAGCGAAACTTTTGGCTAATGAAGTGCTCTCGGATCCAAGCGATATAAATAAGGCTGATAGTATAAGAAGCCAAATTCTTGAAAATCTAAATTGACCATCACTTGGAACCTTGGGTATCTTATGCTTGTTTAATCAACAAACGTGTTAGAAGTGTTCTGTAACGACATTGATTAGGCATTGATTAGTGTCAATGTTCATTTCTATTTAAAATGTTTTGAGAAGGGCTTTTTTAAAACAGCAACGCAATACTTAATATGAAAATCGACTTAATAGCCGGTGCACGTCCCAATTTTATGAAAATTGCTCCTATCATTGAAGCCATAGAAAAAGCTTCAAATGATGGCAAGAATATTGATTACCGTTTAGTTCATACCGGGCAGCATTATGATAACAAAATGAGCGGCAATTTTTTTGAAGAACTCGGTATTCCTGAACCGGATATCAATCTCGAATCAGGGAGCGGCACACAGGCCGAGCAAACTGCAACTATAATGACGCGTTATGAGAAAGTTTTGATGGAAGAAAGACCTGATGTTGTTTTGGTGGTTGGTGATGTTACTTCCACCATGGCATGCTCCATCACCGCTAAAAAATTAAATAATATAAACGTAGCGCACGTAGAAGCAGGTATCCGTTCACGTGACCTTACGATGCCGGAAGAAATAAACAGGATGGTGACCGATGCCATAACTGATTATTTTTTCACTACTTCAGAAACAGCCAACAAAAATCTGCGGGCTGCCGGAGTCGATAAAAATGTTTTTTTCGTTGGAAATACAATGATCGACACCTTATTAAAAAACCGTCCCCGGTTTACTAAACCGCCTGTCTGGGATAAATTAAAACTAAAAAATGGCGAATATATCGTGATGACCCTTCACCGACCTGCAAATGTTGATGAAGAAAGTAAATTAAAAGAAATGATGCAGGAGATAGTTAATAACAGCCGTGGTTTGCCACTAATATTTCCGGTGCATCCAAGAACTTCTAAAATCCTGGAAAACTCAGGGATAAGCCATTCCGATCTTCATATGATTGAGCCATTAGGTTACCTGCAATTTAATTATTTGGTTGAGCATGCCAAAGCTGTAATTACCGATTCTGGGGGAATTACAGAAGAAACTACTGTCATGAGCATTCCTTGTATGACGTTAAGAGATAACACCGAACGGCCCGAAACTATTACCATAGGAACGAATGAATTATTAGGCACCAATCCTAAATCTATAAAACCTGCGATGGATAAATTGTTTTCCGGTAAATGGAGAAAAGGAGGTATTCCTGAGATGTGGGACGGACACACGGCGGAACGGATAGTGGAACATTTATTGGATCTTGAGAGATGAATTTGCCAGGCAGATGAGCAGGTTATTCAAAAAATTACCCGATTTTGACAGAGACATGTTAGATAAGATAAAAAATGGATTGAACCTTCTGAATAACATGGGATGGCGCTACACAAAATTTCGTCTACAACACGAGTTATCACGCGGAACAGGCTTATTAAAAAATAAATTTCCGGCTTCTCCTTCTTATGTACAGTACATTACTTTAGACCAATGGGTAAATAAAAGTGGCAATTTCTTTTTCAGAAATAAACAATCATTATCATTTGTAAGGTCACCTTCTAAAGACATTGAACAACGTTTTTACAACATACAATCCGGGAAATTTATTTTTTTTAATAGCATAGAACTTAATATCGGTAAAGATTACGATTGGATCACCAATCCTGATACTGGTTTTAAATATGATATAAATAAACATTGGACGGAAATTGCCGATTATTCAAAGGAAGCCGGGGATATAAAATTCGTTTGGGAAAAATCAAGATTTTCTTTTTTGTATGATATCATTCGTTACGACTATCATTTCAATGAAGACTATGCAGAACTCGTTTTTAAAGAAATCATTTCCTGGATAAATAGCAACCCTATTAATTGCGGGCCAAATTATCGCTGCAGCCAGGAAATTTCTTTGCGGGTTCTTAACTGGACTTTTGCATTACATTATTACCGTGATTCAAATTTTTTGAGCGAAGATGTTTTTAATAAAATTCAATTTGCCATTTATTGGCAAATGGATCATGTATATAAGAATATAAATTTTTCAAGGATTGCAGTAAGAAATAATCATGCAATTACAGAAACGTTGGCTTTGTACCTCGCAGGATTATTATATCCCCAGTTTCCTGGTGCTGAAAAATGGAAACAAAAAGGCAAGGCCTGGTTTGAACAGGAGATTGCTTACCAGATATATGAGGACGGAACTTTTTTGCAGTTTTCAATGAACTATCACCGGGTAGTGGTTCAATTGCTTACATGGGCAATTGCTCTGGCGGAAAAAAATAGCGAATCGTTTTTGCCGGTAGTTTACGAAAGGGCAAAAAAATCTCTTGAATTTTTAAGAACATGCATGATTGATGAGAATGGCAAATTACCAAATTACGGCGCTAATGACGGGGCTTTATTCTTTAAACTGAATGATGCAGACTACCGGGACTACCGGCCACAGCTAAATGCTTTGGCTTCAGCATTAAAAACCGACCTTTTATTTTCATCTCAATGCGAAGATGTTCAATGGTATAGCTTGAGAAATAAAAATTTTGAAACCTGGAAACCGTCTTTGGGCATTCATCACTTTGATGCAGGAGGTTATTATATTTTTCGGGAGGAAGATGCATTGACATTTGTAAGATGTGGAAATCATAAAGACCGTCCTTCACAGGCTGATAACCTGCACCTGGATGTTTGGTATAAAGGCGATAATATTTTATTGGATGGAGGAAGTTATAAATACAATACCGATGAACAAACACTGAAATATTTTATGGGTACCGCTTCGCATAACACCGTTATGCTAAATGATTGCGACCAGATGAAGAAAGGAACAAGATTTATCTGGTACAATTGGACCCAATGTATTGATGTATTAGCGGAAGAATCTGCAGACACATTTTATTTTAAAGGATCCATTTCCGCATTTGAGTATGTTGCAGAAGGAATAGTGCATACAAGAGAAATTAGTAAAACAAAAGGAAAACCGTTTTGGGTCATTCAGGATACGCTAGGCAAGAAGCCTGCGGCTGTTTCAATAAAACAATTATGGCATTTGCCTGTACGGCATGCAATTGTTTCATGGAAGAGCACTGACAAAACAGGGAAGCAAATTGTTTTGCAAAAAAATGAAGGACAGGTATCTGAATTGTATGGAAAAAAAGAGCCTTCCGAAATAATAATTTTCCAAACAAATGATGATAATATAATTACTGAATTTGAAATTACCGGGTAATAAATGAAGGTTTTACTTTTGCATCAGTATTTTTTAGAGGAGAATGATTCCGGCGGATCGAGGTGGAATGAAATGACAAAAGTATGGACGGCAGCAGGTCATGAAGTGATCGTGTTGGCGGGAATGATACACGCGAATGCTTCGGAAAAAAGAACTGAATACAAGGGCAAATATTTTGTAAAGAAAAAACAGGGAGAGATCACTGTGTGGCGTTGTCACGTTTCTGAATCCTATAATAAAAGTTTTGCCGGGCGACTTTGGGGATATTTTTCTTTTATGTTTTCTGTCATGTGGGCAGGTTTATTTAAAGCTAAAGGGAAATTTGAAGTGATAATTGTTACCTCGCCCCCTTTATTTATAGGTTTAAGCGCTTATGTAATTTCAAGGTTCAAAAAAATACCTTTTGTATTTGAGGTGCGAGACCTTTGGCCTGAATCGGCGATTGATACGGGGGTTTTGACGAACAGGTTTATCATTAAAATGTCTTTTTGGTTTGAAAAATTTATTTACAAAAAGGCCAAGCTTATTAATGTGCTCACTCCGGCATTTTATGAAACATTAGCGAGTGTAAAAAAAGTGCCCGAAGAGAAATTAATTATGATTCCCAATGCCGCCGACTTTAGTTTATCTGGCCAGTTGTTACAAGAATTTAACAGGGAAACTTTTCGCAGCCAAATGAATCTTGATGGAAAATTTGTAATAACCTACGTAGGAGCTCATGGAGTCGCAAATCATTTGCAACAGGTGCTGGAAGCCGGCAAAAAATTAAGGGATACGCCGGTGCTTTTTCTTTTAATAGGCCAGGGAATGGAGAAAGAAAGACTGAAAAGAATGGCTGTCGATATGAATGTAACAAATGTTCGGTTTATTGATTCGGTTCCAAAAAAAGAAGTATTTAAATATATACTTGCATCAGAAATGGGTGCTTCTGTTTTAAAAAATGTGAAAGCTTTTAAAACGGTATATTCCAACAAAACATTTGATTACATGAGTTGTAAAAAGCCGGTTCTCATGGCGATTGATGGAGTCTCCAGGAAATTAGTTGAAGATGCACAATGTGGTGTATATGTCGAACCGGAAAATATCGATGAATATGATATACAGATCAGGAGATATTTGAATGATTCCAAACGATTGAGTGATGAAGGCACCAATGGGTATAATTATGCAAGGCTGCATTTTGACCGGGACGTACTGGCCAAAAAATATATAAAGGAGATAGAAGAAAAAGCATTTAAGATCGATGAATCCTTATAAAAATTTTATCAAACCATTGTTGGATTTTATTATTTCATTAAGTGCCTTCCTTATATTGCTACCCCTATTTATTTTGATAACCATCTTACTTTTTATTACAAACAGGGGAAAGCCATTTTTCTTTCAGAAAAGACCGGGAAAGGACGCAAAGATTTTTCAAATTGTGAAATTCAAAACCATGAGCGACACGACAGATGATAAAGGGTATCCGTTGGCTGATGCAAACCGTTTGACTTTAGTTGGTAAATTTATTCGCAAAACCTCTCTTGATGAAATTCCTCAATTGCTGAATGTAA
>JBDTSD010000040.1:0-30434 GCA_039931355.1 Ginsengibacter sp.
ATTCATCTTTCAGGTAACATTGAAAACCCGCATCCTGCAGCTTCGTTAATAAAATATTTGCTGAAAAATAATTGTTGAAAGTTCTTATTGTAACTAATTCCATAGTGTCATTTATTTTCCATCAATGATTATTGGAGCACTGCCCTTGCCCATCATAACTATTTTTGCATTCTGGCTTAGGGCAAGTTCTTTTATGGCCTGAATTTGTTCGTATTGCAATTGATTGTCTGTAAGGCCCGTATTAATTATTCGCTGGTAATCCGCGATACCTTGCGCCTCAACTCTTTTTCGTTCGGCTTCCTGTCTTTCTTTCTGTAAAACAAATTCCATTTTCTTGGCATCCTGCTCGGCATTTATTTTAGATTCTATGGAAGCCTTTACAGAATTTGGTAAAGTAATATTTCTTATAAGCAATTGTTCCAACAGCAACCCACGTTGTTTAAAATTTGATTCTATGCTTTTATAAATTCTTTGTTGAAATTCATCACGCTTGTTGCTGAACAACTCTACAGCCTGGTAATAAACTGCATTGTCCCGGATCTTGGTACGTGTCAGCGGCCTCACAATCTTGTCTTTAAAATCGGGCCCGGTTTCACTTAATAATTTAGGCGTTTCACTCGCTACCACCCTGTAGAGAACGGTGAGGTCAATGGTAACCTCAAGCCCGTCACTGGCAAGTACTTTGATGGCATCGTCCCCAGACTTATCACCTTCGTCGTTCACACCACTCATTGTATAATTCTGCGTTTTTATATCAACCCTTTCTATTTCAAGCAAAGGATTTACAAAGTGAAGGCCACTTTTTAAAACGTCATTTTGCACCTTACCAAATAAAACTTTTACGCCAACCTCCCCTATATTTATTTGTACGATGCAGGCAAACAAAATGCCGAGCACAATAAACAATAGGGCTATTATTCTTCCTACACTTTTATAACGCGAAAGCGCAGGATTATTTTTAACAATGACGCCGGTAAATCCAAAAAGAAGAAGACCCACAATGATCCACAACATAATTATAAGTTTACGTGATTTCTATTAAAAATACAGAATACTATTTTGCGAAAAGTAAATAGCAAGTAAAAGCAATCGCACAAAGAGAATTTTCATCAAAGAAAATTTCGCCAGGCATTTCCGAAACGTGCAGTAACAGCCTGGTTAATTAATTATTAAGCATAAGAGGCATTACCAACATTAATAGCTCTTCGTTCTCATTCTTTTCAGTTGGCTTTACGATACCGGCTTTTGTGGGCGTGCTTAGTTCAATGGTTATTTCATCAGTATCGGCGGCACTAAGCATTTCAATTAAGAATTTTGCATTGAAAGCTATTTGCAGATCCTCGCCATCGTATTGACAAGTCATACGCTCATTTCCTTCAAAGCTGAAATCCACATCCTGTGCTGCTAACTGAAGTTCGCTGCCGCTGATGGTAAGGGCTACCTGGTTAGTGCTTTTATTGGAAAAAACACTTACTCTTCTAAGGGCGTTTTGAAAATCACTTTTATCTACGGTGAGTTTGTAAGGATTATCCGTCGGTATCACTACTTTGTAATCAGGAAACCTTGCATCAATAAGACGGCAAACTAATTCGGTTCCACCTTGCTTTACGAAAAGGTGATTGCTATTATAAGAAATTTCAAGAGCATCATCACCCGATGACAATACACTTTTTAATAAGGTGAGTGGCTTTTTGGGAACGATAAAAGTATCCTTTTGCGGGCATGCTACATCGAGCCGGGAAAACCTTACCAGCCGGTGTGCATCAGTTGCAACACAAGTAATTCCTTTCTCTGAAAGCTCAAAGAATACTCCCGTCATCGCAGGGCGCAGGTCATCGCTGCTTACAGCAAAAAGGCACTTATTGATTGCCGTTAGGAGAGCGGAAGAAGGCACGGAAAAAGTAGTGGCCGTATCTGCGGCAGGTTCTTTTGGAAAATTATCCGGGTTTTCACCCATCACTTTATATTTTCCGTTATCGCTTGTTATCTCTACAGCGAAGTTTTTATCAATACTAAAAGTCAATGGTTGCTCCGGTATATTTTTGAGCGAGTCTAATAAAATCCTTGCCGGAATACACACCCTGCCGCTATCTTTCGCCTCAATATCCATGTGAATTTTCATTACAGTCTCCAGGTCAGTCGCAACTATAGTCAGCTTACTTTTATCTATTTCGAACAAAAAATCTTCCAGGATCGGTAACACGGTATTAGCATTTATGACACCGCTTATCTGCTGAAGATGCTTTAATAATTGCGTGGAGGAAACGATGAACTTCATAATTTTTTTGTTATTGCCAAAGATAAAAGATTCAACTTAATGACAAGAATAAAATGTACCCGTTGAAGCGAAGCATGAGCAGGAAAAAGATTCCTACTCAGAAAAAGGAAAAAAAAATTGATTAAATAACTATTGCTGATAAGGTTTGTTGCTTGTTTCTTTTCCGGAATTCTTTTTAAACAGCATCACATAACAACTGGTTGAAATAACCCAAAGCGACAGCGAAATTGAATATAGGAATTTGCCAAAAACATCGTCGTTTTTAACAGATATAATCAACTGGTAAAACGAACCTAAAATCAGGACAATATGTATAATGATTAGTACCAGGTATCTCTTTTTACTTTTAGCGCTTTTTTCGTTCATCTTGTTAAGGTACTAATTTTCAAAAAAAGCATTCGAAAAGCAATGAAAAGCCATTGTGAAGCTTTAATCATAATTTTGCATCAACAAATAAGTATGGATATAAAAAATCAAAAGATTGCGCTGCTTGTTGATGGAGACAATGCACAATCTAAATTAATAGAACTCATTCTCGAAGAAGCATCGAAGTACGGTAAAGTAACCATCAGGCGTGTGTATGGCGATTGGACCACGCAGCATATGAATCATTGGAAGAGCCTGCTGAATGAAATGGCTTTTAATCCCATTCAAAAATTTTCCTATACCACCGGAAAAAATTCTACCGACAGCGCTCTGATAATAGATGCGATGGATATTTTACATGCCGGCCTTGTAGATGGATTTTGTATTGTATCGAGCGACAGCGACTATACAGGCCTTGCAAAGCGCATAAGAGAACATGGGATTTTCGTAATGGGAATCGGTGAACAAAAAACACCAAACGCGTTTGTGAAGTCTTGCGAAATTTTTACCTACGTGGAAAACCTTGAGCCAAAATCCGAAAAGCCTGAAAAGAAAGAAGCGGTAAAAAGACAACATACAAGAACACCGGTAAACACCAAGCTCATAAATAAAGCGTATGATATGAGTATCAATGAAAGTAATGAAGCATATATCTCCAACCTGGGAATTAATTTACGAAAACTCGACCCCAGTTTTGATGTGCGTGCTTATGGTTGTAAAACACTTACGCAGTTTTTTTCAAAGCTGTCAGATTTTGTAGTGGTAGATAATATGGTGAACGGAACGAACAACCCCCTGATAAAAAAGAAATAACCTACGCATCTTTCCAGCCCCATAAATACCTGCAGGCGTATGTGCGGTACGGCGACCATTTAAGTGATATCTTTTGAATTTTTTCTCTTAATAATTTCGGATCCGTTTCTTTTAGCTTATAAAGTTTGATTACACTTTGCTTCAGGCCGAGATCATCTATGGCAAAAACATCTTCCCTGCCAAGAGTAAACATCAGTATCATTTCAACAGTCCATTTTCCCACGCCCTTTATTTGCGTAAGCAATGCCAGCACGTCTTCATTGCTCATTTTGTGTAAGGCCGCATCTGTAATTTTATTTTCCACGAAAAAGCGGGCAACATTGTGAACGTAGGAAGCCTTTGCATTTGAAAAACCAATATTTCTAAAAGCGATTGGCGGCGTTGCTAATATCTGCGCAGGTGTTGGCTCTTTGCCATCAAACAAATCAAGAAAACGCTGGTACAAAACTTTGGCAACTTTGGTACTTAGTTGCTGACTCAGGATGGAAGAACATAACCTTAAGTAAACTTTTTTTCTTTTTTCCAAAACATAAGGTTCCTGCACGTCAATGATCGCCTTTAGTCTTTTGTCTTTTGATAAGTGAAGAAGATGTTCCATGTAAAAAAGAATAATTCTCTATCCGAATAAACTATTGTTAGCCGATTAAAAATAGAACTGTGTATTGAGACTTTACTATTTACCAACCCAACTAATAGAACCATCCTTTTCATCTTTCATGTTAATACCAAGTTCTGCAAGTTGTTTGCGTATATTGTCTGATGTTACAAAATCTTTTTTCAGCTTTGCTTCCAACCTGATTTCTGTCAGGAGATTCATTACCCCATTCAAAGTTTCATTGAAAGCTGACCCATCTTTCAGCCCGAATACATCAACCAGGTAAGTTGAAAAACGCTCTTTCATAAGATTAAGCGTAGCCGAAGAAACCGAATCAATTGAAACCAATTTATCTTTTATGGAATTTATTACCGGAACTATTTCAAACATATTGGCCAACACTTTCGCTGTATTGAAATCATCATTCATAAACTCTTCAAATTCTTCAATAAGCTTATTTATTTTATCATCAAGTTCCTGGTCCTGCGCCGGCCAATCTTTATCTACTTCTAATGATTTTAAAATTGTAAAAGCTTCCCACAATCTTTTCAATCCTTTGTCTGACGCTACCAGCGCTTCGCTGCTAAAATCGAGCGTGCTTCTGTAATGCGTTTGCAATATAAAAAACCGGATAGTCATCGGGTCGAAAGCCTGCGTGAGTAAAGGATGATCGCCGCTAAACATTTCGGTAAGCTTAATCTGATTGTTGTAGCTCTTACCCATTTTTTTACCATTCACCGTGATCATGTTGTTATGCATCCAGTATTTTGCCGGTTGCATATTATTGCAAATGGTGCTTTGTGCAATTTCGCTTTCGTGGTGAGGAAACAAAAGGTCCATACCGCCGCCGTGTATATCAAAGCGGGGGCCGAGATATTTTGTAGCCATTGCCGAGCATTCGATATGCCAGCCAGGGAAACCCTCACCCCATGGGCTTTTCCAGCGCATGATGTGCTCGGGTGGTGCCGATTTCCATAAGGCAAAATCAGCCTTATTTCTTTTTTCATCCTGGCCTTCAAGGATACGTGTTGTTTCTAACAGGTCATCAATTTTACGTCCGCTCAGTTTACCATAGTCGTGTGTTGCTGCATATTTTTTTACATCAAAATAAACAGAGCCATTTTTTTCATAAGCGTAGCCGGCGTTAATTAATTGTTCAATCATGCTTATCTGCTCTACAATGTGCCCGGTGGCAGTGGGTTCAATGCTTGGCTCAAGATTGTTCAGTTTCTTCATGGCCCAATGGAAGAGGTTGGTATATTTCTGGACCAGCTCCATAGGCTCTACTTTTTCCAGCAAAGCCTTCTTTGAAATCTTATCTTCAGCCTCACGGCCTTCTTCCTCGAAGTGGCCGGCATCTGTAATATTACGCACATAGCGTACTTTATAGCCGAGATATAACAGGTACCTGTACACGATATCAAAAGTGGTAAACCCCCTTGCATGCCCGAGGTGGCTTTCGCCGCTCACCGTTGGTCCGCATACATACAAGCCCACATGTTTAGGCGTGATAGAAACAAATTCTTCCTTTTGCCTGGAGAGCGAATTGTATATTTTAAGTGGCATAGAATTTTTATTAACGAACTGAAAAAGGTTGAGAACTGAAAATATTACAGCTTACAAATGTATTACTGTATGCCGCAAAGGCAATAACTGAAGATGAAAAAAGAAATGATTGAAGTTGTTTTCATTTTATCAAAGATAAATAAGATATTTTATTTTTTACCCGTAGCCAGATCCGCCACAATAGGAAAGTGATCGCTTAATAATTTTTTCACCCTTGTAAATTGAGTGATAGTAAATTTCTTACCAGCAAAAATATTATCAATTCTTAAAGTGGGGGATATAGAGCTAAACGTCCGGGAAATGCCGGCGCCCTTTTCAACAAAAGCATCCTGTAATCCATTACTTATAGTTGCATAAGCATACGAGTCGGGTACATCATTAAAGTCGCCGCAAACTACCACCGGATAAGGACTGTGCGTTATTTCATCCTCTATGAAATCCGCCTGTACCGATCTTTTAATAAACCCCGTTTTAATTTTTGAAATAATACTCTTAGACTCGGTAATGTTGCTGTCGCTCTTAAGTCCTGCTTTATCAAGATAGCTAAGGTTTTCCCTGGAAAATTTTAGCGATTGCAGGTGAATATTAAAAACACGTATGGTATCTGCACCTTTTAATACGTCTATATATTGAAATGAAGAATTATAATCATTTGGATTGTTTACAAACGCCTGCTTTTTTATTATCGTTAGTTTGGAAAAAATTAGAATACCGAAATGATGGTAGCTGTCAAAATCATCTTTGATAGCGTAAGAATAAAAGTAATCTTTGAATTTTAGCCTGTTGATTATGTCAGGGAAATAATTAATTCCCTTTTTCTTTTCGCCCGCCACTACTTCCTGGAAACAGGCAATATCCGGATCATAGTAATTTATAAGGTCCAACATTTGCTGCTTTATCCAGGGTTTGTCTTTGTAATGCTGAATATTGAATTGCTCTACATTCCAGCTCATTACCCGCAGGTTGTTCTCCTTTTTTTTTATTTCAAAAGAATGTAAAAAATGAAAAGAAAGAATGTTTCTTACCGTAGTCCAGCCAATAAGTAATGTAAAAAGTGAAACGCTTATCCACACAGGTTTTGTAAATAACCAAAACACGATAAAAACAAAAAGCAGCAGCAATAAGTAAGGCAGAATAAAAGTAAGAAGTCCGAGAAACCACCAACTTTCGGGATTAAAAAATCTTACGCTGGCACCAGCTATAAAAAGCACAGCCGTAAGAATATTTGCAGCAACGAATATCTTTTTAGTAAATGTGCGTAACCTACGTTTCGCCATTAACAGTAAGCATTTAAGTATTGGTTGGTTTTAAGCGCAAGTCTAAAATTCAGATTCACTTGCCCTTTTTAAAATATTTTTTTCCTCTTCTGAAAGCAGGTTATAACCCTTTTGATTTATTTTATCCAGGATCTCATCAATCCTCTGTTGTGTTACAATTGAGCGTTTTACAAAAGGCTTCTGGCTTCCTGTTTTATAAAACATTTTTTCTTTAACGGAAATGTGCTGCGCCGCGATTTTTTTATCAGGATTGAAAAGATTCATAAACCAATCGTAGCTTTTATTCATCCATGCAGAGAGATCATATCCTTTGCGAAGCAAATAAATAAAGAAAAAACCTGCAACGCCACCAGCAATATGCGCCAGGTGATAAGAAGCGCCGCCTTGCCCTATACCCGCAAAATCGACTATGATGAACAAAAGAGTAAGAATCCAGATTGGTATGCCCCCATTCAGCATCCTGAAAAACCGGTAATCAGGCGCTATGGCGGTAGCAGCAACGGCTATGGCCATAATGGAAGCGCTTGCGCCCTGCAGAGTGGCAACATCAATGCCTGTTCTCAATTGTGGAATGGCATATTCTGATGCGATAAAAACAACTGCACCAGCTACTCCGCCATACAAATAAACCGGAATTACTTTATCATTACCTGCTATATCCTGTAAGATTTTTCCAAATACCCAAAGCCAAAGCATGTTTGTGAAAGTGAAGATTATATTAGTGTGCACAAACATGAAGCACAGGAAAGTCCACGGCACTTTAGCCAGTAAACTAAGCCTGGCGGGCATTACAAACCATGGAAGTATATCAATGGTAAAAGTATTGGTGGAAGATTGAATTACATAATAGATAACCTGTATCAGCCCAAGTAAAATAAAGCCAATCGCATTTATACTAATAAGCGCCACTAAGGAATTACTATCCTCGCCGAGATGAATTTTTTTAAAACGGCGATCAATATATCTTTCAGATTCACCCATAACCCTTGAAATTTTTAAGGAAAACTGTAATTAAAATTACCAAATTATGAACAGTAATAAATGGGAAATATAAAAATTAATAAAACGTTTTTTTATCCGTTTTGTTCCAGATGATCACCAATATCAATCCCATAGCCAATCCGCCAAGATGTGCAAAGTGGGCAATGTTATCTCCGCCACCGGAAAAGCCGCCGAAGAGATCTATACCGGCATATATTGCTGCCATCCATTTTGCTTTAATAGGAAACGGTATAAACATAATATAGAACTCAGTATTGGGAAAGGTATAAGCAAACCCCCCTAATAATCCCATAATAGCTCCTGAAGCGCCTATAGCAGCACCGGTAGAAACAAAAAACATTTGTGTAAGTCCTGCGGCCAGGCCGCAAATCAAATAAAAAATTAAAAACTTTTTCGGTCCCCAGATTCGCTCTAATACACTACCAAATATCCAAAGAGCATACATGTTAAAAATGATATGCATCCAGCCACCATGTGCAAACATGTGTGTTACCAATTGATATGGTTCAAAATATCCGCTTCCGTAAGGATAAAGCGCAATCGTGTCTGTAAGTGGCCAGGTACTGTCAAAAACCAGCTGAGCTAAAAAAACAATAGCATTTATTATTATAAGGTTTAATACAATCGGAGGAATTTTCTGCGACGGTCTGAAATTATTATATGCCATTCAAAAATTATTTGGTCGCAAATTTCGGAAATACTTCGCGGATATGCACATTTGCCAAGGGCATCTTAACAGTTGTTATTATTTTTAGAAGGGCCGATGCATGTTCTTTAAAAATTTTATTGCAGAAATGTGCCACCATATTAAAACACTAACCCGAAATTATTTCCAAATATCTGTTGCAGTCACATTCAGGATAGAAGCTTATAATTTGCCCAAATTAGTTTCAGGTCATTTATGTACTTGAAGCTTCTTGCATACACTTCATCTGTGGCATGCAGGCTTTTTTGGGATAAAGTATTTAGATAAGCCGGAAGACCCGTGCTTGTGAGTATTCCGTCTTTGAGCACAGGAAGATGCTCTTCAGGCAGCGCATAGCCAATCCATGTTTTCTTCAGCAATAAGACAGCAAAAGCATTTTTGAAAAAAACAAATGGTTTTCTTTTAACTATAAGATGGACAGGAAAAGTCAGTAGGAAAAACAGCGCGATAAAAAAATCTATTAAACTTTTACTTCTCCGGTTTACAGGATTATTTAAAAAATATTGAGAACTATCCGAAAGAAATTTACCCGTAGTATTACTGCTTTCGCTCCCAATTAAAGTATTGGTGCAGCCAGTAAAGATTTTTATTCGCGTATGGTGAGGTAACGCTGCAATCGAATCTATTATTTTTTTGTAGGTAAAAAATTTGTCTTTACAGAAGATTATTTCTTTTACCGCGTAGCGCTTTAGAAGCGCATTCAGGTTATTGATGTTGCCAATGGATTTATTTTCTCCATTTTTCCCCGGATCAATTCTGCCTAATATGCGTTGATGAAAGCCCGCATTTTCCAATAATATATAAACCTGGTCAAAATCTTTTTCTGTGCCGGCTATCACCGTTTCATTTATTTCGCCTCTTTCCATACTGCCCTCAATTATTTTCCATTTCAGCAGCATCATCCGCACGAGACTCATTAATATAAATGCGAGAATGGCCCCAAATAGTAAAATACCCCGCGAAAAGCGAAGGCTTTCAGGAAGTAGCGAATAGACTGATAGTATGACAAGTATAGCTGTGGCTGTTGATCTGTTTAATCTCGATTGTTTATAGCCATTGTCATAAAGGCCGGCAAAATAAGAGGCTATTAAAAAAAGGAATGTAAAGACCGGGAAAGCAATGAGCAGCATGTTGGGTGAGTAGTTCACTTCCTTTTTTACAAATGTGCTCCAAAAAATTTTCACGAGCCAGAAACTCATCAAAATTATTGCCGCATCAATGAATTTCAGGCCTACCCACCGCAGGAATTGTGCTATTGCGGCTAACCCTGCCCGTAAGTAAATAGCAGTTTGTATAAAAAAATTAAAAAGGCTGGCTTTTGTACCGCCATAATGCTTCTGTACAAATACACTCATGGCTTTGTAAAACATTCGCACATAATTGAGGCTGCCTTTTTTGGTACTTTCTCCTTTAAAATGTATGATGCAACTTTCTGCAAAATAAAAATTCCTGTAGCCTGCCTTTTGAATACGATAACTTAAATCCACATCTTCGCCATACATAAAAAAGCTTTCATCAAAGCTTCCCACCATATTAAGTATTTTTTTTGGCACCACCATAAATGCACCGGCCAACACGTCTACTTCATGATTTTTATTTTTATTTAAATAGCCGAGATGATATTTGGCAAAGGCCCGGGAATGAGGGAATAGCCTTGTCAAACCCGAGAGTTTGTAAAAAGACGTTATGGGCGAAGGAAAAGCCCTTTTGCTTTCTTTTAAAAATTTACCCGAACCATCTAGCATTTGTATACCAAGCGCAACGCCATCGTTGTTGGCTTTAATAAATGAAATGCATTTTTCAAGGCAATCTTCAGGCAAGATAGTATCCGGGTTAAGAAATAATACGTAATCCCCCGTAGCCATTTTTAAAGCCTTGTTATTTGCTTTTGCAAAGCCTTCATTTTCTTCGTTCCATATAAAATGTGTGCCTGGAAACTTATTTTTAAAAAAATCCCTGCTGCCATCGCTGGAGTTATTATCTACCACAATAATTTCTCCGTCAATATTTTTAAATGCCTCCAACAGAGAGCACAGGCATTGCTCAAGAAAGTATTTAACGTTATAGTTTACTATGATTACACTCAGCAACAATCGGCGGGTTATGAATTATTGATAAATAAAATAAAAATATTTATTTATGCTTAAAGGCTGCAAAGTAAAGACGGGCAACGGCATTAGCAATAAAAAAAATTAAAAGAAAGCCATAAAATCGAGGGTTCAATATTTACAACAAAAAATAAATAAACATTTATAACCTTTGCGCATGTATAAGAAAACACTCATAAAGGCGACAGAAGCCGGCGCAAAAGAATTAAAGCGATTTTTTAACGGCAAGTTTAAGATCAGTAACAAAGAAGGCATAAATAATCTTGTTACCGAGGCGGACCACGCGGCTGACAAAGCAATTCTCCAGGTTATTCAAGGCGAATTTCCCTTGCACGGTATTGTAAGTGAGGAAAGCGCAGAGAAGGTTTCCGATAGTGAATACAAGTGGATCATTGACCCGATAGACGGCACCGTAAATTTTGCCAATGGTATCCCTATTTGTTGCGTAAGCATTGGGCTGGAACATAATGGCAAGATGTTGATGGGTGCAGTATATAACCCTATAATGAACGAATTTTTCTTTGCAGAAAGAGGAAAGGGCGCAACGCTGAATGACAAAAAGATTTCCGTTAGCGACAAAAAAGATGTGCTTACAAGTTGCCTGGTAACAGGCTTCCCCTATACTTATTTAGAGCAGCCAAACGGGCCAATACAGGTTTTTGCAAGGCTGATAAAAAAAGGCATCCCGGTTCGCAGGCTGGGAAGCGCTGCGACCGATTTGTGTTGGGTTGCTGCCGGGCGTTTTGATGGTTTCTACGAACACCAGTTAAATGCCTGGGACAGCGCTGCCGGTTTCTTAATAGTAGAAGAAGCAGGAGGAAAAGTAACAGACCTGAATGGCGGCCCATATTCCCCTTATCAGCCCGGCATTATAGCAACTAACGGAGGCATACACGATGAGCTGGTGGAATGGGTGAAGGGGAATGTTGGATAGAATTTTTTGATGTACGAAATGTACGATGTGTTTAGGCGGTGAAAGAGACGTACGATATGAATAAAGCTTAAAGTAATCATGCGGAGGAGATCATTCACTTTTTATATTTATTAGAATAGCTTAAATAATTACAGCAAAAGGACATCGTACATCGCACATAACAATAAAATTATTATGGAAGAAAGAACAGAAATAGCATCGCTTGGAGAATTTGGCCTTATTGAGCATCTTACTAAAAATAATGAAACAAGAAATGCTTCAACTGTTTTAAGTGTTGGAGATGATGCGGCGGTACTCGACCATTTCGGTAAACAAATAGTGGTAACAACCGACATGCTCGTGGAAGGAATTCACTTTGACCTTATGTACACACCGTTAAAACATTTGGGCTATAAAAGTGTGATCGTAAATCTAAGCGATGTGTATGCAATGAATGCAACACCCGCACAGATAACCATGAACATCGCCTTCAGCAATCGCTTTAGCCTGGAGGCTATGGATGAATTTTATGAAGGGGTTTATGCGGCATGCGACAAGTATAATGTGGACCTCGTAGGTGGCGATACTACTTCTTCACAAAAAGGTTTTGTAATTTCTGTAACAGCGATAGGGGAAGTTGCGCCGGGTAAATTTGTAAAAAGGAGTGGCGCAAAAAAAGGCGATCTTATCTGCGTAAGCGGCGATCTCGGCGGGGCATTCTTAGGCCTGACGTTGCTGGAACGAGAGAAGAAAATTTTCCTGGAAACAAAGGGTGTTCAACCCGACCTTGAAGACCAGGATTATATTGTAGGAAGAATATTAAAGCCTGAAGCAAGAAAAGACATCATTGAATTTTTTGCAACTAAAGACATTATTCCAACTTCAATGATAGACATCAGTGATGGCCTTAGCAGCGAGCTGCTGCACATTTGTAAGCAGAGTGAAGTGGGTTGTGTTTTGCACGAAGAGAAAATTCCCGTAAACGATATTGCCAGGCAATTTGCTTACAAGCTGGAACTCGATCCAACTGCGTGTGCACTGAGCGGCGGCGAAGATTATGAATTGCTGTTTACGATCAACCAGGTTGATTATGATAAGATCAAAACCAATGAGGCGATAAGCGTGGTTGGATATATTGCGGAGGCAAAGGATGGCGCTAAAATAATTACAAAAGGCGGCAACGAACATAAGCTTACAGCGCAGGGGTGGAATGCTTTTTAGTGAAATAATTTTTTCGAGGCATCGCACTAATTAAAATTTTACACCTTGTTTAAGAATTTTATATAGATTTTTGCTACCCATGAGGCGCCTCTTATTCCCGTTTATTTTTCCATTATTTTTCTCCTGCTCAGTTTCCAAAAACTACAATCCCAATAAAAAATATTCAAAAGAAACATTACAACAGGATTATTCTTTTTTAAGAAATGTGCTGGAAAAGAAACATCCCTCACTCTACTGGTACACGCCCAAAGACAGCATGGATTATTATTTTGATGAAGGATACAAGTCCATCGCAGATTCAATGACCGAACTTCAATTTGGCTGGAAAATACTCGCCCCCCTAACGGCTACTATTCACTGTGGACATACAAGCTTTAGCATGAGTAAGGCGTGGAATAAGTTTATAAAGAATAAGCGAATCCCTTCTTTTCCTCTTTATTTAAAAGTATGGGGCGATACCATGGTCGTGCTGAATAACCTCAATCCGCAAGATTCAGTGATCAAAAGAGGAACTATCATTACATCAATAAATGGCTTAACAACAACCGATCTTACCACCGCCATGTTTAATTATATGGTAGAAGATGGCTACTCAGATAATGTAAATTATATAAGGCTCAGCGGGAGCTTTCCTTATTTCCACCGCAATATTTTTGGTTTATATAAAACGTATAATGTCGGCTACATTGACAGCACCGGTGATGAAAAAAATATAATGCTTCCGTATTTTGCACCACCTACAGATAGCCTGGGTAAATTAAAAAAGCATGCTCCGGGCATTAAAGAAAAGAAGCTTACGAAAAAAGAGAAGCTGGAAAACATTCGATCATTGCAGCTGGAAGATTCTCTTGCGACAATGACGGTAAACAGTTTTTCCAAATCCCGCCTTCACCACTTTTTTAAAAAGTCGTTTCGGGAATTAAAGAAAGAAAAAGTAAGTAATCTCGTTGTGGATATAAGAACAAATGGTGGTGGCGACATTGATAATTATGTATCGCTTACAAAATACCTGCGGAGTTCTTCGTTCAAAATAGCTGACAGCGCTTACGCTGGTAGTAAAAACTTTAATCCTTTTACCCGCCATACCACCTCCGGCTTTTTTAATAATATTGGTTTATTATTTTTAACCCATATAAAGAAAGATGGTAACTACCATTTTGGTTTTTGGGAGCGACATATATTCACGCCTAAACGAAGAAATCATTTTAACGGAAATGTGTATGTGCTCACCAATGGCTTAACTTTTTCAGCATCTTCACTTTTTTGCAACGCTGTAAAAGGGCAACAAAATGTTACACTAGTCGGGGAGGAAACGGGCGGCGGCTGGTACGGCAATTCAGGTATTATGATTCCGGATATTATTCTTCCTGAAACAAAACTTCACGTGCGGTTGCCTTTTTTCAGGATTGTTCAATACCATCATATCGCAGAGAAAGGGACGGGCGTAATCCCTGATATATATGTTGGCCCTAATGTAAAAGATATTATAAACCGCGTGGACACAAAGATGGAAAAGGTAAAAGAGCTGATAAGACACCAACAGCCAAAGAATATTTTCACGCAGAGCGAAAAAGGAAAGAAGATGCAACGGTAAACTGAAGCAGCACTCATTATTGTTCTATGCTAAAAGGCATACAATTTGTTACTTCAAGGTTCTCATTTAAGAATACAAAATTATCCTTAAACCCCTTTTCAATTTTTCCAACTTTATCATCAATCCCCAAAACTTTTGCAGGATAAAGGCTTGCCATTCTTAACGCTTCTTCGAGCAGAATGTCACATTTTTCAACACAATTTTTCACGCCCTTTGCCATAGTTAAAGCAGAGCCGCTAAGAATTCCCTGCGTTTCATATTTGTCAACATTAAATGTATGCTGGTATGGGCCTTCGGTTGTATCAGTTACAGCATCTGTGATAATAAAAAGCCGTTCGCCCATTAGCTTCTTTGCAAGTTTTATCATGGTAAAATCTACGTGTATTCCATCGGGAACTATGCTTACCATTACTGAAGGGTGCATCATAATGGCAGCGGCAAAGCCCGGTTCACGGTGGTGAAGCGGTGTCATTGCATTGAACAAATGCGTAGCCACTTCTATCCCTTTATCAAAAGCCTGCATAGCTTCCTCGTAAGTTGCGTTGCTATGGCCGGCTGAAATAATGATGCCGTAGCTTTTGATTACATCGATCACTTCATCACTGCAAACCTCGGGTGCAAGCGTGATCATTTTAATAACGCCTTTTCCATACGCTAACAAACTTTTTACTTCCTCAATATTTGGTGCATGAATAAGGTGTTCCAAATGGGCACCGCGTTTTATTTTATTGATCCATGGCCCTTCAATGTGTAAACCAACAACTCCTTTGCCATCGTCATCCCAATATTCTTTTATCACATCTATTCCTTTTTTTATAACATTAATTGTGTTGGTTGAAATGGTTGGTAAGAATAAAGAAGCGCCTCCCGCCCGGCAATATTCATTCATTGCGTGTAAGGCCCCTGTCGTTGGGTACATCGAAAATAACTTTGAAGAAGCACCATAAATTTGTATATCAATAAATGCAGGAGCAAGTATTTCACCAGTCTCTATAATGTGTAGGTTTTTGGGTAAACTATTTACAGGAAGTATATCTTTTATAAAGCCATCTTCACAGAGCACAGCTCTTTCCTCAAGCCATTCTGTGCCGGTAAAAACTCTTTTTGTCTTATAAACTTTAATCACCTTTCAGGAATTTATTATGAACGAATCAGCATCTTTCCAAAAAGGAAACTTGTCCCTTACGTCATCAATTTTTTCTTTTTTCAACGTGTAGGTAAATATGTCTTCTTCATTATTTTTCTGGTATAAAATTTCGCCAAGCGAATCTACAATCATGCTATCACCTGAATAGTTGATTCCATTTCCATCTTCTCCTACCCTGTTCACGCCGATTACATAACATTGGTTTTCTATAGCCCGTGCCTGTAACAGGGTTTTCCAGGCAACGCTTCTTTTTTGCGGCCAGTTCGCAACATAAATTAAAACATCATATTCCTTTTCTGCGCCTTGTCTTGCCCATACCGGAAACCGCAGATCATAACAGACCTGCAGATTAATTTTCCATCCTTTTACGGAAGCAATTAATCTTTTATTGCCAGGTGAAAAGTGCGAGTGTTCGTCGCCGTAAGCAAAAAGGTGGCGCTTATCATATATACCATATTCGCCATTGGGCAGCATCCAGATGAGGCGGTTATAGTATTTGCTGTCCTGAGCCTCAATCGAAGGATCTTCAATCATGATGCTGCCGGTCAAAATAATTTTTTTTTCAGCAGTGATTTTTTTCATCCAACCAATCGTATCGCCATTCATTTTCTCTGCAAGTATTTCAGGCTTCATACTAAAGCCCGTGCTGAACATTTCCGGAAGAATGACCACTTCGGTTTTTTCTTTTATGCTATCAATTTTTTCCGAAAGCATTTCAAGATTTGCCTTTTTATCTTCCCAATGTAGGTTGGGTTGTATAAGCGTAATGGTCAGTGAAGACATGGCGTTAATTATTAAATTCCTGTGCTTGTAATCCTGATTGTTTTAAAATGAATTTAAAAGTACCAAAATGAATTTATTTTTTATCCGCAGGCACAATTACTGTTAGAGTAGGCGTTCCTGTTTTGCGGTATTTTCTATGGCTGCATTTTTGAGAAATAAACACAAACACTTGTTGAATAGGAATCTTTATGATTTGATTCGAGGAATATAATTTAGGCATGTTCTATTTGAGAGTAAACAATTTCAGGATCCTCAATTGTATTTAAGTTGTCAGCAGGTGCGTCTTCTAAATATAATTCAATGGCTTCTTCTAAATTTTTTAATGCTTCTTCTTTTGTGTTTCCAAAAGAGGATAATTCAACATTCAGACATTGTGCTACATAATATTTGCCCTCTCTCCAGACAATATTTTTAAATTCAGTTTTCATAAATTCAGTTTATCAAATTTACAAAATTATTATCTCGCTATATGCTTTTGGGTTTTGAAATATAGAACTCTTGCCGTAAAATTTTATCATCATTTCCTTCCAATCTTTTTAACCTCTTCACCAATTAAACTACTCTCGTAACCTCTCTGCAATAAATAATCCTGCAACTTTCGCTTCTTTATAAAGATGTTTTTTTCGCTTTTCAGAGTTTTCAATTTCTGTTCTGCAAGCTTTTGAAAAGTTTTTTCATAAGAGAGATCATCAATTTCCTTTAAAGCCTTTTTTATGCAATAATCGCTTACCTGTTTAAATTTTAATGATTGCTTTATTTTGATTTTACCCCATTGCTTTACGCGAAATTTGCCGCCTGCATACATAATCGCAAAGCGCTCTTCATTAAGATAATTTTCATTAATAAGTAAAGAGATAATCGGCTCTACATCATTTTTATTTAAGCCGTAGGAATATAATTTATCCCGCACTTCTGCATGGCATCTTTCCTGGTAGTCGCAATATTGTTTAATTTTTGGAATCGCCTGCTCAGGAGTAAAGCGTTGCACAAACATTATTCAAAAATATAGAATTTGCTTTCGGCAATTAAAGAGTTAGCATAAAAAAAATTGCGCTATCCATTACTGAATAGCGCAATTATAAAAATTCAGGTGCGTGGCCATTTTACTGGCCTGACCCCTTATCGAATAAGTTTTAGTTCATCGATTATATTTTTAGCATTACCCATTTTATCAATACACCAAAGTACATAACGGATATCCACACAAATGGTTCGGTTAAGATCTTTATCAAACTGGATCTTATGACTGAGCGCTTCATAATTTCCATCAAAAGCAAGGCCGATAAGATTGCCATAACCATCTATAACCGGCGAGCCCGAGTTTCCTCCGGTAATATCATTCGTTGTTATAAAATCAATTACAAGGTCGTTCCGGTTTTTATCAATGTATTGCCCAAAGTCACGCTTCTTCAATAACTCAATTTCCTGCGCAGGAAGATCAAATTCATAATCACCAGGGATATATTTTTCAAGAATTCCTTTGCTGGTCGTTACATAATCATAATGTACAGCATCACGCGGATTGTAACTCTTTACATTGCCATAACTTACCCGCATACTGAAGTTAGCATCGGGATACATTTTTTTAACGGCCGCAGGATTCATTTCCATAATGCCTTTCATGTACAACCTCCCAAGCTCATTGTTTTTACTGGAAAAATCACTGTAAAGTTTGCTGTACTTAAGCGTATAATTTTTTACGAAGGTAGTGGCATAAGCAAAGGCAGGATCACTTTGTAAAGTAATAGCGTCAGGGTTAGCCATAAAGGCTGCCCACTTTACCGAATCAAGTATCATCGTATTATCAAACACAGAATTGGCCCAGGCCTTATAAGTCGCCTCATCCGTTAGTGGTCCGAATTTTTCTTTCATACCCTGGTAAAAGTCAATAGGATGTTGGCTTTTATTAATATCATTATAATACATCATTGCAGTGGCGGCCATTATCTTTCTATCACTTGGCTGATCCTCACTTTTAAGAAATTCTTTTCTTGATTCATCAGCAGCGTCCACGGCTTTTTTTACATCAGCTTGTGTTTTTCCCTGTTCCACCAAAGCACGCTCCACCGCCATTAATGAAGAAGCATATGCAGCTAAAGGAGAGCCTAAAACCCCTTCAATTACGTACACCCGCTCTTTTGCATAAGGCTTCCAGGCCTCATAGTTTTTTTGATAGTCGCTTAAAACATCTTTGTACTCATCTTTATTGCTTGCCCATGTTGCAAAGTTGGATTCGCTCTTTTGCTTCGCTTCATATACATGATATTTCTCTAACTGCTTTGTTTCTCCATCATAAAACTTATAATAGTTTGCGATACTTGCATAGCTTTCTGCGAGCTTAAGTTTTACAGCGGGGTCTTTAATCATTTCAGCGTGCATGGCCTTCAGGCGTACATCGCGCAGGTTTACGAGAGATGGGTTATCAATTTCGTTTTTTAGATTTATTCCGTAAGAAGTTTCATAACGGTTGGTGCCGCCGGGGTACCCGTAAATCATGGAATAGTCGCCATCTTTATATCCTTTTAAAGAAACAGGCAGGAACCATTTAGGTTTCAGCGGGACATTATCAGAACTGTACGTGGCAGGCTTTCCGTCTTTTGTTGCATACACTCTAAATATAGAATAATCGCCCGTGTGCCGGGGCCATTCCCAGTTATCGGTATCGCCACCAAATTTTCCCACGCTTTCCGGAGGAGCACCTACCAGCCGTATATCTTTGTAAATTTTATAAACATACATTATGTATTGGTTGCCCTTAAACATACTATATACCCTTCCCATAACAGAGTTTGCGGGGTCAAATACTTTATCTGTTATTGCCTTATAAACATCAGCAGTTTTCTTAGCCCTGTCTGCATAGTTTGAGCCCTTCAAACCCTGCTCCACCTCGTCAGTTACATCCACAATTCGCTCAAGAAAAGTAATAGTGAGATCTGATTTTATTTCCTGGTCTTTTGAATAGGCATAGAAGCCATCTTTAAGATAATTATGCTCCACCGTGCTTGAGCCCGCTATAACGCCGTATCCGCAATGGTGATTGGTAAAGATTAAGCCCTGGTTACTTACAATTTCCCCGGTACATCCACCGCCGAAAATTACTATTGCGTCTTTTATAGAAGGCTTATTAATGCTATATAGCTGTTCCTTACTAAGCTTAAGCCCATGTTTCACCATATCATCATATACTTGCTGGCCAAGCAACATTGGCAGCCACATCCCTTCGTCAGCGCTGGCTTTGAATAGCGTAAAAAACAGGAGAATTAAAAAAGATAGTTTTTTCATGTGTTTAAGTTTTATAAATACAAATATATTGAACATATGAGGACACACTGTATCCAGAACGATTATGATACACCATATTATTAAAGCGTGAGCCAGGAAAAAACCAGTTGACCAGGATAGTTGCCACGACCTGTAGGTCGTGGATATGTTTGGTTGCAGTTGGCTTTAGCCAAAATGATTTCATTGCTTACCAGACTTTCCTCCCATATTTCTAAAAAGCTCTTTTGGCTAAAGCCGTTTACATTTTTTTTATTCTTCCACTGCCTAAAGCCCGTGGCAATTGTATTCTAATTTAACTACCCACACCATTCATTATGAGCAAAAATGAAAATATAGGATTGCAAACGCCAACGGAAATTTTTGATGAGATTCAAAATTGGTAGATTTGCCCATGATAAGCTAAAAATAAGCAGTACACTTCTTAATCTTTAAATCAAAAAAATAATCATGAGTTACATTGCGAACATACATGCACGCCAGATATTAGATAGCCGCGGAAACCCAACTGTAGAGGTGGATGTACTTACAGAAAATGCTTACCTCGGCAGAGCGGCGGTGCCGTCCGGCGCCAGTACGGGCGTGCACGAGGCTGTGGAGCTTCGCGACGAAGATAAAAATGTTTACCTCGGTAAAGGCGTATTGAAAGCGGTTGAAAATGTAAACACTTTACTTGCTGATAAGCTTACCGGCTGGGATGTTGCAGACCAGACAGGTATAGACAATGCGATGCTCGCCATTGATGGCACCGAAAATAAAAGCAAATTAGGCGCTAATGCGATTCTTGCCGTGAGCCTTGCTGTTGCAAAAGCTGCTGCGTTGGAAGCTAATCTCCCACTGTATAGGTATGTAGGCGGTACCAATGCCAAAATTCTTCCCATTCCAATGATGAATATTTTGAATGGCGGCTCGCATGCTGATAATAAAATAGATTTCCAGGAATTTATGGTAATGCCAATAGGCGCTTCATCTTTTAGCGAAGCCTTACAATGCGGCGTTGAGATTTTCCATGCATTAAAATCGGTACTTAAGAAAAAAGGTTATAGTACCAATGTGGGAGATGAAGGAGGTTTTGCACCGAACATTCAAAGCAATGAAGAGGCTATTGAAACCGTGCTCACTGCGATTGAGAAGGCGGGTTTCAAAGCAGGCAGCCATGTGGCAATAGCTATGGACCCTGCTGTAAGTGAGATGTATGAGTCAAAAGAAAAAGTATATCACTTTCATAAAAGTGATGGCAAAAAGCTAAGCAGCGAAAAAATGGTTGAATATTGGGAAAGCTGGGTAAAACAATATCCCATCATATCCATTGAAGATGGAATGGCTGAGGATGACTGGGCTGGCTGGAAATTGATGACAGAAAAACTCGGTAAAAAAATTCAATTGGTAGGCGATGATCTTTTTGTAACAAATGTTAAAAGGCTGCAACAAGGTATTGATGAAGATACGGCGAATGCACTACTTGTGAAAGTGAACCAAATAGGATCACTGACAGAAACTATAAATGCAGTTTCGCTTGCGCAAAATAATGGTTATAACACCATAATGAGCCACAGAAGCGGCGAAACGGAAGATACTACCATCGCCGACCTGGCTGTTGCCTTAAATTGCGGCCAGATTAAAACCGGTTCCGCAAGCCGTACAGACCGCATTGCGAAATACAACCAATTGTTACGTATAGAAGAAATGTTGGGAGAAAGTGCGGTTTTCCCAAAGGGAAAAATTAAATTTGGAAAATAAGGCGCTCCCCGATTGTTAAGGCTTTTTTAATTTATATGCAGACTTGCAGTTTGAAATAAAAAATATGAAGAGATTTGCAAACATATTTACTAACAAGTACCTGCTGACAGGAATAGCATTTTGTGTATGGATGCTTTTTTTTGACAACAATGATCTTTCGCTGCAGATGAAAAGAATAAACGAAATGCATAAACTACAGGAAAGCGAAAAAGTAATGGATAAGCTTATCGTAGATACAAAACATGAATTGGGACAATTAAAAACAAATCCGGAAACTCTGGAAAAATATGCGAGAGAAAAATATATGATGAAAAAAGAAAATGAAGACCTTTATATTATCACTCCTGATTCTTCTTTAATTAAATAATTTATAAACAATATTTTCACAACCGGTTCGTTTTTAGGGAAGGATAGATTTTTTTATTAATGTAATACTTTTATATGACACACATAACCCCGGATGATCTGGTGCGGTATCTCTACAATGAGACATCAGATAGGAAATCGGAGCTTATTCAGGAAGCTTTGGAAACAGACATGGATTTAAGGGAGACTTTTAATGCACTTCTTTTATCAAAAAAAAACCTTGAAGAAACTAATTTGTCTCCAAGACAGGAAGCAGTAGATAAAATTCTTCAGTATGCCGGCAAAAACGAAAAGCATTTGCATTCACATTAAAAAAAATTAAAAAAGTTATTTTCGTCCTGCCCCAAAGGCGGGATTTTTTTTATGACAAAAAAGGAGCTTTATACCTATGTGATAAATTATTTTTTATCCCACAGTCCTGATGCAGAAACTGAATTGGTATATATCGATCCATACGAGCTACTTGTGGCAGTAATACTTTCTGCGCAGTGCACAGATAAGCGGGTGAACGAAACAACTCCCGCAATTTTTCAAAAATTTCCCGATGTGTATGCTTTGAGTAAAACAAATGAGGGAGAATTGTACCCATTAATTAAAAGCATTTCTTATCCAAATAATAAGACAAAGCATCTTATTGGTATGGCCAAAATGATAGTTGAACAGTTTGGTGGCAAGGTACCGATGACTGTCGATGAACTGGTTATGCTTCCGGGGGTGGGCCGTAAAACGGCGAATGTAATTACTTCTGTTATTGACAGGCAGCCAAATATGGCTGTTGATACGCATGTTTTCAGGGTTTCCGCACGTATAGGTTTAACTACTAATGCAAAAACGCCTTTGGAAACAGAAAAGCAGTTAATAAAAAATATCCCGAAACATTTGATTCACAAAGCGCATCACTGGTTAATACTGCATGGCCGTTATATTTGTGTAGCACGTAGCCCCAAATGCAATGAATGTGGTATAAATCCCGTTTGTAGGTATTATAGTAAGTTATTGAAGAAGATTAATTGAAAAATTGTATTTATTTTTAGCAGTACCAAACTAATTACATGATTCCCGCACCTTATCAAAAACTAATCGTTTTATGAAAATCAAACTCCTTTTCTTATTTATCCTTTTTGCCTTTGCCAGGGAGGCAAATGCACAGTATTATTTTTATGATGGAAAATATTATGAAACTGATTTTGTGTATGAGGTTGGCGGCTCTGTCGGCGCGATGAATGCTTTTACCGATCTTGGAGGAAGAAAGGGGATTGGAAAAAATGGCGTCAAAGATTTCAATTTCAAGAATACAATGTTTTGTGGAAGTATATTCTTCAGTACTGTTTATAAAAATGAAATAGCACTTAGGATTGAAGCCACTTTTGGGCAGGTTCATGCCTATGATAGCATTTTAAAAAAGGTCGCCGCAACTACTAACGAGCGGTATGAAAGAAATTTAAGTTTTAAAAGCTCAATTTCAGAAATTACATTGGTGGCGGAATTTCATCCATTTTATATTTTCGGAAATTATGATGAAGACCATTATCCACCTGGCGTGTCACCCTATCTGCTCGCAGGAATTGGCTATTTTCACTTTAACCCGCAAGCGAAGCTTAATAATAATTATGTGAATCTGCAGCCACTAAGTACCGAAGGGGAAGGATTTGCCGAATATCCTAATTCAAAGCCCTATAAATTAAACCAGATGTGTATTCCCCTGGGTATAGGAGCCCGGTACGATGTTTCACCGTTACTTAATTTGAGGGCTGAAATTGTGACAAGGCACCTGCAAACTGATTATCTCGATGACGTAAGTGGCCGGTATGTTGACCCTTCCGTATATGGAAATTATTTTTCAGGAACAAAACTTCAACAGGCCTTATTGCTTAATGACAGGCATAAACCTGGTGCATCAACTGCGCATCCTGACGGTATTCGTGGCAGGCCTAAAAATAATGACTCTTATATAACTTTTAGTATAAAACTCGGGCTAACGCTCGGAAGAGACCGCAGACAATAAGGCTTCAGCTATTTACTTCAGCATCTTTTTTACTTCATCTACAATTTCATGCTTTGAAAAAGGCACACCCATTATTTTATTATATCCCTTAGCATCAACTAAATATTGATCCCGGATAATTTTTATCAGCTGCCCATTATTGAGTTCGGGAATTAAAACGTGCTCATAATTTTTGATAATATCGCCCAGGTTTTTAGGAAATGGCCTTATATAACGGAGATGCACATGCGCAACAGAATAACCTTCCGCTAATAAGTCTACAACGGCGCTTTTTATAGCACCGTATGTACTCCCCCAGCCAAGTATTAATAGCTTTCCTTCTTCCGGCCCGTTGTCTATCTTTTGTTCGGGAATGTAATCTGCAATCTTATCAACTTTTTGTTGGCGCAGCTTCACCATAAGCTGGTGGTTATCCGGATCGTAACTCACATTGCCGGTTATGTTTTGTTTTTCGAGGCCGCCAACCCTATGTTCCAAGCCTGCATAACCGGGTATTGCCCAGGGCCTCACCATCTTTTCATCTCTCAAATAAGGTTGAAAAATTTCCTCATGATGCCCAAGCTCAGTTTTAAAATTTACTTCTATAGGCAACAGGTCATCGCTATCAGGATATTTCCACGGCTCTGCGCCATTAGCAATGTAGCCATCACTTAAAAATATTACCGGCGTCATGTGTTGAACTGAAATACGCACCGCCTCATACACTGCTTCAAAGCAATCGCTGGGTGTAGAAGCAGAAATTACGGGCATTGGGCATTCACCGTTTCTTCCATAATATGATTGAAGTAAATCGCTCTGCTCCGTTTTAGTAGGCAGGCCGGTAGAAGGGCCGCCTCTCTGTATGTTACAGATCAGTAAAGGAATTTCGAGCATCACGGCAAGACCCATTGCTTCGGCTTTTAATGCCATACCCGGCCCGCTGGTGGAAGTAACGCCGAGGCTTCCGCCATAGGCCGCACCTATAGCTGATGAGATAGCAGCAATTTCATCTTCAGCCTGGAAAGTTTTTATACCAAAAGATTTGTGACGGCTTAGCTCGTGCAGTATATCACTGGCCGGGGTTATGGGATATGAACCCAGGAATAATTGCAATCCGCTTTTTTGCGAAGCGGCAATTAAACCATATGCCAAAGCCTGGTTACCCATTATGCTGCGGTAATTGCCCGCAGGCATTTTTGCTTTCTCCACCGAATATCGGGTGGTAAAGGTTTCCGTGGTGTCACCATAGCTATAGCCGGCTTTTAATACCTTAATGTTGCTTTCAAGTATTTCCGGCTTTTTGGAAAATTTTTCAGTTAAAAAACGGATTGTATTATCCATAGTCCTGTTATACATCCAATAAAGAAAGCCGAGGACAAACATATTTTTTGCACGGTCTTTCTCCTTCGTACTCATATCAAAATCTTTCAGGGTTTCCCTGGTGATTTTAGTAACATCCATTTTTATTACTTCATAACCTTCGAGACTATCATTCTCAATAGGGTTTACGCCATCGGGATAGTTGGCAAGCCGGAGATTTTTTGCATCGAAGCCATCTACATTGACTATAATTTTCCCATTCTTTTTTAGTTCTTTTAAATTGGTTTTAAGCGCGGCAGCGTTCATGGCAACTAATACGTCGCACGTATCTCCCGGAGTAAAGATCCTGTCGCTTGAAAACCTTAGTTGAAATCCGCTTACCCCCGGCAGGGTTCCCTGTGGTGCCCTTATCTCTGCCGGAAAATCCGGGAATGTCGCGAGATCGATACCAAGCAGGGCGGTGTTGTTTGTAAATTGCGTCCCGGTAAGCTGCATCCCGTCGCCACTATCGCCTGCAAATTTTATTACTACGTCTTTTAAAACCTCTTCGGTATTATTCATCTTCATTTTTATAACATGCAAAATTAAAAGTTTGACGATGAAAAACAGTATTTGTTTTTATGCCTGCAAACAAAATATCTTTCCAAAAAAGTTAAAAATCAAAAAAAGCATGCTATTACCAATGATGAGCTACCAGTTTTATTTATCAATAGATAACCTTCATTAAACAAAGCATTAATTAATTACGCACTTTCTTTGCATTGAGTAAATACTTTTTTCATGCTAAAGGAAAGAACACAAAAAATAAGATATTTTTTGTTCAGCCAATATCTTGCTGATGGCATACGGGTAACGCTCGAAATAATTCTTCCCGCAATAGTTTGTGCAGAATTCAGAAACCTTGAATCCGGCATAACTATTTCTTTAGGTGCTTTGTGTGTGAGTATAAGCGATGCACCTGGCCCTGTTGAACATAAGAAAAACGGAATGCTATACTGCAACATTTGCATTTTTATTATGGCACTACTTACGGGGTTTCTGAATGGAAATATTTTTACGTTAGGCTTGCTTATTCTTTTCTCGACTTTCTTCTTCAGCATGCTTACCGTGTTTGGCAACAGGGCTAATTCTATTGGAACAGCCACCTTGCTTATTTTGATTTTGAGGATGACATCTCTTGCGCCGCCTTTTGAAGTGTTTACCAGCAGCTTATTGATTTTATCCGGGGGGATTTGGTATATGCTTGTGGCATTATTGTTTTACAAACTTACACCCTACAGGCCGGCACAAAGGTCTCTGGGCGATTGCATTCATGAAACGGCAAAATTTCTGCAAATAAAAGCCGGACTTTTTTCGCCAGGCAAAGTACTTGAAGATGAATACCGCAAATTGGTGGAGCAGCAAGTGATAGTAAGTGAAAGACAAGATGCCGTGAGGGAATTACTATTTAAAAACCGTTCGTTGCTAAAAGAATCAACTGCCCAGGCCCGTCAGCTGGTAGTAACCTTTGTAGATGTGGTTGATCTTTACGAGCAAATAATGGCCAACTGGTATGATTTTGATACGCTAAGAAAAAAATTTGCGGGTACCGGTATACTTGATGACGTTGCCGCAATTGTGACAAAACTCGCTGATGAACTGGACAATGCCGGGCAAGCAATTCAGTCAAATATTTTATACAAAAAACAATACGACCTGCTGCCTGACCTGGGTGAGTTGAAAATAAAAATTGATAAAGTGGCAGAAAGCGGGACCAGTAATTTTATGCTAAAGAAGATATTGGTAAACGTGCGGAAACTCGGTAAAAAAGTCGATGAAGTTTACAATTATTTTAGTCTGGAAGTAGCTAAAGAAAAAGCAATTCGCACGCCGCGGGAATATTCAAGATTTGTATCGCACCAGGAAATTAATCCAACTCTTTTTCTTAACAACCTGACCTTAGAGTCTTCCGTATTCCGGCATGCTTTAAGGATGATGATTACCTGCGGCCTTGGCTTTACTATTTCTAAATTAATTTCTTATGGCCATCACAGTTACTGGATTTTATTGACGATCGTAATCATTTTAAAACCAGGATTTAGCCTCACGAAGCAACGGAACTTTGAAAGGTTTACCGGCACACTTGCGGGCGGTATTCTTGGCTTATTGCTGATTTCGTCTGTCCATGACCGTACTGTGCTATTTATTTTTATGGTATTTTTTATGATTGGCACATATACTTATGTAAGGCTGCAATATATGATGATGGTGATTTTCATGACGCCTTATATTTTACTCCTTTTCAACTTTCTTGGCCTTGGTATGCTCGATATCGCGGGAGAGCGTTTACTTGATACGGCCATTGCATCCATATTAGCTTTTCTCGCGAGCTATTTTCTTTTTCCTTATTGGGAATCCAAACAATTGCCCGGGTACATGTCGGGCGTTTTAAGAGCGAACCTCGATTATTTGCAAAGGCTTGCATACATTCTTCAAGGTCAAAAAAATTCTTCTTTGGAATATAAATTGGTCAGGAAAGAATTATTTGTAAGCACTGCGAATCTTGCCGCGGCATTTAACCGGATGCTTAGTGAACCAAAGAGTAAGCAACATCATGCTAAAGAGATCTATGAATTTGTAGTATTGAATCATGTATTGTCATCAAATATCGCCGCAGTTGCCTCGGGCATTGCAGTCGAAAGACCAATTCTTCTTCAAAAAGAAGATTGCCAGGCGATTAAACGATCGGTGAAAATTTTACAAAAATCTTTGGATAATCTTAATGAAAATTCTTCTGTTGAAACAGGCAATAAAATAATTTGCAGAGAAATAAATGAAAATGGATCACCTGATATACAAATAAATGAGCAACTGAAATTTATTTACAAAGTAATTGTCGATATAGGAAAAGTAACACAGGCAATTGCTGAATGATTATCAGATAAAAATAGCATGGTGCGTGATTGGAGTTCCTGACAACATCAAAACAATTATTTAGGCAATGAACAATAAGGAGAAATCACCGCATATTTTAAATGCTTCTTCGAACCTGTTGGGGCTTTGTTTCATCGTACTCACTTCGCTCAAAATATTAAATCTTAACGGTAAAACGGTTATTGATGAGATCACCTCTGCGGCATTAATAATGTTTATGGCAAGCAGTGTGCTTTCATTTCTTTCTATGAGAAGTAAAAGTGATTCGGGAGATCGTTTTGAAAAAATTGCAGACATTATTTTTCTTACCGGCCTTACTTTGCTTTTTGTTACAACGCTGCTTATTAGTTTTGATATAATTAAATAAGGTAAGATCCAAAAGGCGCAGTAATTAAAATTTAGTTACAAATTTGTTTCACCGCCCGTAATCAATCATCATCATCGTCTTCTCTATCCTTCTTTGGAATCGTCATCGCTCTTGGGTATAGTTTATCACCCTTTGCAGCAAACCATAAGATGCGATTTAATAAATCATCATTTCCATTATCAATTTCATAAAGCTTATGCGAGGAAGAAAGAAGCGCATAATTTTTCCCTTTTCCATTAAGTGCGGCAGCACTTTTATTCATTTGGTCTAAAGGAATATTATTTTTTAAAGCAGTAAAAGATATTTTTTCAAACTTATTTGAGAAGCACTCAAACATAGGTAAAGCTGTAGCATCCACCACATTCATTGGCGGAATGCCTAATATCTGCTCGATGGTTCGCACAATACAAGTTTGATTATAATTAGTATGTACAGTTTTTTGCAAATGAGAATAGGGGCTTATCACAAACCCGGTAGATCTATAAGCCGACACATGGTCCCAGCCGGATTGGGAATCATCTTGTGTTACGAATACAACAGTTGAATCCCAAAACCGGCTGTGGGTAAGGGCTTCAACGATTCTTCCTAACGCAAGATCGTTATCTGCAACCATCGCTTCTGGTGCAGGAAACCCTTGCGAAAGCCCTGCGGTATGATCTGCAGGTAAAGCCAGAATTATCAATTGAGGTAACTGGTCACCAGGCATTTTTTCAAAATCATTCAGCTCTTTAATGAAAGCATCGGCACGAATCTGGTCAGCGAAATGCTGGCCCTGGTAACACGGATACGTCGGCGACATAATCGGGCGAACTCTTGAAATAGTACTTTCATTTGTGAATGAAACCAGGTTGCCATTTTGCCTTGAATCATAAATTTCTTTCCACCCCATGCCCCTTGGCCATACAGGCGAACAGGCTTCGCCATAAATTCTTACCGTCTTACCATGATCCAATGCATTGTTCCAAAGAAATCCTTCTTTGTTATACACCATTGCATCTGTTAATACATGCGGGTAGCTTCTAAACCAGGCACGCACATTCTTTTCAATATAATCTGTTACGATCGCCGCATCCGTCCAGGAATGTCCTTCGGCTGATGATTTGCCGGACACATAATAATTATCCATCAACAAAAATTGCCTGGCAAGAAGGTGCTGGTTAGGAGTTATGTTTTCTCCATAGATGCATAAAGATTTCATTCCATCACCTTCAGCCATATCACCCATCACCTGGTCGTAGGTTTTGTTTTCTTTAATAATATAAACAACATGTTTGAAAAGAGAAGGTTCGCCGATGCGCTCAGGCACAGGCTTTGGCGATATATTACTGCGTGGTAAAAGTTGAGAAAGCTTTGCTCTGAAAATAAGGTTTGCATTTTTTACTCTTTCTGTATAGGAAGCCAACTTATTTTTACCTGGCAACGGAATTATTGAAATCGTCGCTTCCTGCTGATGGGGTGTATATGTTTTATTATTGCTTGCTCTTGCACCTTCTCCTTCAAGATTGGCGACGTACAATGTTTGCTTGCTTAATGCAAGGCCGGCGGGGTATGCTTCTGTTGGAATAAAACCGTTGATAACATTTTTGCCCTTGCCAGTGGAAGAAGAATTTGCGCCGAGGTTTATAACCGCAACCGCATTGTCCATGCCATTGGCCACATATAAAACCGTGTCACTACTATTAATCGCAAGCGCATTAGGCGAATCGCCGATAAAAGAGTTGACTTCACCATTCAATCGAACTGAGATGCTGTCAACAACTTTATTACTACTGGTGTTTATCACAGAAATGTTGTCGCTATTGCCATTGGATACGTACACGAAATGTTGATCATTGCTTATGATAATAGCATTGGGATGGAGGCCGGTTTCTATTTCTGATAACACGTTTCCTGATGCCAAATCAATAATTGAAACTGTGCCCATAGAAGTAGCTCCGGTACGTGGATCAACATATACGTTTCCATAAGGAATACCTGCAGTCACTTTTGAAGCATCGGTTGGCACAGGGCCGGCCCAGTTGGTGATATATGCTTTGGTAGTAGATAATGCTACACCGAAAGGCGCCATTCCTGTTGGCGAAGTCCACACAGTACTC
>JBDTSD010000041.1:0-30327 GCA_039931355.1 Ginsengibacter sp.
CGCCCAACCGTGCATTATCCCAAAAAGAAATGCCGGTACGCCAGTTACCATCCCGTACATTACCCATATCAATACCTTGTAGGTCATTTTGTTTTCCAGCAAAATTCCACATGAAATACCTGAAGTACATCCAGTTGAACTGGTAGCTTACAAAGAAACTGAGGTTATTGGCCATTGTAGGCTTATCATAGTAAGCGCCGGTTTTTTGATCTTTACCAATGCCGGCAAAACTTGCATAGTAATCAGCATGCCCCTGGTCATTACTATTATCCCACATGCGCGGAAAGAGATGTTTATCTTCAGGTGCATATTCTGTTATATATTTCCTTCCTTTTTTCTCGTACCTGTCTTTTCCCTTCACATAAGTTTCTACCGGATCCTGGGAAGTTGGTTGTGCAGTAAAATCCTGCCCATAAAGCACAGGCCAGTCACCATATTGCTCGCGGCTTAGGTAACCTACTAAACTCACAGGGTTATCTACGTTAAACATATCTACAGCAGGATCTGCAGTGGAGCGTATAAGGGTGGTATAGTATGTAGAGAAGCCAAGTAATATAAAAGCAAAACTCCACATGGCGAGTTTTAAAAAATTCCAGTTTTTCTTTTTTGCAAGCCTGAGCATGTAATAAATAATGACAGCCATAAAAACAAAAAAGAAACTAAACCCGGAAAAAAATGGAAGGCCAAAATCGTTTACAAATAAAATATCAAATTGTCCGGCAAGCTTAATTGACCATTGTATCATAGGAACCTGCACAACACCTGTGATCAAACACGCTATTACAAAAGCCCAAAAAGTTTTCCATTTTGTTACGGTAAAGCGTTTGAAATAATAAACCATTACAATGGCCGGAATAACGAGTATGGCCAGTAAATGCACTCCAACCGCCAGGCCTATCAAATAGAATATCAATATTAACCACCTGTCGGCTCTTGTAAAATTTCCTTTGATCCCATTAGCCTGCTCTACGGTAACTTCCTGCTCCCACTTAAGCACCGCCCAAAACACAATGGCTGTGAAAAACGAAGACATTGCGTAAACTTCTCCTTCAACAGCACTGTACCAAAATGAATCTGAAAAAGTATAAGCCAGTGCACCTACTACTCCTGCAGCCATAATGGTAAATACCTGGTTTGAATTAAGTGTTTCATTTGATTTTTGAAATATCTTTCTGGCTATGTGAGTAATGGTCCAGAATAAAAATAAAATGGTAAAACCACTTGCGAGTGCGCTCATTGTATTTACGCCACGGGCAGCATCATGAGGCCCAAAAGGAATACTGAAAATTCTGCCAAGTAAAACAAATAAAGGGGCTCCGGGCGGATGTGGAATTTGCAATTTATAAGCGCTGGAAACAAACTCACCACAATCCCAAAAACTACCGGTGGCTTCCATAGTTAACAGGTAAACCATGCAGGCAATAATGCAAATTACCCATCCTGTGATGTTGTTGATGCGTTTGAAGCTCATATTTTCGTTTTAATAAACAGCGGCAAATATAAAACTATGAATGGTACATTTTCTTTGGGTGCACACTTTTTATACAAAGGAATGTTAAAAGGAGTGAGCAATGAGCAATCAGCTATGAGCAATCAGCAGTGAGCAGTCAGTGAACCGTGATGGTGATAGCTCATGGCTGAAACCTAAAAACTCATAGCTGAAAGCTCATAGCTGTTACCTTATATTTGCCGCTCATGAAAAAAGCTTTTCTTCAGCTTCACATCGCTGTGTTGTTTGCAGGTTTCACTGCCATATTCGGCAAGCTGATTTTATTGAATGAAGGAATGCTTGTTTTCTATAGAATGTTGTTGAGTGCCTTAGTATTGTTAATCATTTTAGTAATAAAAAAAGAATTGGTGAGGGTGGCGGTTAAGGATATGTGTCAACTATTCGGCGTTGGAATTATTGTAGCACTGCACTGGGTTACGTTTTATGGAAGCATAAAATATTCCAATATCTCCGTTTCTGTTATGTGCCTTTCAGCCATTGGTTTTTTTACTTCTTTTTTTGAACCGCTAATTATGAACCGCAAGGTAGATTTGGCTGAAGTTGTGTTAGGCCTTCTCACAATAGCAGGCATTTACCTGATATTTAATTTTTATCCTGAATATAAAACCGGAATTATTTTCGGGATTATTTCTGCCATGCTTGCGAGTTTATTTCCAATATTTAATAAAGAGCTTTTGGAAAATTTTTCCGCGAAAACTGTAACGCTTTATGAAATGACAGGGGGTTTTCTGTCGCTTTGTATTATTGTCCCTTTTTATTTGAAATTTTTCCCTGCTGCATATTTCTTCCCCACTCTTTCCGATTTTATGTGGCTGCTGATACTTGTTGTAGTATGTACGGTAATTAGTTTTATCCTGCAGTTAAATGCCCTGAAAATATTATCGGCATTTACAGCCAACCTCACTTACAACCTTGAGCCGGTTTACTCTATTATCCTGGCCTTTATTCTTTTCAATGAAAACAAGTTTTTAGGAGAAGGTTTTTATCTTGGTTTCGCGCTAATTTTTATTGCGATAACCCTGCAAATGATGCGTGAATGGAAGAAAGCAAAAAAAAGAAAATGGCAAAATATTAATATTGTTACGGCAACGCAACCATAAGTTCCGATCTATAGTTTGGGAGTAACTGCCTGTGAAATTTGCCGGGCATTCATTGCGCCTGATTGCCTCCAAAGTATTTTCCCTTTTTTGAAAAGTATTAATGTTGGTACACCCTGTATTTGGTACTGATTTGCTGTAGGTTGGTTCTTATCAATGTCAACTTTTATAACACGCACAGCATCTTTATTATTTTGTGCAAACCTTTGCAGTTCCGGGGCCATCATTTTACAAGGTCCACACCATTCTGCATGAAAATCTACCAGCACAGGTTTGTCGTCGTTGATTACTTTATTAAATGTTTCCATGAAAATCGTTTTATTTTTTTGTACATAAAGTGTGCCTTAACCATTTAAGCCAATAATTACAACAAAATGTCAGCAATATTTTTATTAACAGGTAAAAAAGACGTTTATTTATTTTTCAGATGATTATTTCTTCATTACCTTTGCCGTCCGAAAAAAAGATCACTATGGCTAGAGTTTGTCAGGTTACAGGAAAAAGGCCGATAACAGGTAATACTGTTTCGCACTCCAATATTAAAACACGCAGGAGGTTTCTGCCAAATCTTCAAAAGAAAAGATATTTTCTTGCAGAAGAAGATAAATGGATAACATTAAAATTATCTACTGAGGCAATTCGCACCATTAATAAGAACGGCCTTTTGCAAGTTGTAAAGGAAATGAGAGCCAACGGAGCTAAGATCTGAAAAAATACTATTTAAACATTTTGTTATGGCAAAGAAAGGAAACAGGGTACAGGTAATATTAGAATGCACGGAGCATAAGACATCCGGCTTGCCTGGTACCAGCCGTTATATTACTAAGAAGAATAAAAAGAACACCCCTGAAAGATTAGAATTGAAAAAATTTAATCCAATCATGAAGAAGGTAACTGTTCATAAAGAAATAAAGTAATGAGTGCGAAGTGGCAGGTTTACAAATACTAAATCCTGTTAACCTGTCAAGCTTATTAACCTATCAACTTATTAACTAAATTAAAATGGCAAAATCAGCAAAAACCGCGATCAAGACAAAGGACCAGAAATCCCTTGCCGACGCAAAGAACTGGACAAAAGTAGTTCGCGCAGTGCGCAGTTCTAAATCAGGTTCATATACTTTTAAAGAATCTATTGTTCATAAGGATAAGATTAAAGATTTTTTGGGAAGCTAATTTTAGCACGCACATTATTTTACATAAGGCTATCCTGCAGACGTTGCGGATAGCTTTATTTATTTTTACCCGTTACTAAATATTAAAAATGGGAATTTTTGATAAAATATTCGGCAAAAAGGAACAAAAAGAAAGCCTTGATAAAGGGCTCGAGAAAACCAAGCAGGGGTTTCTTGACAAAATCACTAAGGCAATAGCCGGCAAAAGCACGGTGGATGAAGAGGTGTTAGACGATCTTGAAAATGCACTTGTAAGTGCAGATGTTGGCGTAGATACCACGATAAAAATTATTGATGGAATAGAAAAAAGAGTCGCAAAAGATAAATACATAAATAGCGCAGAGCTTAATAAAATTTTAAAAGAGGAAATACAGAATGTATTGGTGGACTCTCCTGGCGAAACTTCTTATAAAGAGTATGAACTTCCAAAACAAAAACCCCATGTGATCCTTGTTGTGGGTGTAAACGGTGCTGGAAAGACAACTACTATTGGTAAACTTGCACATAATTTCACCTTAGCCGGCAAATCCGTTTTACTCGGCGCGGCAGATACCTTTCGGGCTGCAGCGGTTGACCAGCTGAATATATGGAGTGAGAGAGCAAAAGTGCCCATCGTGAAGCATGCCATGGGCGCAGATCCCAGCGCTGTTGCTTTTGACACGGTGCAAAGCGCGATTGCAAGAAATTCGGATGTAGTAATTATTGATACGGCCGGACGGCTGCATAATAAAATTCACCTGATGGATGAACTTAATAAAATAAAGCGCTCCATCAGTAAAGTATTGCCCGATGCACCGCATGAAGTGTTGCTGGTGCTTGATGGAAGCACGGGCCAGAATGCACTCGAACAAGCGAAACATTTTACCGCTGCAACTGAGGTTACAGCACTCGCAATAACCAAACTTGATGGAACTGCAAAAGGGGGAGTTGTTCTCGCCATTGCCGATCAATTTAGAATTCCCGTAAAATTTATTGGAGTAGGAGAGAAGGCGACAGATCTTCTTGTGTTCGATAAAAAAGAATTTGTCGATAGTTTATTTGAAGGAGTTAAAGATTGATTGGTTTATTAGTTAATGAGTTAATGGGTTGATTTGTTAATAAGTTAAATAGGTCATTGATCAAAAAACATCTGTGTTTTAATTCGTGTAATTCGCTCAATTCGTGGCAAACAATTCGTGTTATAAAAAATAAATGAAAACAAAACTTAAAAAAGATAAAGTAAATATCATCACGCTTGGCTGTAGTAAGAACCTGGTGGATAGTGAAGTATTAAGTGGTCAGCTTGCGGCAGCTGAAGTAGATGTGATGCATGAGAGTAAAAAGCTTAACCATAATATAGTAGTGGTAAATACCTGTGGATTTATTGATAAAGCAAAGGAAGAAAGTATTAATACTATTCTTGAACAGGTAGAATTGAAGAGACGCGGGCAGCTTGACAAGGTTTATGTTACAGGCTGCCTTAGTGAACGTTACAAACAAAACCTGGAAGAAGAAATTCCGGAAGTGGATGCTTTTTTTGGAACAATGGAATTGCCATTTCTTCTTAAAAAATTTGATGTTGATTATAAAGCAGAGTTGTTGGGTGAGAGATTGTTGAGCACGCCTAACCATTATGCATACCTGAAAATAAGCGAAGGCTGCAATCGCACGTGTGCATTTTGCGCTATTCCTTTAATGCGGGGAAAACATATAAGCCGCTCTATAGAGTCGTTGGTAGATGAAGCAAAAAAGTTGGTGAGCCGCGGTGTAAAAGAAATAATGCTTATCGCACAGGAACTTACTTATTACGGCCTGGATATTTATAAGAAAAGGGAGCTGCCACGTTTGCTACATGCCTTAGCAGATATTGAAGGCTTGCATTGGATAAGGCTTCACTATGCTTATCCATCTAAATTTCCCATGGATATAATTGATGCAATGCGGGAGCGTGAAAATATTTGCAACTATCTTGATATGCCTTTACAACATGCCAGCAACAGTATGTTGAAAGCTATGAAGAGGCAAATAACACGAGAGGAAATGGAAGATATCATCGGAGAAATAAAATTTAAAATCCCGAACATTTGCCTACGAACAACACTTATCGCTGGTTTCCCCGGCGAGACACAGGATGATGTAGAAGAATTAAAAAGTTTCTTAAGGAAAATTGAATTTGACCGGGTTGGAATTTTTACTTATTCGCATGAAGAAAATACTACTGCATACCAACTGGCAGATGAGATAAGCGAAGAAGAAAAGGAGCAAAGGGCGCAGGAAATTATGGGCGTGCAGCAAGAAATTTCCTATAAGAAGAATGAAGAAAAGATCGGCCAGACATTAAAGGTAATAATTGATAAAAAAGAAGCTGGAAGATACCTTGGCCGCACAGAATTTGACAGCGTAGAAGTGGATAACGAAGTGATAGTTCATTCTGAGAAAAAATTGCATCCCGGCGATTTTGTAAATGTAAAAATCACTGCCGCTTTTGATTATGACCTTGAAGGAAACGTGGTTGTATAAGATTTGATTTTATTCTAAAAACTAATTGGTTGCAACCCTGATTCCGTTAAGTCGCTATTGCTTTTTCAGCCCACATCTTTCCTGCTTAAGTTTTTATTTCTTCACTGTTAAATGCAAAACATGGAAAATGAAAGTTCCCCAATTACATTGATACCAGCCGATGAAATGAGTGCATTCTTCACTGGTATTTTAATAAGAGAAGGTTTTACACGGGAGAAGGCGTTACGCTGTGCACAAATTTTTACCGAGACAAGTGTTGATGGAATTTATACGCACGGGGTAAATCGCTTTCCGACATTTGTGCGATACATAAAACAGGGTTTTGTAAAAGCAGATGCTGTACCCTCGTTGGAAAATAAGTTTGGAGGAATCGAGCAGTGGAATGGCAACCTTGGCCCCGGAATACTAAACGCACAATTTGCAACTGAAACTGCTGTTAATCTTTCAAAACAACATGGCATAGGCTGCGTGGGTTTGAGAAATACCAATCACTGGATGCGTGGCGGCACTTATGGCTGGCAGGCTGCCAAAGCGGGTTTTGTTTTTATCGGCTGGACAAACACAATTGCGAATATGCCTGCATGGGGTGCAAAAGATGGAAAGCTTGGCAACAATCCATTGGTGATGGCTTTGCCATATAATAATGAGGCAATTGTATTGGATATGGCAATGTCGCAATATTCTTACGGTGCGATGGAATTATCAGCAATGAAAAATGAAATGCTTGCAGTTTACGGTGGCTTTGATGCAACTAATGAATTAACGAAAGATCCATCAGCAATTCTTGCAACGTGCCGGCCATTACCTGTTGGTTATTGGAAGGGCGCAGGGCTTTCGCTGCTGCTGGATTTGCTTTCGACAATTTTAGCTGGCGGATTATCTACACATGAGATAAGTCGGAAAGAAATTGAGTATGGACTATCGCAGGTGTTTATTGTTATTGATGTGTCAAAGCTTGGAAATCACTCTGTCATTTCAAAAACTATCGAAGGAATTTTAAATGATTACCACCAATCAATAACAATTGATGAATCTAAAAAAATCGTTTATCCGGGCGAACGTGTTTTGCTTACAAGAACGAAAAATCTTGCTAACGGAATCCCCGTTTTAAAAAATGTGTGGGACGAAATAAACGAGCTATAATAACAAGTCTTATTGCACGCTTATTCCATTTTATTCATGCTTTGCAAACTCATCTGCCAGTTCATTTAATTTTTCCGGTGAAATGGTTTTATCCCCATCATCAATTACAATTCTGAAACGAAAAGTTACTGACTGGCCTTTTTTAAGTGTAAGGTTTTTAAAAGATTTTCCATCGGTAAATATTTTTTCTCCAAGAGGATTGGCGGCAAATAACCCATATCCACGGGCATGCCAGAATGTTGGGTAGTTGGGGTTTTTAGGATGATCAATAATTGCAACACTCACGGAATCATTTCCCATTTTGCCATATACTTTACACCATCTTCCTCTTGTGCTCCAGGCATCGTCACCCTGCTTTCCTTCGCTTGTTAAGTAATTGCCATTGGCAATATTATCTGCGCTTCCTTTTACTATAGTCACGATGCCTTTATCATCTTTAAATTCTTTATCTTTTTTATCGGGTATTTGCAATGCATGGGCAAGCCTTATTCCATACATTCCATCTTTAGCGTCTGTAAACTGCACAGTGGTATCCGATTTTAAAACGGTTACTCTGTCTATTATTCTTTGGTTTGCCGTGCCACTAAATTCCAAATGGGTTGTTTCTTCCAGCAGCACTTTTTTTTGTTGATTGGTCCAGTTTGCGTGATAGGTAATTAACCCTTTTTCTCCATTAGATGTTTCCAAAATCTTATCGGTTCTTATCCATCCATATTGTTGCTTCTTTTCTTTTGGAATCGCATAAGAATTATTCCAAAAATCCAACCCATTCACATTTTCAAAGTTGAACCAAATGCCAAGGTGATGCGGGTGATCAGTGGGATCTCCGGGTTGCGTGTTTAAAGGAAAGCCTCTTGTAACAGTCGTTTCATTAGCGGCGTGTACCGGATATAATACTGGCTTTTCCAGGCTATCGGGGTAAAGAAAAGTGGTGAATAGTTTATCGCCGATGATTACGTCAATTTTGTTTTGATTATTTGCTTTTACGATTCTTACCATTTCTTTTTGTTGGCAAAACCCTGTCGACGAATTAAAAAATGATAGCAGGCTGAATGCCAAAATATTTGAGATATGTTTCATAATAAACTTTAATTAGATCTTAATTTGTAAATATTGTAAGACATTATTGATATCACAAAGCCTTGCGTTGCATGAACCTAAATTCAGGCTTTATTAATTACTAAAATAATCCATTATAAAAAAGCGGCAAAATAATGATGTATTTGTTTGGCCATAAAACAAGGTGATATGCCTGTAACATCATGGCTGCTTATAGTTTTCGTTCTCCATTTTCATAGCGTGATATTCTCTTACTGCTTTTAGATTAGCTTTTAAATTTTTAGAAATATTTAGCATTTATCATTTTAAGGCTGCAACTTTTTTCATTTGGGCATCCCAAATATTTTCCCTGAAACACGCATCAGCAAAGGTTTTTAACATTTATTTCACAGGATTAAGATTCACAAAAAGCATATAAGTTGTGCTTAACATTGGTATTCGCTGGTCTACTTTTGCGTAATTGCTTGAAATGAGCGATGTGATTAATTGAAGGGAAATTAAAATTCAAGCTTAAATGAATACGAAGAATATAAATATAATCAAGAAGACAGTTTTTGTAAGCGATAATTACACGAGAACAAACGACATAATTGACCGGGCTTTTAAAAGAACTTCGCTCTTGCGGATGTACAGAATCGCTACGAGCGTATTTTTCTTTATTGCCGGGCTTACATTCGCTACATGGGCTAGTCGCATACCAAACATTCAGCATAAGTTACAGCTAAGCGACGGAGGACTGGGGGCAGTATTATTTTCTCTCCCTGTCGGTTTAATGCTGAGCCTTCCTGCTTCCGGATGGATGGTTAACCGGTACGGTAGCAGGCGGATGGTGATTGCTGCTGCGGTACTTTATCCGTTGATATTATTGTTACTGGCAATGGCTGGGTCGGTTTTTCAACTTGCTGGCGCTTTGTTTTTATTTGGTATGCTTGGCAATCTTATTAATATCGCCATGAATACGCAAGCTGTGGGCATCGAGAAATTATACGGGCGATCTATTATGGCTTCCTTTCACGGTCTTTGGAGCCTTGCCGGTTTTACAGGTGCGCTTATCGGAACCTTTTTTGTTTCCGCCGGCTTTTCTCCTTTGTTCCATTTTTCAATTGTATGCCTCGCGACAATCTCACTTGTTATTGCGTCTTATAAATTCACTTTACCGCATGATAACGGGGATGGGCAAACGCAAAAATTATTTGCCAGGCCAGACAAGAAAATTCTGCTGTTAGGGCTTATCGGTTTTTGCAGTCTTTTATGCGAGGGAGCAATGGCCGATTGGAGTGGAGTTTATTTTAAAAAAATTGTACAGACGCCTGAAGCTTTTATAACGTTGGGCTATGTTGCTTTTACTTCTACAATGGCCTTAGGCCGTTTTCTCGGCGATTGGCTGGTGATGAAGTTTGGAGTAAAGCGAATGCTACAGATGAGCGGAATAATGATAACGGCTGGCTTATTAATAGCGGTGATCTTCCCTTATTTGTTGACGGCAACAGCAGGATTTTTCATCGTTGGCTTTGGTGTGTCATCCGTTGTGCCAATTGTATATGGGTTGGCAGGGAAATCTAGTACAATGCCGGCGAGCACAGCATTGGCAGCAGTTTCAACGATCGGTTTTCTTGGCTTTTTAGTTGGGCCCCCATTAATCGGGTTTCTTTCGCAAGCAATAAATTTACGTTGGTCTTTTACTCTTATTGCCCTGTTAGGATTTGGTACAACTATTCTCTCGGGTAAATTAAAAAATAAATAATCTTATTAATTATAAAAAAAAATTTTATGAAACACAAATTAGAAACTAACAAACACAACAAAGATGGGCCTTGGGAAAAAAGCAATTATCCAATGCGCTCAATAATTTCGGGACATAGTGATAACGATCATCAAAGTAATATTAAAACTGGCTTTGTGGCGTGGCCTGAAAAAACACTGCCATTGAAATGCAAAGATGATGATATCGAAATATTGGAAGGACGAACAAAGGGAGGTGGTTATGTTGCTTATCCTAAAAAGAAAGTTACACCGCTTTCAACAGTCCCCACAGATGCTAACCCTCTCTGATTTTTGAATCAAGAATTTATCCGCTTCCTTTAAACTAAACAAAGCCTTATTCGCCGCCGATGTGAAAGCATCGGCGGCTTTTTTTTGTAATTATTTATCTGACTATTATCACATAGTCAAGACTGACAAATCAATAGGTTTCAATTTAATTTACAACTGGTTGAAGTGTCTACAATATTAAATGTTTTAAAAATTTTATCGTCTGAATTAAACACCTGGAAAGAACGTTAGTCGTAGGATAACAAAATCACTTTTAAAATAATTTGTTATGAAAACGACATTCACATTTACAAAGCCCGAAATAATGGCGCTGATTTTTATTTTTAGCTCAACTGTATCTTCTTTGGTTTTTTCTTTTACTCACTTCGCATAAAAGTATTTCCGAAAATATTGTTATAGCCCAAAAACAAAGCGCGAGAAAAGATTTGCAGGCCTTTTATAATTTCAGCGGGCAGTTAATGATTCTAACTATCGCTGCTAATCCTTTTTTAAATCAATAATTTAAAATTACCAATATTATAAGCTCCATGAATTAATTCTTTAATGTCAGATAAGCCATTAATTTTATATCATTAAATAACAAACGTGGCAGCAAGATGAATAATAAGCGATATCCTTTGCCACAAAGGTCCAAAATAGAAGGGCTGGATTTTTTTTCATATAGTAGTTAATAAAATAAATGACGTTCAAAATTCTTTTTTGATGTTATTAGTTGTGTGAATGGCTTATATTTTGTTTGCAGGATTATGATTCACATAAAACAGCAACATTGCTTTTTGATGACCTGGAAATATTTTGCGGCGATCCGGCAGGAATCATTTTTTGAATATTCATTCTTGCCTTAGCCAGGTTAGATTTGGAAGTACCAACTGTAATCTTCAGTGTTTTTGCAATTTCCTCATGCTTGAATCCGTGAATCACATAGAGACTGAATACAATTCGGTAAGCTGGCGACAGGCGTTGGACAAGCTTTATTATTTCATCGTACGACAATTTATCTACGGCCGATTCTTCACTTGCCGGGAATTCGAAGGCACCTTCATCGGAACTTCGTAAAAAGTAATTCTTGCGATTTCTCCTGCAATAATCAATGGCAGTGCAGATCATTATTTTCCTTATCCAGGCTTTTAAACAGCCTTCAAAATTCTCATACCTGGCCTTAAAGTTTTTCAAATTCATAAATATTTTTAAAAATCCATCATTTACAACTTCAACCGTATCATCATTTGTTTCACAATACGTGATACAGGTATTGAAGCAAAAGATGTAGAAGTATTGATAAAATTTATGCTGGCTTTGCCGGTTTGCGTTAACGCAACCATTGATAATATTTTCCAGTGTTATGTTTGTTTGCACGACAAATCTTTTTATATATTTTATCAGTTTGAGTTTAGCCTGAATGTCATTAAAACCAGGCACTAAGATTTTGATAATTTTAGAAACTGTCATAATCTTCTTTCGTAATCGTTGCATATTTATCACGGAAATATGTTGTATGATTTTTGTTTTGAGCATAAAACTTTTTTAGTCGTTCCTGGCCGAATGCCATAATCAACTCGTTAGGTGTTTCAGCGTTATGGACATTTTCTCCGCTATACCTGAATATCTCCCAATTAAGAATCTTGTCATAATACTGTTCATAAAATTCCTCTGACCAATCAAGAATTTCTGCCAGGCCTCCAATATGTTCAGAATAGTTTTTTTCTTTATTCGCGGGGAATAAAAACCATATCAATTTCTCAGCGAGGCATTTAGCCACCATCTTTATAAAATCAAGTTGCTCTTGTGTTTGCAGTTCCATATATTAAAGTTATCAGCTAAGTTTTTTATAAGTAATAATCACAAAATTGCAATTGCTACTTTCAATTGATGTAGGAGGTATTTCTTATCTAACAAGAAAAGGTTCCTTATTTTAAGGGCCTGTTATACGATAACATGATATTTTACTTTTATAGTGATAGTGAGTGTTAACAAGATCTGCATTTAATAAAAACAGACAGGTACTATCTGCCGTTTTTATTATAGGAACTGGAGCGGAACTATCTGTGTGCTTCTGCAACATCTTTCACAGCTACAGGCAATTTGCCCACGACCGGAACACTCACAGCTTTATTAGATCCCCGAACCGCATCCTGTCCAAAATGGTATAGTGGCCATCCTTTATAAGTCAACTGCTTCTTACCAAAGATGTTGATAGTTCCAAACAACGTTTTGTCTAATACCGAAGGCACAACTATTTTCTGGTCTTCATCTATCGGGAATACGTTGTTATTTGAAAGATCAGCCTAATTGATTAGGAAACCGAACCTTATAAGAGTGCATTGTTAGCAACTCTTATAAAGACCGAATGTGTGGTTTAAAAATTATTCTGTTTTTTAAATTGCTGATAAACATCCATTACGTCTGTCCCTATTCTTATCACCTTGAAGTTGGCATCATCTTCTATGTATGCCAGGTAGGTTGGTGCGCCATAAGTATCAATGGTTTCTATTTCCTGCACATAACAGATCTTGTAGTCATAGTAGGCACTTCTTACAAGGCCGCGCAATTTTGAATTAAATTTTTCTTCATAGTAGTTTTTTAAGGAGCCCTGCCAGTGGCCTTTGGTATCATAGTATACTACCGTTTGAATTCCGTTGGCTATAAATTGCGCCGTAATCCCATGATCGCCTTTTATCCATTTTACACTTGTTGCTTCTTTATAGGCTTTTCTGAAATTGCGTAGCGCTTTTGTATTAATACCATCAAGGCTTGCTGTTTTATCTGTGGCTGACATTAACATGTAGATTACCACGGCATTTCCTGGGGAATGAAATACTTTCAATTTATTTGATGTTTGAGCAACGGCTCCGTTTGTGATTGCCAGCAAGGAAATTGATCCAGCTATAATGGCAAAAAGAAATTTTTTCATTTTTTTAAATAGTTTTTTTTAATAAATAATGGATGTAAAATTGCACCGATCGCTTTTCATTACTCTGAGAGGTATTCCCTAATTATTTATAAAAAATCCCTATTTTATTTATTAGTATCAGGTGTTTCTATTTTAATATTTTCTTGTGTAATTAAAAACGTTCAGAGCGAGATATAAAAAAAATGCCCTGGCAACAGACCTTGCGACGTACTAATTTTTAGAAGAACCGAATTTGCTTTTCAATGTTTAAAATAGCGGGTAGTACGGGAGGTTTAATTTTTTATTTTACTCCTAAAATACAAAAGACAGGATTTGAATTCCTGCCTTTTGTAAATAAAATGCTGATGGTTTAATTTTTCGCTTTTGCGGGTAACGCTTCTTAATAATTGCTAATTAGCATCCGGTAGCTCATTCCACATTACCTGTTGCTGGCCCAATTACAGCTTTTATTTCTTCAATCTTGTCAACAGGAAAGCCACCGCATTTTCCATGTTCGTTAATGTCTTCTTCATTTGTTGCTTCATGAATACAATAAATTTTGTCTTCAGTTACAAACGATTCAATCCAAACATACGGTTTACCCATTACGGATATCGCTGCATTAGAAGTTTTTGAAATGGCTTGCAATTCTTCTAAAGTCATGTTGCCTGCACCGGGAACACTTCTTTCAATAATAAACTTTTTCATTTAATAAGTTTTAATGTTAGGTACGAAGCTATTTTCTTAACGGTATTATGACATAGGGCTTCTTACCTAATTAACTGGAAGGCTTACCTTATTTTATAATTCCTAAGCGAAGTGCTTCAGCAACGGCCCGCGAACGGGAATTTACATCGAGTTTAAATAGAATACTGGAGATATGATTGTCAACGGTCTTAGGTGAAATAAAAAGAGTTTGGGCAATTTCTTTATTCTGAACTGATTTCTGTAATAAAAATATTATGTCCAGTTCACGGTTTGTGAGCTGTGCGGGATTTGCCTTTGTGGATTCCCTTATACCTCTTGGAATATTCTTAATGCCATTGGCACGCATTTCCATTTTTATTTTTTCGCATACCACTTTTGCCCCCAATTGCTTAAAGATTAAAAGCGCATCTCTCTTATCATCATCACTGCCTTCAAATAATGCAAGTGCCTGCTCATAAGGGCAGCCCAATGTTTTCCATAATTCTGCTGCTTTGTGTGCCTGCATTTGATTGTTAAGCAAATAGCCTTCGTAGTGTTCCGGCAAGACTACTTTTTGATTTCTTGCCTTTACCAGCCAGTAGGCAAATGCGCTATTGTCATAAATGGTGCCCCGCTGCTTTACTAATTCTACTACAATGTCAAGATCAGATTTTTTTATAATCTCTTTACCGGTAATCCATTCATATTCTAACATTGCCGACATTACTGGCAACATTCTTTGCGGCTCCCGGTTTTCAAAAGCTTTTTCTTTTGCTTCGGTCAATAGCGGAAGCACATCGTTGGCACCACATCTCATCCTTATCGTAGCCACAACTACAAGCGCACCGATTTTAGACACGGGCGTCCAGTTTTCATCTTTAATATAATTATTTGCGCTGCTATATGCTTCCTTCCAATTTCCGGTTTCAAGGGCAAGGCGGGCTTTATAAGTTAATAAAAATTTTACGCCTAAGCCAATATCTCTTTCTTCGCAAAATTGGATACCTTCTTCCAATATTTTTTTTGCCATCTGAAAATTTTTCATCACCACCACATCCACTCCAAGGTTTGCCCAGGCATAAGCAATATTTTCTTCATAATTATTTTTCAAAGCAATTTCTAAGCTCTGATGCAACAAGTCTAAACCATTCTTCCTGGTAAAGAGATTTTTTGACAGCATAGCGCCTATGCTGTTCAAAACAAAGCAAAGAACTTCTTCATCATTCAAATCTTTTGCCATCACCTTTGCTTTCTCACTCCAAAGCAAACATTCTTCCTTCTGATCTGACAGCATTTTTAACCGTCCCAAATGGGCAAATGCCATTGCTTTAGCTGGTGAAGAAGGCTGGTCGGCCAACAGGTCAATAGCCTGAGTGGCATAGAATTCTGCTTTTGTTCCATTTCCTTCAAACCACCAATACCAAAATAGCAAACGCATACAACTACCTATTTTTTCGACTTCATTTTTTTCCTTCAAAAGTTTCAGCGATTTTTCCGCGTAAATGATTGCATCTTTAAGCTGGTTGGTCAAATAGCATTGATAAGCATACGATTCGTAGAACTGAATCAATGTATCCTTATCATTTCCCTGGTAATATTCTATTGCAGAAAGAAACAGTTTTGCTGCTTCTATATGAGCCCCAACTTCCGCAGCCTGCTTTGCAGCAAGGGGTGCATATTTAACAACCAGGTTATTGTCATTTGCATTTTTAGCATAATGTACAATCCGCTCAATTTCTCCTTTCTCTTCAAACGACCCTAAAAAAGTTTCAAGTATCATTTTGTTTAGCGCAATTCGCTTAAAGGGTGAAAGCGATTCTTCAATCGTTCGCCGGTATAGTTCATGTTTAAAAACTACTTTGTTGTTTTGAACAATGATGACGTTCATTGCAAAACAGTGATCCATTGCTTCATCCCATAAAGCTTTGATTCTAGCGAAACGTTCAATTTCCAATCCTTCAGGAACAACTGAAGTTAATTGCCAGGCATGTTTTGTCCCTTCTTCCTGGCGTTCATATACAGAGAGTATCGAATCTTTAATATTATCAGGAACACCAGGACTATAACTTGCCAAAATCTCATTTACATAAAATGGATTGCCCCCGGATACACTGTAAACATCTTCGCCACTATAACCTTTTTGCATTGACATCTTAATAACAGCCTGTTTCGATAATGGTGTCAGCATCAATTTTGTAAAAGAATCGGGCGGCAGTTGTCCTAATACATTCCGAAGGGGATGCCTTGAATGAATTTCATAGTCGCGATAGGTGAGAATAAACAGGCAAGGCAATTGCGCAATACGCCGTGCAAAAAACTTAATGAAATCAAGTGTGCCCTCATCTGCCCAGTGAATGTCTTCAAACACCAATATCAGCTTTCCTTTTTTTATGCTAACCTCCTGGAAAAAATTGACAAATAGTGCTGAACGTTCTTCCTTGGAAGGAGATACCGGCCAACGCTCCTTGTTCACCTGCCAGAGAATATCATATAAAGGCGCTAAAGGCCGTGGTGTAAAAAGGGCATCACACGCACCCTGGTAAATAGTGCACTCATCTTTTTTCTCTTTGCAAAATTCTTTCACCAGTGATGTTTTGCCGATACCAGCTTCGCCGGTTACAAATACACAATGTCCTTCCCCTGCTGCAATATTTTCAAATTGTTTTTCCAGCAAGTCTAAAAATTCATCGCGTTCAATAAGTTGCATTATGACAATTTGTAAAATGAGGAAACAATTTTCATAAAATAGGGGAAACCTGTTAAACGCGACAGCTTAATAGATGGTTGCTTTGCGCCCGAATCAATTATTTATCAAAATTAAAAATTATTAATTGTGAAATCTGTTTTTATGTTGTTTGCATTGGGTGCATTCAGCATCGGTTCTTTTCAAACATCCCACAAGGAAAAACGGCTACAACAACCGACAACATAGTTGTCCGAAGGCCAACCCCCGACTTTTAATAATATTGTTCACCTGCTGTTTCCTATTCACGCAAAGTTTTAGCGATGATTCTGTCCACTGAATATTTGCCACTTCCACTTACCAGCGCCGCCAGGCATAACCCAATCACAAGAAGATGGTATTCATAGCCTTCACCTTTTTGATTGCCAAACCAATTCATAAAAAAGCCATTGCCGATGTGAGATGTAAAGATGATCCCGAGCATTAGAACAATGGTAAGCGCCGCCCACAGCCTGCTTGCAAAACCAGTTATGAATGAAAGCGAGCCAACAAACTCAATGATAATCACTAAAAATGCAATAATCCATGGCAAGTGCATGGTAGCTGTGAAGAAATTTATTGTGCCATTAAAGCCAAAGCCTCCAAATAGGCCAAGCATTTTTTGTGCCCCGTGAGGGAAAAGTATAACGCCAATGGTTAAGCGAATGATTAAGCCGAACCAATCATTTTTTGTTGTAAAAATTTTAGTTTTCATTTTCTGTTGTTTTTAATAATGCAAAACAACAAAGGCGAAAAGCAAAAAAAATTAAAGTAGTTTAATAAATTATTTGTGCGCCAGTTTTCTGCGGAGCATACTCAAAAAAACTGGTGTAATACCTAGAAATGCGGAAAGTTGTTTTTGAGAAATCCGTTGCTCCAATTGCGGATATTTTTTTATGAATTTCAAATATCGCTCCCCAGCTGGCATGGAAAGATTTTGATTAATCCGGTCTTGCTGGGCTATAAAAGCGTTTTGTAAAATGAGCCTGAAAAATCTTTCAAATTTGGGGACTCTTTCATATAACCTGTCAAGATCTCTTTTAGTAATTTGTAAAACTTCAGTGGCCTCCAAAGCGTCAATAAAATAGGTGGAGGATGTTTGCGTCAAAAAGCTATAAAGGTCGCCCACCCACCAGTCTTCAATCCCAAACATTATGATATGTTCAAAGCCATTATCGTCAATGGTGTAGGCTCTCAGGCAACCTTTGTTGATGAAGTTTTCTGTCCTGCAAATGTCACCCTGCCTAAGCAAAAACTCTTTTCGTTTAAGCATTTTTGGTTGAAGTAGTGAAATGAAAAAATCGCTCTCGGTTTTGTCGAGCTGAACATGCCTGGCGACATTTTTCTGTATTAAGTCGTGATTCATTTTCTATCGCTAATTGGCTTTGCGACAGGTGTAATTTACATAAGAGAAGTTCATTTTCAAAAAATTCCAAAAGCTGCGCTTTCTTGATTCATTCTAAAAAATTTTTTGGAAACGCCCTTACAGCAATGAATTGGCAAAAAATCATTCAATAAGGTCCATTATAGCAATTTGTAAAATGAGGAAACGATTTTCATAAAATAGGGAAAACCTCATAAACGCCACGGCTTGATAGATGGTTGCTTTGCACCTCGAATCAATTATTTATCAAAATTAAAAATTATTAATTATGAAATCTGCATTTATATTGTTTGCGATCTCTGCGTTCAGTATTGTTTCCCTTCACTTATGTGCCCAGAAAAGAAAGACCGACTCAACCGGCAGCAGCGCCATCAAAAAAAATCTTTTCATAGATGTGCACCAGTTGGAACCCGGCAAGGTAAAGTATGAAGATGTTGCCAAAGCCCACGCTAAGGATCTCGCTGTTCAGAAAAAGTATGGTGTAGATTTTATCAAATATTGGGTTAATGAAGAAAAGGGTTTGGTGTATTGTCTTTCATCTGCAAGCGATACCGAGTCTATAAGAAAAACGCATGCCGAAGCACATGGGCTATTGCCTGAATACATTTACAAAGTAACAGATGGAACCGCAGCCGACCTGAATAATCAAAAGAATTTTTTCCTCGATGTTCATTACCTGGGAGCAGGAAATGTTACTGCAAAAGATGTTGCAGGAGCACATGCTAAAGACCTTGCCGTTGAAAAGAAGTACGGGGTAAATTTTATCAATTACTGGGTAGATGAAAAAAACGGCGTTGTGATGTGTTTATCGCAGGCAAAAGATTCAACTTCCGTTATCAATACGCACAAAGAAGCGCATGGATTAATACCGGCCTATGTGTTGAAAGTAAAACAGGGTGACTGACTCCTGCAGGACATCATCAAAGAAAAAACCAAAAATCAATTTCACAAACTTCTTGCATTGGTCAATAGCTCTTAGGGGACGAGTTGCCTGTGCATGGTATTATTAAACTAATAAAAATTAAAAAGAATGAACAAGAAACAAAACACAAAAATTCGCCAGGTGCCGGGAATAAAATCCATAATAATAGTTGGCGTAGCATTATCGGCTTTGGGATGTAGTAAACAGAACGGTGACACAGCGCATGTCTTACGGAATTTTACGCAAGTCAACCTGGTCGCAAATACATCTGAATATGATCCCGTAACCATTGATCCAACCTTATTGAATGCTTTCGGTATCGCCTGGTCTCCTAACGGCATCGCATGGGTTAATTCGGTAGGCGGGCATGTGAGCGAACTATACAGCAGCGAAGGGGCTATAGTTAGAACGCCTGTAAATATTCCTTCTCCAACTGACAGTATCGGAGGATTACCTACAGGCATTGTTTTTAGCGGAGGCACGAATTTCAATTTGTCTAATGGGCCATCTGCATTTCTTTTTACCGGATTTGATGGTGTGGTTTCTGGTTGGAACCCTGCTTCAGGTAACAACGCAAAAAAAACCGGGGGCTTTGCCGGAGCGGCTTATACAGGACTGGCTATAGCATCGAATAACGGGCGTAACCTGATATATGGGGCTGATTTCGGGGGCAATAGAATTGACGTATGGGATACCGCATTTTCCCGTGTCGCCATGTCTTTTAAAGATCCCACTATGCCGGCAAACTATTCTCCCTACAACATACAGGCCGTGGGTGAGCAGCTCTTTGTTGTGTACGGCGAGCTTACTAAAGAAGGCGGAACTGTAGGGCACATCTCAGGTGAAGGAAAAGGATTTGTTAGTGTTTTTAAAACGGATGGTTCTTTTATAAAGCGATTTGCATCCCGGGGAAGTCTTAATCTTCCGTGGGGCGTGACGTTAGCACCCGCCAGCTTTTTAGAAGCCCACGATGTAAATATAAAAAGTCACAGTGAAATCTCCGTTAGCAAGGATGATGCAGGTGGCAACAATGTAAACCGCGATCCGAAAGAACCCGTAGTACTGGTTGGTAACTTCGGCGATGGCCGTATCAATGTATATAGCCTGGACTCCAGGTTCCTTGGACAGTTGCAATCTCACGACCACACAATAGTTATAGAAGGGCTGTGGGCATTATCCTTTGCACCTTCTACAGCCACTTCAATCAATCCGAACAGGTTGTATTTTACAGCAGGCCCTGATAATGAAACGGATGGCGTGTTTGGGTATCTTATTAAGCAATAAAAGTATCAACGGCTCTCCGTAAGGGGAGCCGTTGATTTTAAAAATATGATACAGATCAAATTGATTAAAGTTTTTTTCCTGGCCACGTTTATTTTAAACGTTGGTTGCCAGTTGGCTTTATTGCAGCATGAAATTTTTTCCGGCAATGGGCTAAAAAACTGTGTTTACATCGCAAATCCGGGGCGCATTATAAGAATGAATGGCAGCTCAAATATATTGGTAAAGAAAAATTATGCAGTTGGGCTAAAATCGCAAAAAGATAAGGTCATGTTTGGAGAGTTGTTGAATGAAACATTGATTCAGTATAGTAATAAATTTAAATCAATTGAAACAGAAATATCCTTACAGAAGTAAATGAATTATATGGTTGCTGTAGTTGGTCCTGCAGAGTGGGTTCCTACTTCTTTATTAGCATCGATCCAGGATATCATTGCCAAAAGGTACTTACCTGTTATCTACAGAATGGAACAATGGGCACAATAAGAAAACAATGCAGGTAATAAAGCAATAAATACAATACAACCAGGATGAATAAACTGGTTCAGTTTTGAATAAAATGAATTAGTTAAAATAAATAATTATGAAAAAGGCATGTTTGGGACTGGTAGTAGTTATTTTTTTTTCATTGAATGCTATTGCGCAAACAACCCCGTTTGGAAATAATCCGGCAGTTAGTAAATACGCAACTGTAAATGGCATTCAACTTTATTATGAAATCTATGGGGAAGGACAACCCTTGTTACTTCTCCATGGTAATGGCGGTTCAATTCGTAGTAGGGCAACTGAGATACCGGTATTTGCAAAAAAATACAAAGTAATTACGGTCGACAGCCGTTGTCATGGTAAGAGCGGATGTAATGTGGTTGATTTGAATTATGAAATGATGGCAGCCGATATAAATGACTTGTTAGATCAACTCAAAATCGATTCCTGTCTTATCTGGGGGCAGAGTGATGGAGGCATTTTGGGTTTGATAATGGCTTTTCAATATCCGGATAAAGTGAAGAAATTAATTGCAACAGGTGTCAATATCCAGGCCGATACAAATGCCATATTTCCCCATTGGTAGCATTGACTAAAATGTACCCGATGATACAGGATACTATGCAAAAAAAGCAATTTAGGTTGATGGTCTTTCATCCGAATATATCGTTCGAAAAATTGAAATCGATCAAAGCCCCTGTATTAGTAATGGCCGGCGATAGAGACGCCATTAAAACAGAACATACCGTTAGAATTTACCAGGCAATACCCAACGCACAACTTTGCATTGTACCCGGCTCAACACATTTTTTGGCGAGTGAAAAGCCAGGGCTTTTTTATGAGATAGTAGCATGTTTTTTTGAACATCCATTTGAGATGCCTTCTACGATTAAAATTTCTCAACAATGGGCAGAGCAGATTATGAAGCAAGTGAAAAAAAAATAGTAATTATTAATTGCTATCTGGGATTGGAATAAAGGGGAAATGAAAAACAGTGCAGGCGTTAAAGCAGTAATGATTACTCCGGGGCAACCTGCAGGAATTATTTAAACAAAAAAAACTGACATGAAAAAAATTTATTTAATCGCAGTACTCCTGTTTATTATAAATACAGCCGTTGCACAATTTACAAGGATCATCGCTCTACTGGGCTTTCTCATGTTTGTTGGAAATACCGATGCCCAGTGTTCCCAATCAAGCCGCACTATTACAATTCATAAAACAACTTTTAAAATTGTCGCTGATGGAAATTTAGATGAAGCCGCCTGGCAAACGGCAGCCATTGCAAACAACTTTATTAATAAATGGCCTACAGATAGCGGGCAGGCTAAATTGCAAACTGAAGTAAGAATTTTATACGATGACCAGTATGTGTATTTTGGAATTAAAGCTTATATAGCTGATAAGAAGCCCGTAATACAATCATTAAAGCGGGATGTAAATCCTTACTACAGCGACGGAGTTTCTGTCGTTATGGATCCCTCTGGCAAAAACACATCGGGCTATACTTTTGGTGTTAATGCTGCAGGCACTCAAATGGACGGCATAGTGCAAGTGAACAGCGCTTCTTTTGAATGGGACACGAAATGGTCTTCAGCAACTAAAATGCATAAGGGGTATTGGACTGCCGAACTGGCTATCCCTTTTAAATCATTCCGGTTTCCAAAAGCGGCAACGCAATGGGGTATCAATTTTGTCAGAAACGATATGACTAATAATTGCTTCTCCACCTGGAACCAGGTACCCATACAATTTTTTGGAGCTAATTTAAATTATCTTGGAAAAATAGCTTTTGCTGATAATGTGCCGTTAGTTAAAAGCAATATTATTCTTATACCCTATCTTTCAGCAAAGCTTGACCAGGAACAAAAAACATTTTCGCCAGGCTTGAATGCAGGTCTTGATGCTAAAATAGCAATCAACTCTTCCTTAAACCTGGATGCTACCATTAACCCTGATTTTTCGCAGGTTGATGTGGACCAGCAAATTATTAATCTTGACCGGTTTAATGTACTGCTTCCCGAACGCAGAACTTTCTTCCTCGAAAACAGTGATCTTTTTTCAAACCTGGCATTGAATTCCGCAACTCCGTTTGTATCGCGTCGTATTGGATTAACTGATGACGGACAAATAGTACCCATCGTCGCGGGTTTACGGCTGACTGGTAATGTAAATCCGGCTTTACGGATTGGAATTATGAATGTGCAATCCGCTGCAAAATATGGTCAGTCAGCACAAAACTATACGGTGGCAGCTTTCGATCAAAAAGTATTCAGGCGTTCCAATTTACGGGGTATAATTACCAACCGGCAGGGAACAACAGGCCGCGATGCAAAATTGAAACAGGCAGATTTTAACCGGGTAGCCGGAACTGAATTTAATTTTTTATCAAATAACACAAAATTTAATGGATGGGCAGGATATTATCATTCGCTTAATTCCGGGCATCTTACCGCCACAGGATTCGGATTTGCGGGGATTGAGTACACTGACAAACATCTGGATATTACAACAGGTTGGTCGCAGGTTGATTCAAACTTTATCGCCGATTTAGGATTTACACCACGTTTATATAACTATGACGCTTTACATGATACAACCGTTAGAATTGGTTACAATGCTTACTCGTCAAGGCTTTATTATACTTTTTATCCTAAATCTAAAAAGACATTTAACTCCGTTTATTTTGATTTAAGAACAAAACATTATTACACAGCGTCCCAACGGTTCATTGAATTCAATGGCTCAGCCAATTTGGATTTTTTATTTGCCAACCGTTGCGAGGCTTTACTTTCCTATATAAAAAATTCCGTAAACCTTCCTTTCGAAACGATCTTATTTATAGAAACAGGGAATTTACAAAAGGCAAAATATGATTTTGGTTTTGTACAATTGAAATACTTATCAAATTTTCTTCTTCCTTTTTCATGGGGGCTTACGTTTGAACATGGCGGCTACTATAACGGAAAGAGGACAAGCTATAAGTACAGTGCAAAATACCGCAGTCAACCCTGGGGCAATTTTGGTGTAGATTTTATTTACAACAATATTACATTAAACGATAAAAAAATTCGTCCTTTTATAGCGGGACCAACAGTGGAACTTGCGTTTTCAAATACACTATCGTGGACAACATTCCTGCAGTATAACACGCAAATAAAAAATTTCAATGTCAATAGCAGGCTACAGTGGCGTTTTAAACCAATGTCTGATGTCTTCCTGGTTTATACCGATAATTATTTAACTGATGGGCTGCAGCACAAGAGCAGAAATCTTGTATTCAAAATAAATTATTGGATTAATTAGACAGAATTAAATAATAGTGGAAACACTGCATTAAGCTGGTAAAGAAATCAATTCAATTGTGTCAACAATAGCAATAAGTAATTATAGCCTTGTAAAATCTTTGCCTAAGCTGACAATGGCTAAGCGCATTGAATCAATTGATTTGTTGGGAGGCATTGTAATGATTATAATGGCGCTCGATCATACCCGTGATTACTTTCATAACAGCGCTTTAGGTAAGCGATCAAAGCTGGTTTAGATATATCAACGACGTAAGTCTTATTCTGTACCGTAAATTCCTGCTCCCGCCAGTTCCAACTCTCCGGGCCGGGTGCTGCACCACTGTAAAGTGGAATTCTTTTTTGGGCATGTGCCGGAAGTGCAATGCAGGTCACTGCTGAAAGCAATACTTTTCTAATAATTTATTTGATATGCTTATCGTTTTACTATCGGAATTTATCCTTTTTTTCTGCGTCAGTCCCGGGCCTTATACCTGGTGTTTGCGCTGATGGAATCGCGGCGCTGCTTCACCAACATCATTTCTCCCCCATTGTTTTTGTGAGTAACAACTTCTGCGATGGCATTATGCCTCCCCCTTCAGGGCGGGTGTCTCCACACGACTTTTATTATCATAATTATCCAATGTAAAGAATGAGCATTTTAAATCCCTTTTATTAATTGTTTTTCTAATAGTCCCGGGAATATTGATTTCCTTCTTTTAATATTTCCACCCTGTCGCCTTTATCAATTCTAAATTTAGTTTCTAAAGACTGCCATTTTTCGAAGCCGCCTAAAAAGCATGCAAAATGTAAATGTGGGCCACTTGACCAGCCAACATTTCCACTGTAAGCAATTACATCTCCTTTCTTTATATTATCTCCTAATTTACATATAGATCCATTATACCTGATATGCGCATAACAGCCAAAAGTTCCATCAGAATGCATGATAAAAATTTGGTTATTATATTTCTTACATTCTTCTCGCGGACATGATTCCGTATTATTCTGTACGATTTGAACAACCATTCCATCTCTTGCTGCTACTATTTCACTTCCTTCCGGCAGATTAAAATCAAGCGCATTTTCATTTTGATGTGAGAAAGTTCCATTATACCCCTGGCCGATTTTATAAGTTTTACCTTTCTGAAATGGCAAATCATATATAAACGAGGTATCATAGTTCGTTTGTGTCACATCCCCTAAGGTTGATTTATACTTGTAGTCAAATTTAGTTTGACCAATATTCACTGCTGTTAGTTCACCTATTTTAAATTTTTCACTTTTAGATGGAACAATAAAGATCTTTTTATCTCCTTCGGAAAAAGCGAGGTTTGATAAATTTAGATCAAAAGAAAGTGACACTGGACATAGCTCATAATTATCAACATATAAAACAAAACCGTGATTTTTAGTTTCATAGAATACCTTGATCACCTGAGCTTTAATGCTAACTGTTAGATTGACGCATAAGAAAACACTGAATAGAATATTTTTCATCTCTCAAAATGTATGTCAGGTCCCGGATTAGTTGACGTTTTTGTTAGTTGAAATTATCTAAAATATTTGCTCCCACAGCATATTTGTTTTTAAATTAGAAAGCTCGCCGGTTAGTTGATAACCCTGTAGATTAGACGATAGATGATTGAAGTTTTATATTTCCGGAGCATATCACCTGGTGTTTAGCCCACCTCTTTACAGCCGAGGCCTCACACTTACACCCTAAACCATAGCCAGGTACCTAGGCCTGGAGAAATTGTTTGCTCTTAGGATGGTAGTAATGTTGCGACACCTGAGCATAACGAATAAAGACTTCGCAAATATTTAGGTCCGCGGGAATATATTGAAAGACTGACTAAAAAATGAAAGTTGACTTTGTAAAACGAAATTGTTTTATTGGTGCTACTTCACTTCGCAATCACTATTTATGATACATGAACATACTGTGCATGCCCCTTACATATTTGTCTTTGAATTTTTTGTGTATGGTACCGGGCTGCCTGGTGCCGTTTACAATCAATTCATCATTGCTGAGTACATAGGAAGAAAGATCGCTTTCATTTTTTATGATATGTTCATCTATAAGATCGGAGATTATTCCCTTTTGCGTAGCCTGTGCCTGCTCCATATCTTTTTGAGCCCGTGCCATGCTCAATTTGGACCCTTCCATTTCTTTCGCCATTTTCTCTCTATTGAGGGCCATATTTTCCTGCGACTCCCGGGCTTCTTTCAATGCTTTTTCCTGGTACAGCGCCATATCCTGTTGCGACTTTTCCATTTCTTTTTGATATTTCTCCATGTAGAGTCCTTTTTCTCTTTGCAACGCATCCATTGCTTTCTTATACTTTTCATTTTGCATGGCCACATCCTTCTCCGATAGCTTCGCATCTTTTTTTGACTTTTCACTTTGCCCGGCCATTTCTTTTTCTGCCAGTTCCATTTTCAGGCGAACTAAATCATTATTTACGGCCGCTTCTTTTTGTGCACGCTCCATATCTTTTTCCCCATGCTCCATGTCTTTTTGATGTTGCTCCAAAACCTCCTTCATTTCATTTCTTTTCTTTTCCATTTCATAAGCCTTCTCCTGCATATCCTTTTGTATGCCCTTTTGATTTTCCATAGCCTCGGCCATTTCTTTTTGCGACCTCTTTAATTCTTCCCTGGCCTTTGCTCCGTCAATTTTCATCTTCCTTATTAAATCGTCAGTTACCTCTTTATAGTTATCCTTTTTATCATCAGGCACCTTTTCTCCATTTATGTACAGTTGGTCAACTTCCCCGTTTCGTGTTATGATCTCGTAGTCCTTGCCATCCTGCTCTGTCTGTATAATTTCATGATGCATATCCTTCTTCCCATTATTTGAAATGGGCACGGTGTCTGTCGCAGGAGCGCTATCAATAGTCTTTTCCTGTACTACGGTGCTTCCATTACCGGGTACCACCATTGCATCTTCCGGTTGCTTTTGCTGCGCAATATTTGTTGAGAAGGCGCAGGCAAACACGCAGGAGAGTATAATGCCTGCGGCAAGAAATTTCTTTTCCATATTGTTTAAAGTTTTATTGTCGTTATAAATGATTCTTTTTATACGGTGCATCAGTTGATTCTTGTTGCCGCCGAGGGCAGTTACGAGTACAGGCGGGCGATAGTGGTGCAACTCTCCGAATGTTACCAGGGCATTTATGTAAAGCCGTTTATTGCAGGAGTACTCTATGGCAATATCATCGCAGCAGTTTTCACGCTCCGCTTTTACCAGCGATGATACCCAAAGCACGGCGGGGTTAAAGAAGAAAATTATTTCTACCACATTTTGCATCATGTTTACCACAAAATCGTGGCGGCGGATATGCGCCAGTTCATGTACCAGTATGGCTTCCACTTCGCCTGCAGTCATAGATGTGAGCATGCCGCAGGGAAATAAAATAACCGGCGAAAAATAACCTATTGCAGAGGGCACCTTTGCAAGGCCTGATTGCAGCAACCGCACCGGCTTCTTTATTTGCATTTGCGCTCTCAACGCGTTTATCCTGCTATTCCAGTGGGTGCCCGCGGTGTAGGTCTGCACTTTTTTCAACCGGTAGAGCCCGTATAGGCCAAAGCTCAATTGTAAACAACGCAGCAGCGTAATCACCATCCACGTAAGTACCATCCATCCTGAATAGGCATTTACAAAATTAATTGCATTACGGCTTATGGATATGCTGATGCCATTGGATGGCCCGGGCATTACTGAAATAATTTGCGTGACGCCGCTTGCATTATTTGTTTGTGCACTGCCCGATATGGCTGTATCAGCCCGGATTTCTAAAAACAGGGTAGCCGCCACCGTTATTACGAAGACAAGCAGGCAGCCGGCTAACAAATTGTACCGCAGCGCGGGGCTGTTTCTTTTGGTAAATAACACAACAGCGGCTGCAAGGAGCGAAAGCAGTATTCCCTGCCAAACTGAATGGATAAGCGTCCAGCTTATGGCTTCCACCAATTGCTTTGTAATAATGCCTGTTGAAAAAAATAAAGACATAAGAGTTTTTTTGGGCGGTTAGCGTTTATCTAGTTTACTCAGTAGATCTTTAATTTCCTGTATTTCCCGGGCGTTGCTTTTTTTATTGCCAAGCAGTTGCATGACAAGGCTGCTTGCCGATCCGTTGAACATAGCGTCCACAAACCGGTTTAGCAGGACGCTTTTGGTTTTGTCTTCGTCAATACGTGATGCATATACATGCTTCATATTATTTTCGTCTCTTACCAGCAGGTTCTTCTCCACCATTATCTGCATCAGCTTTAGCGTAGATGTGTACTGCACGGAGCGTTTTTGTTCGTTGAGATAGTTATTTACGAATCTCACAGTAGAGGGGCCGTGCTCCCACAACACCTGTAGTATCTCCAGCTCCGATTTGGTAGGTTCAGCGTCCGGTGGAATTTTCTTTTTTTGTTTCATTCGGTAAAGGTAGGAACATTTTCGTACGAACAAAATCCTACCTATGATTTATTTATGAACGGCATGTAATTAAAATAAATCTATGAGGAAAATAATGGGTGAGCGGTAAGTGTTATGATGTTAACCCGGGGAAAGTAGCTTGAGAGAATACAAATGAATAAGCTTTCGCATTTCCTGTATTTTTCTTTTGCGATTTTTATCCGAAAACTCATAACCATGCTCGTTATTATAAGGCTGTTTTTTTACGATCATGTTGCATATAATGATTGCCAGCTTCTGGCGGTGATTGCTTTCTTCGATGGCGAGGGAAGTACCTGTAATTTCGATTCTTCGTCTTGTTTGTTGGTTTTGCATATTCCAGTATAATGTCTTGATGTCCGATTAAAATAATTTTTTAACCTGTTTGTTTTGTCTCAACTAATTGTGTTTTTTTTACGATCATTTGTTAATGCGATCACTAATGCAATGCCACAGAAAAGCAACGCAATAATTGCACGTACAATTTCATTTCCTCCACCCATAGAAGGATTTGCCATGGCGTCGGGCACATGGAAGAAAATAAAAAAAAGAAAAAGCATGATTGCTAAAAGAAATGTAATTGGCCTTATCCATATTTTGAAAATAATTGCAATGCCTGAACTGATAAGTGCAACTCCTACAAAATAAGTCCAAAACATAGGTGCTGGTAGCCATTTTGGTACCATTGTAGATACAAAATCGGTAAAAACAAAATGACTCCATCCAAACAATATTATAAGAATCGAAAAAAAAATTCTCCCACATGGAATTAAATTCTCTAACAATGATGTAAAGAAGTTCTTTCTGCCCCCACTAAAACTGTTCTCTGGAAATGAGCCAGCCATTACAAATGCACCGCCACTATATGCTAATGCCTCAGCAGCCCCAAACCAAACTTCCAAACGCGAAGCTTTATCAGGACTAAGGATTAGAATATATGGCAGATGAGAAGTGAGGAAAAGGGCAAGAAAACAAAACCCTAAATAAACGCATATGTTTTTTGTACTGATAAATTTAATTTTAAGCAATCCTGAAATGATAGTTCCTGCGAATATTAAAGCTATTCCCGTAAGAATTGGGAAGACAATAAATTTATGAGGCCATGCTGGGAATGGAGATAAAATTTCCGGACGAAAATCTTTGATAACAAGTTGATGTATCCCTAAAAAAGCGATGCCGATGCCATAAAATAAACGGCCGATTTTAGTGAGTTGCTTCATTATTATATATTTCTTGGTTTTAAATTCGTGCGCAAGCATTATATCAGCTTACAGGTTCAACTAATTTTATCTTCACTCTGTGTTCCATTACACAATAGAGTAAGTGATGTTATAAAACATTACAAAAGACGGGTGTTATTTCAAAAAATTCAGCCTCTTTCCGGCTGTCCATATAGTACTAAAATTAAAAAGTAGCCTGTCCTGCATCAAGGTGCCGTTTGCCAAAAGAAGAGAAGTAGCGCCGATGGGTGTTCGTGAGGAAGGTTTTGTTGTCCGGCAATACCAATCGTCGTTTGAGTTAATTGCTATTCAGGTAAGTAATCTCCAAATAATTTCCAGTCCATGCCATTACCCCAACCTTGCCCGTGGTCACTGGTAAGCATGGTTTTATACGCTTCGTTAATTCGGTAATCTCCATAAGTTAATAATGATAATATAGTGCCCGGTCGTAAATGTTCACTTGCCC
>JBDTSD010000042.1:0-29856 GCA_039931355.1 Ginsengibacter sp.
GCAGTGCATTTATTTTAATTACTCTATTTGTATTGCCTGCAAATTGTGCTATAAAGTCCGGCAATTGCATGAATAAAAATCGACTGGAAAAATTTTAAAACTTAAAACCATAATTTAAGGCTGCTACAAAAGAACGGGTTAATCCATCCGGGCGTTTCGTTCTCACCGCAAAAGGAGTTCCGAATGAAACTTCAAACTCACTGGTTTTATTTACCTCATAGTCAAAAAATATATTTCCGTTAATGGTAATGCCGTTTGAATTGGCTATTGCTTTTCTTACTTTATTTGCATCGAGATAAGTATCATTGCCTTCATGATATATTGAAAGAAAACTTGGCCTGACCGAAAACTTTTTATTGATATCAAAATTGTAAGACAAACGCAATAAAATATCTCCTTTCCTGGAAAATTCATTTGTAGGTAAATACTTATTCGCAAGGGAATTGTCCTGGTAGTCTCCTGGCAAGAAACTATTTCCGTTGATTGGCTTTAATGGTTGCTGTACGGCAATTGTTGCACCAAAGGATTTATGCATAAAGTTTATGCCGAGAACTAAGTCTGTTGTGCCCAGGCTTGTTTGATAAGGCATGGGCAAATGAATACCGTTCTTTATAATATTGGCTTCATCAAAAGGAATTTTCAAGCCAACTACAAAGGACTTTCGCCAATTCTTTTTTGTATCGAATTCATGATTGGCTGATAAGAACAGATCACCAAATCCATTTGTATTAGCAAGCTCCCCGGAGATAAAACTGTAACCAATTTTTCCTGTTACAGAAGTATGCTTTAAAACGCTTCTCGTATATTCGATTTCTGTGGTGCAGTAAGAAACCGATTTTTCTCCTTTACCAAAATTAAATCCAACAACGCCTTCATTCCTTTTATCTTCTTTTTCGCCTTGTTTAATCGTGTTATTTTTAATTGAGTGAATAGTGCATACTCCTGCATCGCTGCACCCCTGCGCTTTTGCGTTTATAACAGCGGCCAATAGAATAATTACTGATAAGTATATTTTAGTCATAAAAATTTAATTAATTGAGTATTTATTTATTTCATTTTTTCAAGAATCATCATTGCATGCCCGTCAGGATCTTTTACAATAAATGATTTGTTGTGAACGCCGTTGGATGTATAGTCAACTAACTCTCTTGAGATAAAAGAATAGTTTGCAGCTTTCAGCCTATTGTATAATGAGGCTGCATCATCGACAAGTAAAGTAGTTTGCCAGTACCAAATATCATCTGCCTTTGTATCTGCGGGATATGACCTGCCAACACCCGGTTTTAAATATTGCAGAAATTCTACACCGGGGCCTGCAGCAGAACGTAGTCCCGTTATATGCAGGCTTGCTCCTTCAACATTATTGGGCCAAAGGGTATTCTGAAGTTGTCCATGGTTCGCTGGGATCAATACCGCGTTTTCCATGTACACTGTATAATTTCTCGGCAACCGTATAATAACTTTCCAATGTTTCATAACCAAAGGGCCATGCGGGGGAAGTACCTCCATGATGTTTCACTTCTTCAAAATCGGTTTCACGAAAACGAAACAAAGCCGCGCCATACATTTTCGAGTTGCCGCCAACATTATAATGAATAAAAGGTTTGAAAGGTTTATCATCCTGGTCGTACCAGTCTTCCTTTGGCCGATAGCGGCCGACCGTTACTACTTCATGCGGATCCCAGTTTTCTTTTTCCTTTGGAATAAATCCGCCTCTTTCGAGGATCAAAATTCTTTTTCCGCTTTCAGCTAATTTATAAGCCATTGTACTTCCGCCGCTGCCGGTACCTATGATGATGATGTCGTAGTGATTGCTCATGTTGTTTTATTTATTACACAAAGAGAAAGCATGATGAAAAAATATTTTGTCGCACGGCTGACGAAGAAGGAAGATTTATTTGAACCATATCAAAAAAGTGAACAAGTAATAAGTGTAAGGTGGCAGACTTTTTAGCAATTGACTTCTGATAATCTTGCAATTTAATTTTTCAAATATGTCATCAAATAGTTCAAATGAACTTCAACACGCAAAAGAAACCTTAAGGACTGAAACATTCAGCGATGGCGTTTTTTGTATTGCCGTTACATTATTATCCCTTGATGTTTTTGTTGAAGCAAATAAAGACGAAACCAATGAAGGGCTATTAAGTTCCATCGTGGGGCAATGGCCTATCTACCTGGCTTATGTAACCAGCTTTATAAATATTTTATTGGCGTGGATGGGCCATCATGAATTATTTAAAAAGTTCAGGAATACAAATGGCTCGCTGATGATTACAAATGGCATCCTTTTAATGTTGGTTGCCTTAGTTCCCTTTCCGACAAAAACTTTGGGCTTATTTCTTTTAACAGGCGCACTTAAAACAGCCGTGATTTTTTATACCGGCTATTTCGTTTTGATCAGTATTGCTTTCAAACTATTATGGCACGTGGCCAGTAGAAATAAAAATTTGCTGGTTCACGGAATTACGGACACACAGATCAGGGAGACAACCAAAAGTGAAAATATTGGTTTGATATGTAACACGGCTATCATGCTGACAGCATTCCTGAATCCGTGGGCCGCATTGGCACTTAGTTTTGGCATGTGGATGTATTGGATATTTTTTGCCAAGTGATTGCTATGTGCTAATTCGTTAATCTCAGTAATACTCTTTTAATATCTGTATAGTTTGAGGATGGAATAAAATGATCTGCCCCCTGCAGTGTTATCATTTCAACAGACCTGGCATTTACAAGGTTCGCTTTTGCATACAATGCATTGCCATAGGGCACCCGCGAATCATGATTGCCATGCATAATAAAAACCCTGCACGTAATTTTAGAAAGCATGTGCGGCATTGCTAATACATCTTTTTTAAAATACATAAGCTCATCGTTACTCGGACGAAGAGACGCAGGGACGAGATAACGTAAAGGCGTACGTGCCAGAACGTATCTCCATATTTCACTCTTCTCCTCTTTTGGATCTACCGCACCAGCCAGCAGAATCATTCCATCAATTAAACCCGGATTGTTGTAAGTAAGTTCAACAACCATGGGGCCTCCCAAGCTTTGCCCCGCAAGAAACATAGGCTTATTATTCTTCAATTTTTTCAATAATGGTGAAATAATTTCCACCTGCTTGTTCATATGCTCGGCATCTCCAAAATCGCTATAGCCGGATCCGGGCCTGTCTATAGCTATCATGTGATAACGATGTAAAAGACCGGTGTCTTTCAGATACTCTTTAAACTCACCCCAAAAATTGGGCGAGCCATGTATGAAAATCAAAAGAGGCAATGAATCTGAACCGGTAGAGACATAATGCAGTTTATGACCATTTATCTTTTCAGTATGAGCAGTAAGACTGATACCTTCCTTTTTGAACTCGCTAATTGCTGTTGCATCATCAACTCCTATCCTGTTGCAGGTTTGAGCACACACAACCCAGAGAATAAGAACCAGTATGACATTCCTCTTTGTAAAACCTAAATTTTTTTTCATAACAAAAAATGTATTTGAATAATCCTTTCACCACAAAACATTTTAAAAATGCAAATCAAAAAAACAGATTATTTACCTGGCAGGTTGTTAGGAAGGCGACAAATGCTCTTTATTATTTATTAGCCGTTGAATTACTTTGCGCAAACTTTTGGAAGTGGACAGCGTTGTATATTTTTTCTCAGTAACTACTATGATTATTTATTCAATCTCGATAGTAGAGTTTTGATATCCTGGTAATTTGACCATGGAATAAAATGATCGGCGCCCTCTAATGTTATCATTTCGACAGCGCTTGCATTCACAAGATTTTCCTTTGCATAAAGTGCGTTGCCATAAGGCACCAGTGAATCATGATTGCCGTGCAAAATGAATACCCGGCAGCGAATTTGCTGAAGCATGTGTGGCATCTCCCGTACGTCTTTTTTAAAATACATCAACTCATCATTGCTGGGGCGAAGGAACGTGGGAATTAAATAACGTAAAGGCGTGTGTGCTAAAAGATATCTCCATTTCTCACTCTTTTCTTCATTCGGATCTACACTGCCCGCCAATAGAACCAGGCCATCAACAAGGCCGGGATTGTCGTATGCAAGTTCAACAACCATTGGTCCACCAAGGCTGTGCCCCACAAGAAACATGGGCTTATTATTTTTCAATCGCTGCAATAACGGCGAAATGATTTCAGCCTGTTTGTCCATATGCTCTGCATTGCCGTAATCGCTATATCCAAGGCCTGGCCTATCTATGGCGATCATATGATATTGACGAAGCAGGTCGCTATCTTTAAGATACCGTGTGAATGCTTCCCAACTCCCGGGTGAACCATGTATAAAGACCAGCAGCGGTAGAGAATCTGACCCGGTGGAAACGTAATGTAAATGATGCCCGTTTATAGTGTCAGTATAAGGAGTAAGAACTACACCCGCCTTATCAAAATCCTGGATTGCAGTAGCGTCATCCACACGCATTCTGTTACATGTTTGGGCGCAGATAATCCAAACTATTAATAGCACAAATAAAATTCTCTTTGCTATGTGCCAGAGCCTTTTCATTCGTAAAGAGTTGTATGCAAAGCTAATTTCAAATAATCTTAAAAATGCCGTGAATGTGTGATAGCAAAATTTAAATCAGTGCTATTCCTTTCAACATGCCAGGGAATGAAAGAACAATGATTAAAATGATTTTTGTGAAGCTGCTCATTTACTGCCTTAAGATTTACATCTAAATAAATTGCACCGCAAATAGAATGTATTTGCTAACTATTTATTGTCGTTCAATTGACGCGGGCAGTGAAAAATTGTTGTAAAAATAAATGAGACGATGAAAAACTTCAAATCATCAATCCAATATTCTTCCAGGAAAAATTATCCATCTATCAGCGTTCATTATCCATTTTTTAAGGCCAACTGCAGGAGCATCTTTGCATTGTCAATAATGACATCATAATTAAACAAAATAGAAATGAAAAAATTTGCAGTGCCTTTAAGAGAAGAGGTGGCGACGGTGAACCAGGATATTTTTGATTCCCTCAATAAAGCCTTAGGCTTCGTTCCAAACTTGTATGCAGTTATCGGATATTCTGATAACGGCCTGGCAAGATACCTTGCGTATCAGAATGCCAAAACAACTTTAAGCAATAAAGAAAAAGAAGCGGTAAACCTTGTTGTGAGCCAGGTAAACGGATGTGTGTACTGCCAAAGTGCCCATACTGTGATCGGCAAAATGAACGGTTTTACCGATGACCAGCTAATTGATATACGCAATGGGAAGGCTTCGAATGCTAAATTAAATTCCCTGGTGCAATTAGCTGAAAGCATTACAAAAAACCGCGGTAATGCTGATGCGCACCTTGTTGACAATTTTTTTGCTCAAGGTTATACCAACGAAAACCTTGTAGACCTGGTCCTCCAGGTGAGTGATAAAACAGCCATGAACTACCTCCACAACCTTACAAAAATTCCGGTTGATTTTCCATTGGCTCCTTCGTTAGAATTTGATTCCATAATAAGTAAAAATTAAAAAAATGAAAAAGATAACTACACTAATTGCTGCATTGCTCCTTATATCTGTCTTATCAATTGCACAGGTATCCTACAAGAGTATTAAAGTTGACGGACTAAATATTGCCTATCGCGAAGCGGGAAATCCGGCAAACCCTAAGGTTGTATTGTTACATGGCTTTCCTGCCGCATCACATCAATACAGGGACCTTATACAATCGCTTTCTGATAAATTCCATGTAATTGCTCCCGATTATCCGGGCTTTGGACTCAGTGATATACCAGATCCTGCAACCTATAATTATACGTTTGACGGCATTTCTGAAATTGTCGAGCATTTCCTGAAATTAAAAAGTTTTGATCACTACGGTTTATACGTTCAGGATTACGGCGGCCCTGTTGGATTTAGGATCGTTGGGCGAAATCCCAAAGCGCTCGATTGGTTGATCATCCAAAATAGCAATGCCTATGAAGTCGGTTTTACGCAGGCATGGGACGGTTTCCGCGGGGCATTATGGAAAAACAGATCGGCTGAAACAGAGAAGCCACTGGCCGCATTTCTTACTCATGATGCGATCAAAGGCATTTATTTATACGGTGCAAAAAATCCCGAACTGATAAGCCCCGATAACTGGGAATCAGATTTCGGTTTTATGCAAAGGCCAAACGCTGTTCGTGTTAATCTTGATTTGTTTTATGATTATCGTAAGAATGTGGAATTATATCCAACATGGCAGGCGTTCCTTCGCAAGAATCAGCCCAAAACAATTATTTTTTGGGGACAAACTGATATTTTCTTTACTCCCGCCGGAGGTGAAGCTTTCCTGAAAGATTTACCCAATGCAGAAATGCATCGTTTGGATGCGGGGCACTTTGCAGTAGAAGATCATCTTGATGATATTTCTAAACAAATGCATCGTTTCTATGCTGAAAAAGTAGCTAACAATAAAAAGAGATAACGAATAAAAATATTAAAATTTAAGTCAGGATTTGTTTCCTGGCTTTTGTTTTTTTTAATTGATTAGAATGACAGATACTAAAACCATAGTGATTGCAGCTATTTCGGGAAGTTTAAAATCAACTTCATTCAACACACCAATGATTCCTTACAGAAATTTCCAAAAGGTGTAAAAGCAATAAAGCCGTATTTAAGCTATACGCCTCAACCAAATAAAGAATAGTTTCTGTTCTGTGAACATATGAACTTTCATATTGACGGGGGTCTTCTTTTTATTTCTAATTTTTTCATTCTTGATTCTAAGGTAGTGGCATTTAAACCCAATATTTTTGCAGCGCCATTTTCTCCACTTACTTTCCAATTGGTTCTGTTTAAAATGCTGAGGATATGTTCCTTTTCCACATCTTCCATTTTAAATAATTGCGGCTCCCCATTTTCTTTGTTGCCGCCATTTTTATTGCTCGGTATCCAATCCCCATATTCCAATGTATCACCCCGCGACAGTATCAAGGCCCTTTCAATGATGTTCTCCAGTTCCCGGATGTTTCCAGGCCAGTCGTAACGCATTAATTCGGCGATCACTTTGTCAGGTATGTTTTTAATTTCCCTTCCCATTTTCCCCTCATATTTTTTTACAAAATGTTTTACCAGCAGGGGGACATCTTCTTTTCGGTTGCGTAATGGGGGTGATACAATCTGAAACACATTCAGCCGGTAAAATAAATCCTCCCTGAATTCCTTTTTTGCAATGGCTTCTTCCAGTTTACGGTTGGTGGCTGCAATTACCCTTACATTTACCTTTATTGTTTTGGGATTTCCGAGCCGTTCAAATTCACTTTCCTGCAATACCCGTAATAATTTTGCCTGTAATTCCACCGGCAACTCACCTATCTCATCCAGAAAAACAGTTCCGCCATCTGCCAGTTCAAAGCGGCCGATCTTTCTTTCTATAGCTCCGGTAAATGCCCCACGTTCATGTCCGAACAGTTCACTCTCAATTAAATTAGCAGGCAATGTTGCACAATTTATTTTTATCAAGGGCCGCTTACTCCGTTTGCTGATATTGTGAATGGCTCTTGCCAAAAGCTCTTTACCCGTGCCGCTTTCGCCAGTTATTAAAACAGTTGCATCTGTTGATGCAACCTGTTCAATCTGCTGTAAAATTTTATGGAAATTCTTGCTCTTACTTACAATTTCCTCAAAATTGTGTGTTAGTTTTATTTCTTCCTGCAAATATTTATTCTCTGCTTTAAGTTTAGCCTGCTCCTGTTCCATCAAAACCTTATCCGTAATATCAATAAACATGGTACGGGTAAATTGTCCACCCACATCCGGATTGCTCCACCATTGTACCCAGATGGGTTTACCATTATCCTTTCGTCTGAGTTCTAAAACAACACCGCTAGTATCTGTACCACGGCCAACAGACTCAAAGGCGTCTTTCACTCTTTGCTGTGCGTCCGGAGTGTCGGGTGCCATTGTTTTTCCATAAGTATAAGGAACTTCATCAGGCCTTACACCAAGTATTCTTAAAGCAGCACGATTTGCTTTAATAAACTTAGAATCAAGTCCTTCATGAACATAGGCAATAGGCGCCTCCTGGAATAAGTCACTAAACCTCCCTTCACTTTCTTTCAACAAAACCTCCAGTTTAGTATTCGCCATGTTTAAGTTTTCTTCTGCCAGTTTTCGCTGTGCTATGTCTCTAACTAAAGTGCAGGTAATTTCCTGTCCTTCGTATTCTATAAAATTGGCGGCAACTTCCACATCATATAAATACCCCGTTTTGTGTTTATGTTTTGCTTCAAAAGTAATTTGCTTTAAAGGTCTTAAGTTATTCCAAAAGCTTTTAAAATCAACACCTCCGTTAGTTGGATTGATATCCCCTACTTTCATAGCCGTTAATTCTTCTTTGGAATATCCCGACATTTTACATGCTGTATCATTTACGTACAGGATTTCTTCTTTTGAATTTACCCAGAATATTGCTTCAGACAGTTTTTGAAAAGTGAAGTGGGACAGGCTCCTGTCTTTATCAAAATCCAACAGGTGTTTTTTTGCCATTTGTAAAATTTTAAACGCCGTGATATTTTGAGTGCAATACCGTATTTCGAAAAGTTAAAAAAGAAAGGAAGGAAAAATCCAATTTGAGCAACTTTACATTTTCCTAAACATATTTTTCACGGAGATCGATTAAAAGTGTCAAGAAAAAATAAAAACAGATTGCCCCGTTAATTTTTCTCCCGAAAACTTCAAGAAATATAGTGAATTTCCTGATATATCAGGAAAATAAATTAGCCAATCTACCTGGGATACAGAATTCTTAAAATGATACAAGTGTTTACTGTATTGGGTTGTATCGAATTTTGATGGCCTGTAATTAAAATGGCACCTGGTTTGGCTATAACAATTGTGCCGGTAAAAAAATATTATGACTAAGATAATCGACGAAAAAGATTTTACTAAGGAAATATTAAAAGGAAATGGTTTGCGGATCTTAAGGTTTTGTGCGGAATGGAGCGGACCCTGCCAGATAATGGGCCCCATTTATGAAGAAATGTTTTCCCTCTATAAAACAACAGCTTCATTTTATAGAATTGATATTGATGAAGCGCCGCTATTAAAAAAAGAGTTAGGGATTTTAGAATTGCCAACTATCCTTGTTTACCGAAATGCAATCATAATTGATTTAATAGTTGGATTGATATCAAGGGATTCACTCATTGCAAGGTTGGAAAAAGCTATTAATAATGCCGGAATGAATCAATGATTTATTCAAAGAAAATATTTACGCATGTGTAATCAATCAAACTTCACGAGGACAGACCAGGAGAATGATAACCCTGTATTTAATCTTTTTAAATTTGAGGGAAACTGTTTCCACGGGCAAATACAGCGCAACAATTTTTTCTCTCTCATTTGGGTTAAGGAAGGATATGGGAAAGTCAGAGCAGGGTTTTCAGAATTTGATTTTGAGGAGAATTCATTGTTTGCCTTTGAACCATTTCAGCCATTCTTATTTTCCGCTGAGGGTCCAATAAAGGGCGTTGTAATTAATTTTAATTCTCAATTTATTTTTGCCACCCAGCATGAAAAAGAAAAAATTTTCAGAGAAGTGCTCTACAACAATATCGTCCGGACTCCTTTTATACGCATAGACGTAAACTCAACAATACGATTTAACGTGTTATGTGAAAACATTGAATCGGAAATGCAAAATTCTTCCTTGGCACAGCGTGAAGTCTTAGTCTCCTATCTGAAGATTTTTTTAATCAATGTTTCCCGATTAAGAATGGAACAGCAACCACAGAACATTGATGCAACAAAAGACAACAAAGAACATTATATGCTGCAAAAGCTTAAAGATGCCATTGATGAAAACTTTAGAGCCAAACATTCCCCCAATGATTATGCAGCGATGCTTTATGTTAGTACAAAAACCCTGGCTAAAATTTCAAAATCCTATTTCAATAGAACCCTATCAGACATCATTAATGAACGTATAATTATTGAAGCCAAAAGCGAATTATTTCTCACAAATAAAGCAATAAAAGAAATTGCTTATGAACTGGGGTATGAAGATGAATATTATTTCAGCCGTTTTTTTAAAGTGAATACAAAAGTATCGCCCAAAAAATTCAGGGAAATGGCCTGTTTAAAAAGAGCATAAATGCTAAATGATGATCTATTAAAAGGCCAGGGAAAATCGTCCATCCCATTGCGTTCATTCTCCATTTTTAAGCCCATATTTTAGTTGCAATTTTGTATTACAAAAGACAAGCAATGACAACAACTGGAATAATCTTAAAAAAATCCGATCACGCATTTTATTTTAAAAAAGGTATATCGTATGAGCGATACAAGCTTCAAATGGCAAATGACCTTGATTTAAATACGGATCCAAAAATAAAAGAATACATCAATTTGAATCAGCATCGTATGAACAGGGTTGAAAAGACGTATCACATCAGTGATGTTTTAACAGAGCAGCTTAAGGTCTTAAAAGGTAAAGTGTATTGGTTGATATTGTCTGAGCATTGGTGTGGAGATGCATCTCAAACACTTCCTGTATTTAATAAAATCGCATCATTAAGTAATGGCAAGATTGAAATGAAGCTGGTTTATCGTGATCAAAATCCTGAATTGATGGACGCGTATCTTACCAATGAAACACGTTCCATTCCAAAATTGATCCAGTTAGACGAACATTTTAATGTTACGGGTACTTGGGGCCCCAGGCCATCTTTTGCACAAGAACTGGTGAGGCAGCTAAAATCGAATCCGGCAACTTCAGCCACCTATAAAAATGAGTTACATCTCTGGTATGCCAAAGACAAACATCAATCCCTGGAGGCTGAAATACTAACATTAATATCAAGGGCAAATTTGCTTTGCCCCGATTGTCTTTCATAATTATAAAATAAAATATCATGGAACAAAGACTCCCATTACCACCGTTCACTATAGAAACAGCAAAACAAAAAATACAAATGGCCGAAGACGCGTGGAACAGTAAAGACCCGGAAAGGGTTTCAAAAGCCTATACCGTGAATAGTGAATGGAGGAACAGGAATCAATTTGTAAATGGCAGGGAGGAAATTGTTGCGCTGCTTACAGCCAAATGGGCAAAAGAAAAAAACTATAAACTAAAAAAAGAATATTGGGCACATACGGATAACAGGATCGCTGTTCGGTTTGAATATGAGTATCAAAACGAACAAGGCCAATGGTTCAGGGCGTATGGCAATGAAAATTGGGAGTTTGATGAAAATGGTTTGATGGCTAAAAGATATGCAAGTATCAATGACCTGGAAATAGAAGAACAAGACAGAAAATTATAAAATAATAATTATGGGACAGGATGAAGAAAAAAAAGCAGTTAGCCCAACTAATGATGAACCGGTTGTAATACCTGATGAGTGTGGCGATAGTATGTGGGATACGGTTTTGGAACAATCGCCATTTATACAGGCTTTAAAACAGGCAGCTAAAGAAGAATCAAAAGAAAAAAAGTCTTAAAGAAAAGATCATGGCAAAAAATTTTGCAGCACTGGCATTTACAGATGCCGTAAAAGAAATGCAGGAAAAGATGGGCAGCAGGAAAAGCTATGCCCGCATGGAGAAGGATACATACGTGGATGGGTTAACGCAAAATGAAATTGATTTCATAGGGCAACAGGACAGTTTTTATATGGCATCAATCGGAGAAAATAAGTTTCCATACATACAACATCGCGGAGGCCCAAAAGGATTTGTAAAAGTGCTGGATGCAAAGCGTATTGGTTTTATAGATTTTAAAGGCAATATGCAATACATATCCGTTGGCAACATTGCAACCAATAACAATGTAGCACTGATCATGTTGGATTATCCATCAAGAACGAGATTGAAAATACTGGCAAGAGCTGAAATAGTTGAATTAAAAGACGACAAAGATTTATATGATTCTCTTGACCTGGCTGATTATAAATTCAGGCCTGAACGTATGATGGTTTTACATATTGAAGCTTATGACTGGAATTGCCCGCAACACATCACAGCAAGATATACTGTAGAAGAAATTGAAGCTGCATTTGCACCGCAACGAAAATTAATTGCAAATCTTGAGGCAGAAATAAAAGAATTAAAACTTCAGCTAAAAGAAGAAGCGAAATGATAAAAGATTTAAAAAGGGTAGTGGTAACCGGTATGGGAGCCATCACGCCGTTGGGAAATTCTGTTGATGAATTCTGGAAAAATATTGTAGCAGGAAAAAGTGGTGTTGATATGATCACAAAATTTGATACTACACATTTCAAAACAAAATTTGCGGCGGAAGTAAAGGGTTTTAATGCTGCTGATTATTTTGAAAAGAACGAAGCCAGGAAATATGACCTGTTTACACAGTATGCGGTAGCAGCAGCAGATGAAGCGATCAGGAATGCGCATATAGATTTTGAACAACTCAATAAAAATAAGATCGGGGTTATATGGGGTTCGGGGAACGGAGGTATTCAAACTTTCCAGGAACAGGTTTCAGAGTTTGTAAAAGGTAACGGGCAACCAAAATTTAATCCATACTTCATTCCCAAAATCATAGCAGACATTCCATCGGGTATTATTTCCATTCGGTATGGTTTGCGTGGATTGAATTTTTCAACGGTCTCTGCCTGCGCTTCTTCCAACAATGCCATTATTGATGCCTGCAATTATATCCGCCTGGGCAAAGCGGATATGATCATCACAGGAGGTTCGGAAGCTCCCATCAATGAAAGTGCTATTGGTGGCTTCAATGCATCAAAGGCTTTATCAACAAAGAATGAAAGTCCGCAAACAGCCTCCCGCCCATTTGATATAAACAGGGACGGCTTTGTTATTGGAGAAGGGGCCGGGGCCCTCATCCTTGAAAGTTTAGATAGTGCATTGCACAGGAGCGCAACAATATTCGCAGAAATAACAGGAACTGGTATGGCGGCTGACGCATATCATCTTACCGGAACTCATCCTGAAGGTGAAGGTGCTTATCTGGGGATGACAGATGCGCTTGAAGACGCAATGATCGATGCAGACAAAATTGATTATGTGAATGCACATGCCACTTCAACCAATCTTGGAGACGAGAGTGAATTGAAAGCAATTGAAAGGGTTTTTGGCGAAAGAAAAACCTTGCATATCAGCGGAACAAAATCAATGACAGGCCATTTATTAGGAGCTGCCGGCGCTGTTGAAGCGATCATTTGTGTGAAGGCGATCCAGCAAAGTATAGCTCCACCAACGATCAATTCAACAGAAGTGATTACGGCATTTAAAGACAAGTTCAACCTTACGTTAGGTAAAGTTTATCCCACAGAGATCAATTATGCCATGAGTAATACTTTTGGGTTTGGTGGACATATTGCCACGGTTATTTTCCGAAAATACAGTGGAAGTTGATCCGTTTATAAAAGTCCCAACTGCTTTAGCTTACATAAATAAAATTTATGCTTAATCAATCAGCATTTACATTCATGAACCCGCAAAACGGGAACCTGGTTTTTAAACTATTTTCATTTGATGATAATGGATTTTTCGAAACCATCCAGCGAAATAATTATTTCTCATTGATTTGGATTATGGAGGGGAATGGAAGATTGACAGCTGATTTTGCTGAATATGATTTTACCGAAAATTCCCTGTTGGCATTTGCTCCATATCAGCCATATATGATAACTGCTGAAAGACCAATCAAGGGTAAAGCCATTTATTTCCACCCCGAATTTTTTTGCATCCATAAACACCAGGAAGAAATAGGCAGTAACGGGGTGCTGTATAATAACGTTTACCAACCACCATTTGTAAAAGTGGATGAGGTTTCAGAAGCCGCTTTTAAAATGTTGTTTCAGCAGATAGAAACAGAGATGCAAAACCCCGCCCTTGCACAGTATGAATTGCTCGTTTCTTATTTAAAAATAATATTAATAACAGCTTCACGCTTAAAAATAGAACAGCAACCATTGGCAGCTGAAAAAGTAAAGGACCACAAGGAACCTTTTATTTTGCAAAAATTAAAAGATGCCATTGAAAAAAATTTTAAAACAAAACATTCCCCTGCAGACTATGCAGAGATGCTGTACATTTCTCCAAAGGCGCTCGCAAAAATCACCAAATCACATTTTAATAAAACGCTTTCCAGCCTCATCAACGAAAGGATCATCATAGAAGCAAAAAGAGAACTTTACCTTACTAATAAAACAGTAAAAGAAATTGGTTACGAGCTGGGGTATGATGATGAATATTATTTCAGCCGCTTCTTTAAAGTAAATGCTGATGTATCGCCGCAGTTGTACCGGGACACGGTTGGGTTTGGGAGGGGATCAGCTTAAAAGTTTGTTGTTTTATTTTTCTTCTTGATATACGTTTGATCTATTCGTTGGATCCATCCGGAAGGAATGCCATTGATAGCTGCGCAACGATCTACCGATCCTGGCTTGCACAAATGAAGAACTTACAGGAAAAACTTATAAGAATACTTGCGATAAAAACTTAAAAATCATTGTCTCCGACGCTTTAAAAAAACAAAAATCAGCTTATTGGTTTTTACTAAGCCAATCTTTATAACGCTGCGCAAGAAACCTATTTCCAGCACTTCCATAATCTTTGTTAGCTAAAACTGTAAAATGATCGCCGGGAGAATAACCAAATTCAATGGAAGCATTGATCTTTTTCATTTCATTCTCCATTAGGTGAACCGAATGGCTTAATAAAAAATTATCCTGCTCCCCGACTGTAACTAATATTTTATTTCGAAGCAAGGGTTCCAGCGATGTCCAGTTATTGCGGAGATAAAGACTTATATCATATTTCTTCCAATGCCCTGCAACTTGTTTATTAATTTTTCCGGTAACAGCATCACAAATACTTTCTGGCTTGCCATTCAACCCTTTGTTACCGAAAACCGCATCAAAGGAATGCATCTGGCCACCCCGGTACTGAACCTTTTCCATCTGGCAGTTTTCTTTCATATAGGTAAGTGGAACAGACCCGGCAAGCGTTGTAACGGGCTGAGGCGCTCCATCTTTATCATAAAACATATTTTCATCGTCATATGAATTGACCGATAAAAAACTTCTGAAGTCAACAGGATCAGGTGAGCTTGCCCAACATCCCTGGAACGTTTCAGGGTAATGCGTTTGTAACCATAAAGCAGCCAATCCACCACTGCTATGGCCATTAAGAGCTATAAAACCATTGCACCTGTATTGCTTTTCAATAGCAGGTAAAAGTTCTTTTACCAAAGCATCGCCCCAGGGCCGTTATTATCACTATTGGCATACCCACTAATTCCTGTAGCACAGTTTCCGTCAAGGCTTACGGTTATATATTGTACTGAGTCTATTTCTTTGCCAAATCCCTGTTTGCCGCTGGCATTATGATAATCACCGCCAACTCCAGTAATTCCAAGATAGAGCGGGAATTTTTTGAGTGTATCCGAATTGTAGTTTTTGGGAATTATTACCGCTGCAGCTATTGTAACAGGCTTACCCTGCTGGGCTGATAGAAGAGCTGAGATGATCTTAATTTCCTTTACAGATGTTGTATTAACAAAAGGCATTTCAGGGATTACCTGGTTGCAGGATAGATTGAAAAATTTGTTTCTTTCCAATGTGATCGTAATAACAGAAGAAGAGGAAAACATATTTCCTGCACTCTTGCCAATTACTCTTCCTCCAAGATTTCGATCCCATACAGCCTGCACAAAATATTGTCCTCTTTCTATTTCAGAAAGCTTTACCGGAAAACTTACGGCTTTGTCATCAATAATTATTTTCTGCACGGGTTTTATATTTTTTACGTCAACAGCAAAATAAGGATTGATGCGATAGAGAAAGTCATTGTTCTTCGGTTCTTTGCTGTCTTTGGAAAGGCATAATAAAACCTTACCGGTAAACACGCCATGAAACGCTTCATCAGTAAAGCTCAATTCAAACTTTTGGGCAAATGAAAAACTACATCTAAGAAGTAGTAAATGCAACTAACAGGCAAACCGGTAAGCTTTTCATATATAATGATTGCGTTTCTTCAAGTTTTGATGAGTTTGTAACTAAGCATTTACAGTTTCATTTCTAACTCCAATATTTTTTTTCATTTCAAACAATCCATAATCCTTTATCACCCGCAACACTTCCCCCACACTCCAAGCCTGGGCTACGCATCCACGTGGATGATGTGGTGCTTCTGCATCAAAAATTTCTGAGATACTTCCTATGCAGCCTTCATTTAGGTGATATTTAAAATCATCAATTACTTTTTGTGCTGTTGCTTTTCCTTCTGTTCCTTTTACTTTCATGATAGCATCTACATAAGGCCCCAGCAACCAACTCCACACTGTTCCTTCATGATAGGAAGAATCGCGGTGCCATGCGTCGCCTCCATAAACAGGGATATAATGTGCATCGGTTTTCGGAAGGCTTTTCAATCCAACGGGAGTATATAATTGCTCTTCCACAATTGTAAGAACTGCTTTTGCCTGCTCACCTTCAATCAATGGAAAAGGAAGGCCGATTGTAAAAAGTTGATTAGGCCTTATTGTTTTATCAGGGTTATTATACTCATCAATTAGATCGTATAGATAATTGCCTTCTTCATACCAAAATTTATCGGCAAAGCTTTCCCTGGCTTTTTCGGCACTTATATTTACGATTAATGCATCACTTTCCTGGCCGTTCAATTGCAATAACTCTGAAAATATTTTTAAAGCATTATACCAGAGCGCCTGTATCTCTACCGGTTTTCCCATGCGTGGTGTTACTACCCATGTTCCAATCCGTGCATCCATCCACGTTAGTTGCTGTCCTTCTTCGCCGGCGTATAACAAGCCATCTTCATCTACGTGAATATTATATCTGGTTCCTTTAAAATGCCAGTCAATAATTTCTTTTAATACCGGCAAAATTTCATTGATCACAAAATCCTGATCGCTTGTTCGCTGCAGGTATTTATACACTGCTATAAAATACCAAAGCGTACCGTCGACATTATTATATTCAGGCGCTTCACCATTATCCTGGAAACGATTGGGCAACATTCCCATACTTACACTTTTTGCAAATGCGGAAAGTATTTTCTTTGCATCCCCGAATCTACCAGCGCTTAAACACAGGCCGGGCAGGGATATCATTGTGTCTCTCCCCCAATCCGTGAACCAGTGATAGCCTGCGATTACGGTTTTTAAATCTTCGTCACGCTTTACAATGAATTGGTCGGCTGCTAAAATTAATTGCTGTGTTGTTTCATCACCAGGCTGTCCTTTTAATAATTCTCTTCTCCTGTCTTCTTCCATCCGCAACAATTCATGTGCATCTTTATTGGCAGGATCTTCCGTAGAAATAATAATTCCGATTGAATCGCCTTCTTTTAATTCAATAATAAATTTTCCGTGAGTGAATAGATCTTCAATAAAATCCAGGCCGCGGTATTGCTCTACGCTGTAGTTAAAATTATAAAACCATTGGGGGTCTGGGTGATAATTACCACCGGGAACTTTGATGAAAATATCTGGGGTTCCTTCATATGCTTTTGTTTTAAAAATGTTATTATCAAATGATGCATGCCTGTTTACCGTATCGTTGGCATGCATCATACTGTGATAGCCTCTTACAGAAAGGAGGGGCAATAGTTCAAGGATAAAAGATTCATTTGTTTTCAACACATCATATATTATCACTACGGTATTTTCACCATGGATCATTGCAATGGTTTTCTTTAGTCGTATGCCATTTACCTCGTATACAAATTCAGGAAATAAATTTTTTGTAAAGCCTGTTAGATATTGATACCCTTGCGGATGAATAACGCTTCCATAATTATTAGTTCCTAATTCAAATCTTTCATCACCAACAACAATTGTTTCGTCTAATTTGGAAACAAGATTCATTCTTTCTGCAGGCGGAACAGTTGCTGCCACCAGCAAACCATGATATCTTCTCGTATTGCAGCCGATAATGGTTGACCCGCTCCAGCCGCCGAGGCCGTTGGTTTCGAGCCATTCATTTTGAACGGCTTCATCGTAATTCTGCAGAACTGATTTATTGATTTGTAGCATGATTGAGGGCCTCACCCCAACCTCCCGAAAAGATCGGGAGACATGGAGTATTAGAGTATTTTTATTTTTAATCAATAGTTATTTCGGAAAGCATTTTCTCTTTATCGGTATTTTCTTTTTCACATCTTCTTGGCTGCAATAACTTGGCAACTAAACCGGTCCATCCTGTTTGGTGTGATGCTCCCACTCCTCTTCCACTGTCTCCATGAAAATATTCATAGAACAAAATATAGTCTTTGAAATTTGGATCACTTTGCAATTTTTCATTATCACCGAGGAAGGCACGTTTTCCATTTTCATCTCTTAAAAATAATCCTGCCAGCCGCATTGAAATTTCATGCGCTACTTCATCTAAGGTCATGTACACACCGCCGCCCGTAGGACATTCCACTTTAAATTCGTCACCATAGTAATAATGAAATTTTTGGAGACTTTCAACCAATAAATAATTTACCGGCATCCATATAGGGCCACGCCAGTTGCTATTGCCGCCAAATAAACCTGTGGTTGATTCTCCAGGCGTATATTCAACACTGAAACGGTTTCCATCAACCCAGAATTCATAAGGATGCTGGTCATGAAATTTTGAAATGGCACGAATACCATAATCACTGAAGAATTCACTTTCGTCAAGCATCCGCTGCAGAATTTTTTTCATACGATGGCCGCGTAATAAACTCAGCAAATGTTTTTCATCTTCATTTTTTTCTTGCCAGCGTGAAACCAAACTTGCCAGGTCGGGGCGATTGGCAAGAAACCATTCCAAACGTTTCGCAAATTCAGGAACCGCTTCTAACAGATCATGATCTAACACTTCCACGGCAAACATTGGAATGAGTCCAACCATGCTGCGAACTTTTAATTTTACGCTTCCATCATTTGGCATTTTCAATACATCATAAAAGAACTCATCTTCTTCATCCCACAAGCCGCCCATATCCATAGCCATGTTTGCCATTGCTCCGGCTATATATAAAAAATGTTCCAGGAACTTTGTAGCCATGTCCTGGTAAACAGGATTATATTTTGCAAGCTCTAATGCAATACGCATCAGGTTGAGCGAATACATAGCCATCCAACTTGTACCATCGGCTTGTTCAATGTGGCCACCGGTTGGCAATGGGGCGCTCCTGTCAAACACACCAATATTATCAAGACCAAGAAATCCACCCTGGAAAATATTATTTCCTTCGGCATCCTTACGGTTAACCCACCACGTAAAGTTCAGCAACAACTTGTGAAATACACTTTCTAAAAAGTTCGTATCACCGTTACCGTTATTATTCTTTTCGTCAATTTTATACACCCTCCATGCCGACCATGCATGTACCGGCGGATTCACATCGCCAAAAGCCCATTCGTAAGCCGGTAACTGGCCATTAGGATGCATGTACCATTCTTTTGTTAACAGCTTCAACTGGTGTTTTGCAAATTCTGCATCCACTAATGCAAAAGAAATACAATGAAAAGCAAGGTCCCATGCGGCGTACCACGGGTACTCCCATTTATCAGGCATTGAAATAATATCGGCATTATTCAAATGTGCCCATTCATGATTGCGTCCGTTCTTTCGTGAAGAAGGCGGCGCCGGCTGGTCGGGATCACCTTTTAACCACTGGTCAACATCAAAATAAAAAAACTGCTTGCTCCACAACATACCGGCAAGCGCCTGGCGTTGCACCAGTTTTTCATCTTCTGACTGAATATCTTTTTGCAACTCATAATAAAATAAAGAAGCTTCCTGTACCCGCTTTCTGAAAATATTATCAAAGTCTTCAAAGGCATCCCTGCTACCATCTTCTTTTAATCTAAGTCTAAGTGTTTTTGATTTACCCGCTTTTATGGTAACATAAAAATTAAACGCAGCCTTTGTTCCCTGCTGGTTTTTATTAACCGCGTTTTCATCTCCATTAACAACAAATTCATTAATGCCATCTTTGCAATACTGGCTTATATTTTCCGAGGCATATAATTTTTTATTGTTCGATTCATTATCACAAAAAAGTGATTCCACTTTATCATCAGCATACAGCGTTAAACTTCCAAGTGTTTTATGATCAATCATAATATCCCCGCTGTTCGAAGACATCATTTGAGGCTTATAGTCATCATAGCCCCACGCCCACGTATTGCGAAACCAAACTGTTGGCAATACATATAAAGAAGCATCTTCATCACCATGGTTGTGAATGGTAATCCTGATCATTATATCATCGGGTCCTGCTTTTGCATATTCCACGAAAACGTCAAAATACTTGTCTTCATTAAAGATGCCTGTATCAATTAATTCAAATTCCGGTTGTGTCTTATCTCTTCTCCTGTTTTCATTTATTAAATCAGCATAGGGGTATTCAGCCTGCGGATATTTGTACAACATCTTCATGTAAGAATGCGTAGGCGTTGAATCAATATAATAATATAGCTCTTTCACATCTTCGCCGTGGTTGCCCTCATTACCGGTAACGCCAAAATATCTTTCTTTGATTATCGGATCCTTTTTATTCCAAAGCGCAATCGCAAAACAAAGAATTTGCTGTTCGTCACAAATACCGGCAATTCCTTCCTCACCCCAGCGATACGCTTTACTGCGTGCCGCGTCGTGGCTTACAAATTCCCACGCTGTTCCATTTTCACTATAGTCTTCACGCACTGTTCCCCATTGGCGATCGGTAACATATGGGCCCCATTTTTTCCAGTTGACTTTTTTGTCTTTGTCTTCCAGCAATCGTTTTTGTTCCTGTGTCATTTTTATATTTTTATTGTAACAAGACTTTTACAAGTATTAAATTTTAGAACATATATAAAGCCAGGTTAATTCAGAACACATACTAGCCGTTTGTCGTAAAGCCCGGATACAAAGTCATGCCGCCGTCAACAAATAATGTAATCCCATTTACATAATCACTGTCGTCGCTTGCCAGCCACACAGTCGCGTTTCCAATATCTTCAGGTTGGCCGATTCTTTTGTAAGGGATTAATGTAAGCAATGAATTCAAAGCTTCGGGCGTATCCCATGCATCACGATTGATAGGTGTTTGAATTGCACCTGGCCCTATGCTGTTGATGCGAATCTTTTCATGCGCAAATTCCTGTGAAATACTTTTCATCATCAGCATAATACCTCCTTTGCTTGCAGCATAGTTTGCATGCCCTGCCCATGGAATTACTTCGTGCACGCTGCTCATACAAATTATTTTACCTGCAGATTTGCTTTTCTTTTCATCAATACCTCTTCTTAGAAATTCGCGAATGGCTTCCCTTGCACATAGAAACTGCCCTGTAAGATTTACGCCCAACACAAAATTCCATTGGCTCAATGTCATTTTATCAAACGGCGAGTCTTTTTGCAATCCTGCATTGTTTACTAATATGTCAACGGTTCCAAACTGTTTCACTACATCTGCAAACATTTTTATTACCTCATCTTCCTTGCTTACATCACATTGAGCGCTTATCGCATTGTTTCCCGCATCAATAATTTCCTTTACAACACTTTCGGCCATTTCTTTGTTTGATGCAACGGGGTAATTCACAACAACAGTTGCGCCTGCGGCCGCTAATGACTTAGATACACCTGCACCAATTCCACTGCTGGCGCCGGTAACTATTGCAACCTGGCCTTGTAATTTTTTGTCCATTTTTATTTTATAAAATTTATCTTGAAGGTTATAAACGCAGGTGATATTGCAACGGTCAGTATTTTCTATCGGGAATTTTTCGAGGCGCTTTCAGGAGGTTTAAAAGCCATAAATTATATAAGCCTCTTAGTATCTAAATCAAGATCGGATTAAAAATCCTGCGCTTTAATTTCATCACAAAAGTATATAGAGATGGGATAATGGATTGTCAGGCTTTTGACAATATTTAAATTTATTTTTTAGTTCCAAACCATAGGATTGTTAAGCTCAATACGCTTCCTGTCGTAGAACAGCAGGCCGGCATCCCGAAGCTCATTGAATAAAACGTTTACACTTTGCCGTGATGTCGCTATTACGCCTGCTATATCACTATGCGTTAAATAATTATTCAAAATAATTTTATCGCCCATGCGGTTACCATCAGTCCTGGCCCAGTTTTTTATGAACCTTATCAATCTTGCTTTGGCGTCATAAAACACAAGATCTGAATGACGAATTTCTAATTTCTTAAGCTTGTTGTTTACATTGTTGGCGTAGTTCAAAGCAAGAAGGATATTGTCCTGCAAAATCTTTTTGAAATCGATGGTTGTAAAGTAACAAACCACGGTGTTTGCCGTAAGAGCAATGGTGTACTCGTCCGTTGATGGTTTTCCTTCCAGGCTGAGGTCACCGAAAATATCCGGAGCAGTAAGGATATCTTTTATCAACTCATTATCCATGTCATCACTCAGGGTAATTTTAATTTTGCCTTTTATTAATAAGAATATTTTACTAAAAAGTCCTGCGCCGTAGTCAAAAAATTCTCCACGATAAGCAGTTTTCACCTTCATCAATTGGGAAGCATCTTTTACTTGCTGGTCTGCCAGGTTCGAGAAAAGCGGATGGCTTTTCAGGTAAACAAATTTAATTTCGTCGCACATTGTTTTGGTATTTAGAAAGTTTAATAAATTGTTTTTAAGATTTTAATTTGATAATGCATTTTCAATTTTCGAAATCAATACGTTCTTTGGAATTAATCCTACAGTGTGATCTATCAATTTTCCACTTTTGTAAAAAAGAATAGTTGGCGCTTCCATGATACCAAACTCGCTTGCCAACGCTGATTCATTTTCAAAATCCACTGTATAGAAGTTTACCATCCCTTTATAAGATTTTGCCAGGTCATCATAAATCATCGCAACAATCTGGCAGGTACCTTTCCATTCTGTTTTAAAATGGATCAATGATAATGTCATGTTTTCTAAAACATCTTCTTTGAAACTTTTTTGAGTGATCGTCTTCTTCATTTCTGTTTTTATTTTGCCATTGATATAGCCAACTGATGTGCCAGATTTTTTTTGAGCCTGTTTTCATGCAGCTACGATCCTTTGCTGTAAAGGGTTTCAAAAATTTTGTGAAAGCCGTATTTTGAAAAAGGCATTTGGAAAAATTCCCAATAGGTTGGGAAACTCCCAATATTTCATGATTGTTTTTTTGGGAAACATATCAAAATATGAAAAGATTTTACTTTATGCAGAATGAAGCCAGAAATAATTAATTTCAAAAAAATCTATGGAGTAAAAGCAGCGCCATGTAATTACTCCCATGAGAATCTTTAATTAAAAATTGGTAGAAAAATTATGCGTTTTTACGATTTGGATAAAATTGAAAGACAGGCAATGGTTGAGAAAATCAATAAAGAGATTTACACAGATTTAAAAAATAAAAAAAGAAACCATTTGCTAAAATATTTTTCGGATGAAGACACTTACATCCGCAAAACCGCTTACCTGTCAATCGGTAGACTATATAAAACCTATGAAGAAACCCATTCAATAATATTAAAATTGCTTGATGAATTAGATAATTCAAAAGATGAAAAAGTAAGACAAACTGTAACTAATGCTGCCGGCGAAATTGGCATTCTGCACTTTGCACCTATTGCTTATTTTATGGAGAAAGGATTGTTTGATGAACATCATTCGGTAAGAAATGCGGTGATTGGTTCGCTAAAAAAGATGGGCGAAAAAAATCCAAAGCCTGTGTTGGCATTTGCAAAAAAATATTTGCATCATCCCGATAAAGAAATAAGAAGAGAAATTTGTCATGGCATAGAACTCAGGGGGCGAAAGCATCCAGAAGATATATTGCCGCTGCTTAAAGAATTGCAGGATGATGCAACTGCAAGAGTAAAAAATACATTGTTACATGTGTTAGGACAAATCAGTTATAAAAAAGGTTGTCTCGAAAAAGTTATTGTTCATCTTAAAACATGGCATAATGATGATTTGATACAAAGGGCCATCAAAGAAATTTTAGATGTGCATGATCGCTATAAAAATTTTTCTGAGCTGACCCGTGATGAAGCACGTGAATATATTGATACACATTTTTGAAAAACATTTACAAAATAATTTTTCTGCCTGATTTATTCTTTCAAAAAACTTCCTGTTAAGAATTTACAAATTACATTTTACTGTCACGCTGCTGACAGATTGCACTTTCATCCGTCTCTACATTTGTTCCATAATTTTTCAGAAGATGAATGCAAAAATGTTTCTATTGATCATGGCAAATTTGTTTGCACCGTTATGTTTTTCGCAGGACGCCGGCATTCGTGCCAAACATTTCAATCTTGATGATGGAGTAGCCATTCATGGCTATGATCCGGTTGCATATTTCGCCCAGGCAAAAGCTATAAAGGGGAAAAAAGATATTGCTATATCACACCAGGGGATAACATATTATTTCGCCACAACAGAAGATAAAGAAACATTCAGAAAAAATCCATCGGCATATGAACCACAGTACGGCGGCTGGTGTGCATATGCGATGGGGAGTGATGGATCAAAAGTGGATGTTGATCCCGGGACATTTAAAATCATCAACAGCAAATTGTATTTATTCTACAACAAGTTTTTTAATAACACATTAAAAAGCTGGAATAAAGATGAGGCACGACTTAAGCAAAATGCCGACGCTAACTGGCAAAAACTTTTTAAGTAGAAAACATTCATACATCAAAATTTAAAATCTACGTTATGCAATTCGAACAATCCATAAAAAATGTTTTCGCTCAAATAAGCGATTCATTAAATGCATTGACGGAAGAACAATATCAACAGCCAAGCGAGACTTTATTTAACGCAACTATTGGCCAGCACGTAAGGCACATCATTGAATTGTACATATGCTTATATAACGGTTATGAAAGCGGGATAGTGAATTATGAAAAAAGAAAAAGAGATATCCGGATAGAAGCCGATAGAGATTTTGCAAATGAGCTTATGCAAATGATTGCCAATAATCTTGATAAACCGAATAAGGATCTAATCCTGGAGGCGGCCTATGATGAGGACTCTTCGGAAACAGTGCTGGTTACTACCAATTATAAAAGAGAATTGATTTATAATCTTGAGCATACTGTACATCACATGGCTCTGATAAGAGTTGGTATCAACGAGGTTTCCTCTATTACAATCCCGGAAGGTTTTGGAGTCGCATCTTCAACCATAAAATATCGTAAAACATGTGCACAGTAACATTTGTACCTGTAAAGGATAAATATTTTATCACTTCAAACCGGGATGAAAGGTGTGGCCGTAAAAATGCTATCCCTCCTGCGTCTTATAAATTTGATAAAGGACAGGTTATTTACCCTAAGGATGCAGATGCAGGGGGCAGTTGGATTGCGGTCCATGAAAACGGCAACGCAGCAGTTTTACTGAATGGCGCTTTTCAAAAGCACAATATAAGGGGTTCATATAAAAGCAGCCGCGGAATAGTTTTTCTTGAAATAATAAAAGCATCATTGCCTGTAAGGTATTTCACCCGGCTAGATCTGTCGGGCATTGAGCCTTTTACTTTAATTATATTGGATAATAACAGCTTGTATGAATGCCGGTGGGATGGCGACCGGAAGCATTGCAGGCAGTTGAGAAAAAACCATCATTACATATGGTCTTCTTCCACTTTGTATGATGATGAAGTAGCAAAAAAAAGAGAGCAATGGTTTGCCGCATTTCTTAATAAACATCCCAAACCGACGCAGGAAGATATACTAAATTTTCATCAACACGCCGGACACAACGACAAACAGAATGCTTTAAAAATGGATCGCAACGGAATAATATCTACCGTGAGTCTGACAACAGTTGCATTGGATAATGAAAGCGGAACTATGAAATATATAGATCTTAAAGAAAATAAAATCTATGAAAAAGAAATCATGTTCCCGTATTCATTGCAGGATGAAATCATTTTTTAATATCATATGCTTAAAAAAATACTATACCATCCATTTTTTATAAAACTTTTCCATTGGGAATACTGGCCGTTTCATATTGTGTATGCACCCGTTTATTTCTACTGGCTTTGGCTTGGAGCAAGATCCCGCTCATTTTTCTTTTTTAACGCGGCTAATCCTTCCATAAAAAACGGGGGGTTTCTTCTTGAATCAAAAAATGAAATTTATAAACTGATGCCTTCATCATTTTATCCGCTAACCTTATTCTTCAAACCTGGTGTTGCATTGAATAGTGTTCTTGATCAGGTGTACAACACCAGGATGAAGTTTCCTCTCATAGGTAAGCCAGACATAGGTATGCAGGGTATTGCTGTTAAAAAACTGGATAACGAAAAAGATTTGTATGAATACATTTCAGATTCAAAAGTTGATTTCCTGGTACAAGAATTCGTGTCGTGGGAAAATGAAGTAGGGATATTTTATTACAGGTTTCCCGCCGAGGAAAATGGAACCATTTCAGGCATTGTGAAAAAAGAATTCTTAACGGCAAAGGGTAACGGCATATCGACAATGGAAGAGTTACTGAAAAAAGAAAAAAGATTTATTCTACAGTTAAAAGCCCTTCGTCATAATAATAAGGAAGAACTACAAAAGGTTTTACCGGAAGATGAAGAATACATATTAGTTCCTTATGGCAATCATGCAAGAGGAGCAAAATTTATAGACGCGTCTAACCTCATCGAAAAAAAATTGATTGATGCGGTTGATGCTGTTTGCAAAAAAATTGACGGTTTTTATTTTGGACGGTTAGATGTAAGATATAATACCTGGGAAGAATTAAAGCAAGGTAAAAATTTTTCCATCATTGAATTGAACGGAGCCGGGAGTGAACCGACACATATTTATGATCCGAACCATTCTATCTTTTTTGCATGGAAAGAAATAATAAAGCACCTCAATATTTTATCCCGCATCAGCCGCATCAATAAAAAGAGGCAATGCATACCTTACATGAAGCTTTCCAAGGGTATGCAAATGTTTAGGGAAAATAAGAGTTATGTAAAAATGATTACCACTGATTTTAAACAGAGGGCATAGATATAACACAAATTATTGCAGCGAATTACACAACTTATTTTGCGGGCCTTTCTTTTTGTGTAATAAAAAAATTGAGATCGCCATCATGATAAAATTTCTAAAAATATTTGGGTGGGGCTTAACGATAAGCTTTCTTGGATCATTACCGTTAGGCACTATGAATGTTGCTGCGACGCATATTGCTATTCAGCAGGGTGTAAATGCAGGACTAATTTATGCATCAGGTTCAATGATGATAGAAATAATAGTAGTACGCTTTACATTGGTAGGTATAAAATGGCTAATAAGCCGCAATAAAATATTTCGTTTACTGGAATTATCTACGATTGCATTATTGTTTGCATTAGCCGTTGCAAGTTTTATAGCGGCCTATAAAATGGCAGGATTCTCCAACTCGTTACCAATACTATCTTTCCATCCTTTCTGGACAGGAGCTATACTCAGCGCTACCAATCCCTTGCATATTCCTTTTTGGCTGGGATGGAGCACGGTTCTTTTTGATAAGGGTATTCTAAAGCCAGTGCCTGTTCAATATAATTTTTTTGTGTTGGGCATTGGAACCGGGACCATGCTGGGTTTTATGGTTTTTATTTTTGGAGGTAATTATTTTGTTTCGCAAATTGCGCAGCACCAAAATATCCTGAATTGGATAATAGGAATTGTATTATTGGCAACGGGAATCATCCAGGCAAAAAAGATAATTTCGGTACCTGCCTCAGTGAGATATAAGAAGATTCTATTAGAGCATCCAAACTATTAACGCCAACAATTTTATCCGATACCATAACAAAATTTCAGCAATGGCAGGTTAAGTTGTCAAAGGAAATTTGAATCATGCTTCTCTCTTTATCCCTAATTTTTTCATGCGGGCCTCCAGCGTTGTTGGATTTAAACCCAGGATTTTCGCAGCACCTTTTTCGCCGCTAACTTTCCAAAAGGTACTTTTTAAAACACCGGTGATATGTTCTTTTTCTACATCATCTAATTTTTGTGCGCTGCTTTTTCCATCGCCATTCGTGCCCATTATTTTTGGCATTGGCAGCCAGTTACCTTCCTCCAGGGCATTTCCCGCACTTAGTATCATTGCTCTTTCAATAAGATTTTCAAGCTCGCGGATGTTGCCCGGCCAATCATAGCTCATTAATGTGCTTATGATTTTATCAGGTACGCTATTGATTTTTTTACCAACTCTTGGCTCATGCTTATGCAAAAAGTGTTTTACCAGTAGTGGTATGTCTTCTTTACGCTCACGCAATGGAGGGCAAACGATTGGGAATACATTCAACCGATAATAAAGGTCTTCCCTGAATTCTTTTTTCTCAATTGCCTGCTCAAGGTTGCGATTCGTTGCTGCTATCACCCTAACATTTACCTTAATAGTTTTAGGATTGCCAAGCCTTTCGAATTCGCCTTCCTGCAATACACGCAACAACTTCGCCTGCAGTTCTACCGGCAATTCACCTATCTCGTCAAGAAAGATTGTGCTTCCATCAGCTAATTCAAAGCGCCCTATCTTTCTTTCCAACGCCCCTGTAAATGCGCCCCTTTCATGTCCGAATAATTCACTTTCTATCAAATTAGCAGGAAGCGTAGCGCAATTCACTTTTACTAATGTTCTTTTACTCCTGTTACTGATATTGTGCACAGCCCGTGCTATTAATTCTTTCCCAGTGCCACTTTCACCCATGATCAAAACAGTTGCATTGGTTGAAGCTACCTGTTCAATTTGTTGCAATACTTTAGGGAATTTTTTACTCCTGCTTACAATTTCTTCAAAATTATTATTGTATTTTATTTCTTCCTGCAGATATTGATTTTGTGCCTGCAATCTTACCTGCTCTTTTTCCATGAGTACCTTATCAGTAATATCAATAAACATTGTCCGGGTAAACTTTCCACCTGCGTCAGGATTAGACCACCATTGAATCCATATTGGTTGTTTATTGTCTTCACGCAGTAATTCCAAAACAACACCGCTCGTGTCGGTTCCCCGACCGACAGATTCAAAGGCTTCCTTCATGCGTCTTTGTGCATCTGGCGTATTGGGTGCCATAGTTTTACCATACATATAAGGCACCTGTTCCGGCTTTACGCCAAGTATTCTTAATGCCGCACGATTTGCTTTTATAAACTTTGAATCGAGGCCTTCATGCACATAAGCCATCGGCGCTTCCTCGAACAGGTCACGGAATCTTTCTTCACTTTCTTTTAATAAAACTTTTAATTCAGCATTGGCAATCTTCAATTTTTCTTCAGCTTCCATTCTTTCCATCTCGGCACCGGCACGGGCCGCGAATATTCTTAAGATATCAGTTTGGTTTTGGTTTTTGTTTATTTCAACCTTGTCGAAAGCCCCAATGTTTCCAATAGGTTCACCTGTTGACGGGCTGTAAATAGGAACGGCCACCCATGAGCGAATGCCTTCTTCACGGGGGTAAAAATTATGAAGGTTCTCCGAACAAAAGAATTCGTTTCCTTTCATCACTACGTCACAAGGAGTGCCGATAGGATCGTATTCAAATCCCTCCAATACTTCCTGCTTGTCCACATAGGACACCATTTTAAGTCTCGTTTTTTCAGGGTTTGAATATTTACAAACCATAGAATACCTAACCCCCAACGTAGAGGTAACGAACAAGCATACCCGAAAATGGCAAGGACTTCTTTTTGGAAGATTTGAGAAAACCAGGCGACATTACTAAGGTCTGAATGATCGCTGTTGGTTGAATACAACTTGTAAAACTGTAGCGAAAAATAACAGTATTGATTATATTTTTTATCTGCTGATCCCCAAACCCGTGCTATCGTTTTACTTCTAATAATCTTGCTTAATCAGCAATAGTTAATCAAAAAATAATCCATTAACATAGTTAGATAATACATTCTTTATA
>JBDTSD010000043.1:0-29690 GCA_039931355.1 Ginsengibacter sp.
GAATGCGGCGATGTAATGCGTCTTCAAATAGAAGTAGATGATGAAACAGGGATGATAAAAGACGCAAAGTTTAAAACATTTGGCTGCGGCTCTGCTATAGCCTCCTCATCACTGGCTACCGAATGGCTTAAGGGCAAAAGTATAGATGATGCTTTAAAAATTGATAACATGGATATAGTGGAAGAACTCAACCTTCCGCCGGTGAAAATACATTGCTCCGTATTGGCAGAAGATGCTATAAAATCTGCCATCAATGACTACCGCTCTAAAAACGGTAAAGAGAAAATTAAGTTTGAAGAAAGTTTAGTGCATTAATTTCTTTTTCTGTAAATCTTTCTACATGTCCCATTTAACAATGGCGGCAATCTTAATTATCCAGAATGAGAAGATTTTAGATAAAATTTTTTATTATGATTTACGTGAGCGACAAGGCAAAAGATAAAGTGGTGAAACTTCAGCAGGATGCAAACCTGCAGGGTGATAATTATTTTTTACGCGTAAGTGTTGTAGGTGGTGGATGTTCAGGGCTTAGCTACAAGATGGATTTTGATAATGAAAAAAAGCCGATGGACCAGGAGTTTGATGATAATGGAGTAAAAGTTGTTACCGATCTCAAAAGCTTTCTTTACCTCGTAAACACTACACTGGATTTTAGTGATGGTTTAAATGGCAAAGGATTTTATTTTAGCAATCCAAATGCCAGTAGAAGTTGTGGCTGTGGAGAAAGCTTTGCGGTGTAATATTTTAATTGTTCTTTTAATCTTTATATACAAACAGGCTTTTATTTTACAAAAGCCTGTTTTTTTTCAAACAATAGTGAGAGGAAATTTTTAAACTTATATAATAGAAGGTAATGGCAATAAAAAAAGCCCCGGTAGTCCAGGGCTTTCCGCAGTCTGTTCAGGTAAACTTTTCATAGCAGAGTCTCTAAAGATTGCTTTTACATTTAAAGAATGTCCAGAATCATCTTAATCTCAGAGACACTTTTAATTTAAAAAAAGAAAAGGTAAACAATCAATTTTTGTAGGCAACATAATATAGACAAGCAGAGAATTTAAAACGCTGCTTGACTGCAAATCAAAAAGTTTTAATTATTTTTCAAATCTGAATATTTTCCGGAGGATTATGATTTCAATCGCAAAAAAGGAACTGCACCAGTTTTTCAGCAGCCTTACGGGTTACATAACCATAATACTATTTCTCCTTGTATGCGGCTTTTTTCTTTTTTTTTTAAAGGATAGTAACATCTTTGATTTTGGATACGCTACACTCGATCGCTTTTTTGATCTCGCCCCCTGGATATTTATCTTTCTTATACCTGCATTATGCATGCGCAGTTTCGCAGATGAGTTTAAAACCGGCACCTTTGAAATACTGCAAACAAGGCCTCTGACAAGCAGGCAAATTGTAACCGGTAAATATGTTGCTGTGCTTTTGGTAATTGTGATTGCATTATTGCCTACTCTACTCTACGTTTATACTATACATTATTTTTCTGCTGCAGGAGGTATAGATACCGGCGGAATTATTGGCTCTTATATCGGCCTTTTGTTTCTTGCTGCGATATTTGCCTCTATCAGCATCCTGTGTTCTGCGCTCACCGCTAATGCAGTGATCGCATTTCTCATGGGCGCATTTACTTGTCTTGTTTTATATTTTGGATTTAATGCATTCAGCAAACTTCCCATCTTTTCCGGCAACGCAGATTATTATCTTGAAATGGCAGGCATTGATTTTCACTACCGTAGCATAAGCAGAGGCGTAGTGGATACAAGGGATATTCTCTATTTTTTGAGTGTCATCTTTCTATTCCTTTTTTCCACTCAAAAAATTTTATCAGGAAAACGCTCTAACAGATGAATTTTTCAGCAGGTAAGAAATTATGGTCTTTTATTATAGTAGTCTTTATACTGATTGCTGTTAATTTCCTGGCTGCAACGTTCCATTACCGTTTGGATCTTACTAATGAAAAAAGATTCACGATTTCTTCCCCGGTAAAAAAGATTCTAAAAAGCCTCAACGATATTGTAGAAGTAGATATTTTTCTGAAGGGTGATTTACCCTCGGGCTTTAAAAAACTTGCAGGTACTTCAACAGAGCTGCTGCAGGAATTCCAGGAGTATGCCAACGGAAAGGTCAGGTATCGGCTTATTTCGCCGGAAGAGATAATACCCGGTACGACCAGGACCTATGCAGATACGCTTTCTTCTTTAGGCATTGTTCCTATCAATCTTAAAGTTCAACTGAAAGCAGGAGAGCAATCCCAGTACGTTTATCCGGCGGCGCTAGTGCATTACCAACAGCGGATACTTCCGGTGAGTTTATACTCAGGCCCACAATTGATAAGCAATATTGAGTTGAACAGCGCTGAGGCATTACTCGAATATAAGTTTGCTGATGCTATAAATAAGATAAAAGAAAATGAAAAACCGCTCGTGGCTTATTCGGTAGGGAACGGCGAGCCCACCGGCACCAATGTATATGATCTTATTGAAAATGTGTTGAAGAAAGATTATAGCCTTTTTACAATAAATATAGAAAGCGAGCCGGTAATACCGGATACATTCAAAGTATTGATGATTGTAAAACCAAAGGTTTCTTTCAGCGATGCGGAGAAATTAAAGATTGACCAATATGTGATGCGTGGGGGTAAAGTGCTTTGGTTCATAGACCGCCTGGAGGCTGAAATGGATAGCCTTCGCATCAAAAACCAGGTAATAGCCTATGACCGCAACCTTAACCTGGAAGATCTTTTGTTCAAATATGGCGTAAGAATCAACCCAGATCTCGTGATGGATCTGCAATGCGATTTTTTACCTTTCGATGTAAATGGAAATAAGCAGTTTGAATTTTTACATTGGAATTATTTTCCTTTGTTTGAATCGAAACAAAATAATGTAATTAATAAAAACCTCGGGCTGGTGGCTGGCAAGTTTGTAAACTCATTAGATACAGTAAGCGCACCCGGTATTGATAAAACAATTCTTTTAAGCTCTTCAGCCAACGCAAGAACTATAGAAACACCAGCCTTAATAAGTGGGGAAGAAAACAGAAATGCACCGGCAGACCAGGCATTTCAAAAAAAAGATATACCTGTGGCGGTTTTGCTGGAGGGAAAATTTACTTCTCTCTATAAAAACAGGGTAAGCCAGGCCATGATAGACACGATCACAAACTATGGCACACCTTTCATGACACAATGCATTCATGAAAATAAAATGATAATAGTTGCGGATGGTGATATTGTTTTAAATGGAGTGACCCAAAACCAGCCTTTGCCAATGGGTGTAAACCCCTTTACTATTGGTTCACAGTACGAATACCAGTTTGCAAATAAGCAGTTCGTTGAAAATTGTATAGAATACCTGGTGAACAACGCCGGCCTTAGCGAAGCCCGTTCTAAAGATTATACATTAAGGCTTCTTGATCCCAAAAGAATTGCAACAGAGAAGACTACCTGGCAAATTATAAATATTGTATTACCTGTTATCTCCATAATATTTTTTGGCCTTATTTATCAATGGTGGAGAAGAAAAAAATATCGTACCTAAATGCTTTTATAATAATCTCACAAGGTTGCGCAATAGCCCTCCCAAAACTTATCTTTGCCGCAATATTTTGTAAATGAATGCAACAGAATGGACTTATGTGGTATTTGGAATTGTACTCGCAGTTGCTGTGATTTTTGATTTAGGCCTTTTAAGCAAAAGATCGAGGTCAATCTCTTTGAAACAGGCTTTTTACCAAACAATGTTTTGGGTAAGCCTTGGCCTTGGCTTTTGTTTATTTATCTGGTTTGAAGACGGCCAGACAAATGCATTAGAATACCTGAGTGCCTACCTGATGGAATGGGGGCTGAGTGTTGATAATATTTTTGTGTTTATCCTTATATTTTCATTTTTTAAAATCCCTGAAAAAGATGCTAACCGCGTATTACTATTCGGCATTTTAATAGCTTTAGTTCTAAGAGTTATTTTTATTACAGCAGGCATCGCACTTGTCGAAAGATTTTTTTGGATTTTATATGTGTTCGGTGCATTCCTGGTTTACACCGGTATAAAAATGTTCTTTGTAAATAGTGATAAAGAATTTCACCCCGAGAGTAATATTGTATATAAATTTTTGAAAAAAATATTACCCCTAACGCACGAAGACAACAACGGTAAATTCACAAAAAGAATAAATGGAAAGCGGCGTTTTACCATGCTGTTTGTGGTAATAATAATGCTTGCGACAACAGATATAGTATTTGCGTTAGATTCTATCCCTGCCGTATTTGCCATTACGCAAACAAAAATGGTGATCTACACTTCTAACATTTTTGCGGTATTAGGATTAAGATCTTTATTTTTCTTACTAAAGGGTGCGGTAGTGAAATTCAAATACCTGAAAGAAGGAATAGCTATCGTATTAGTTTTTATTGGTGTAAAAATGCTTTTAGAATTTTTCGAGGTGCATTTGCCTATTTGGGTATCCCTTCTTGTTATTCTCTTCTGCCTTTGCGGTTCAGTGGTATTTTCAATTTATATGAGCAAGAGAGAATTGGATAAAGGCCGCGATACTTATTAAAGCGTCAGAAATTTTACAAAAAGTTAGAAAAGAATTTTGTGAATGTAGCAATCAATTATACTATCGTACAAATTACCAATTACACAGGTGGAAAACTTTTAATTCACAACGATACACTACCGCCTCCCGATTATATCGCACTTGATAGCCGGAAAGTTTCTTTTCCTCAGGCGACCATTTTTTTTGGCATAAACACCTCTCACCATAACAGTAGTGAATTTGTGGAAGGCCTTTATAAAAAAGGTGTGAGGAATTTTCTTCTTGAAGATGATCAGATTGATTTGGATAAACTGAAAGGTGCCAATGTAATTGCCGTTCAAAATACCGTGCAAGCTTTGCAAAGCCTGGCAATTCATCATAGAAAAAGCCATAATGTTTTAGCTAATGGAAATAGATTGCCTGTAATCGGCATAACCGGCAGCAACGGGAAAACGATTGTAAAAGAGTGGCTCTCGCAGCTTCTTGAAAATGACTACTCCATTATCAAAAGCCCCGGCAGTTATAACTCGCAAATCGGCGTTCCCTTAAGTGTATTGAATATTAATCCCGCTCATACATTAGCCATATTTGAAGCAGGCATTTCAACAACAGGTGAAATGAAAGCGCTCGAAAAAATAATACAGCCTACTATCGGGATACTTACGAATATCGGGCAGGCACACGGCGAAGGTTTTAAAAACAAACAGCAAAAGATCAATGAAAAGCTTGCGCTTTTTTTACACTCAGCTTACCTCGTTTATTCTGCGGACGATGAAGAGACCGGCAAAGAAGTTATTGGTTTCCATAAAAAAATTAAAAAACAAAATAATCACCTTGCATTGTTTTCATGGGGAAAAAAGAAAGGCAATACTTTACAAATCCATTCGATAAATAAAAAAGAAAGTACAACTCAAATTGATGTTGTGTTTAAAGACAAGTCGCTTTCTATCTCTATACCTTTTATTGACGACGCTGCCGTTGAAAATGCGATTAATTGCTTGTGTACTTTATTAATACTGAATAAGGGCCAGGAGAAAATTATTTCAGGATTTACCTCTTTGCATCCAATTACCATGCGGCTCGAGCTTAAGCAGGGCATTAATCATTGTACCATAATCAACGACAGCTACAGCAACGATTTGCATTCCCTCAGCATTGCCCTTGATTTTTTAGCACAGCAAAAACAACATTCGCAACAAACAGTTATTTTATCTGATATTCTGCAATCCGGGAAAAAGCCTGACATGCTTTACGCAGAAGTAGCTTCGCTGTTTCACCAGAAAAAAATCAATAAACTTATCGGCATTGGTCCTGAAATATTTTTTCATCAAAAAATATTTGCGTCTTTATTATCCACACATTTTTTCCTTAGTGTAAATGATTTTATAAAAAACATTTCCTCTCTTCATTTTCATGATGAAAACATTTTAGTAAAGGGCGCCCGTGCTTTTGCTTTTGAGGATATAGTAATTGCACTTGAGCAAAAGGTACACCAGACGGTGCTTTCTATAAATCTCAACGCCGCAGTACATAACCTGAAGCGATATAGGGAGCTATTAAAACCCGGTACAAAAATCATGGGAATGGTGAAAGCCTTTAGCTATGGAAGCGGAAGTTATGAGATCGCTGCCGTATTGGAGTTTAATAAAATTGATTACCTGGCAGTTGCCTATGCAGATGAAGGGGTCGAACTTCGAAAAGCCGGAATTACCTTGCCAATAATGGTAATGAATATTGAGGAAAGCACTTTTTCTTCATTAATAAACTATAGCCTCGAACCGGAAATATTTTCGTTTTCCATTTTATATTCCTTTGAAAATTTTCTAAAATCAAATGGCATAAACAATTATCCGGCGCATGTAAAGATTGATACCGGCATGCATAGGTTGGGCTTTACAACAGATGATATAAAAGCTTTGGCCAAACATTTAGCAGGAAATACTTTTCTAAAAATAACGTCGGCCTTCACACATCTCGCTGCAAGTGATGTTGAAAGCGAAGACGATTTTACTCAGCAGCAAATAAAGCAATTTGAAGATGCTGCGGCGATTCTTGAAAACACTTTAGGCTACACTTTTTATAAACATGCGGCCAATACTGCGGCCATTAGCAGGTTTGCATCCGGCAGCCTGAATATGGTGCGGCTTGGTATTGGGCTCTACGGAATAGATAGCAATAAAGTGATGCAGCGAAAACTTAAAAATGTTAGCACGCTTACAACTACTATATCTCAAATAAAGAAAGTAAAAGCCGGCGAAACTGTAGGTTATGGTAGAAATGCCAGGCTTTCGCGTGACAGTTCAATTGCTACCGTGCGTATCGGCTACGCGGACGGATACCCCAGGAGCCTGGGCAATGGAAAAGGAAAAATGTTGATCAGGGATAAGTTGGTTCCCGTAATTGGAAATATATGCATGGATATGACGATGCTAGACATCACGGAATTCAAATCGGTTAAAGAAGGTGAAACTGTTGAAGTTTTTGGAGAGAAACTTTCAATATCTACTTTAGCCTCGTGGGCAGGAACTATTCCCTACGAATTAATGACAGGCATATCTCAACGGGTGAAGAGGGTTTATTTTGAGGAGTAACCCAGGCTTGTTCACCTTCAGGCATTCTGCAATATTAGGTGCTTCGATATCGTTTTATACCAAACCTTCGTTAACAACAATTAACGTAATTGATTAACAGCCATGCCCAATTTTGCTATCTTTGCTGCTCAAATTTAATAAGTGAAAGGAAGAAATGTTTTTTTGATTATTTGCCTTGTTGTACTTGCTGACCAGGCGCTTAAAATTTATGTAAAAACACACTATCACACCGGCGAGTCCCACGCAGTATTAGGTAATTGGTTCAGGCTATATTTTATAGAAAATGAAGGAATGGCTTATGGCTGGAAGTTTGGTGGAGAATGGGGCAAAATGCTTCTTACATTATTCAGGCTCTCCGCGGTAATTTTTGGCGTTTTTTACCTTAGGAAAATTATTAAGAATAAATACCATCCCGGCTTCATCATTTGTGCTGCATTGATATTCTCAGGAGCACTTGGAAATTTAATTGACAGCATGTTCTATGGCATCATTTTCGAAGACAGCAGTATGTACACTTACAACATTGCCAAAATGTTTCCGGCTCACGGCTATGCAGGTTTTTTACATGGCAAAGTTGTGGACATGTTGTATTTCCCTGTCATACGCAACGCACATTTTCCTTTGTGGGTGCCTGTATGGGGCGGCGAAGATTTTGAGTTTTTCCGGCCCATATTTAATCTTGCCGACGCCTCTATTTCAACCGGCATCATAGCAATACTTGTTTTCCAAAAACGTTTCTTTAAAACAAGTGCAGGAAGGATAAGCGCTCAAAGCGTAGAAACAGAAACATTGGTAAACGATGAAGTACAGGTTTCGTAAAAATTTAATCTAAACCCGACACAAAAGATCACTTATTAAATACCTACCATGAAAACTTTCAAGCCCGCATTTTACTTATTGCTTTCTGCATTGGCCTTATATAGTTGCCAAAAGGAATATAGTGTGGAGAATGGCAATCTTAAATTACCTACAGGAAGCTGGGAATTTAAAAATGGTGGTGCTCAGTATATAGGTGATATGGATACTGCTTATATAGCTGCAAGTGGCAACACTAAAGAGCTCCACCTTATCGGAACATCAGCTGACGGATCACAAACTTTTCATTTGCATTTATTTGCTGATACTTTTAAGGTCGGTACATATAAAGCTTCCGTTTTTCAGTCATCATTTAATTATACATCAGGCGCTACCTCTTTGTTTAACGCCAATCAACTGGTTGGGGAATTTATCGTAAATATCACCTCGTTTGGCAATAATGTGATATCAGGAAATTTTTCAGGGTCTGCATTAGATTCTTCAAACAAAGTTGTTCAATTGACTGAAGGTAAATTTACTTCTACCATTAATATTTCCGGAACAGCCGGTGGCGTTTCATCAGGCGTGTTGGGCAGTAGTTCAGGCACATGTCAGCCCATTGTATTAAGCGGTGCTTATTATACCGGCGTTGCACTTACAAGCTTGAATACTGTACAGTTGCAAGTTACAGTAACTGTGCCTGGTTCGTATACTATTTCCACAAACACAGTAAACGGAGTCACTTTTTCAAAGAGTGGAACCTTTACTTCCGTGGGTGTTCAAACTGTCACATTGATTGGAAGCGGTACGCCCACAAATTCGGGCAATAGCGATTACGCTACAGCATTCGGGAACAGTCAATGTAATTTCACCATAATTTTTGCTAATCCATCTACAGGCACATTAGGCGGGGGTGGTGGCGCCTGTACGTCATTTACTGTTGGCGGTGTTTACCAACAGGGCATTTTACTCAACCAAACAAATACGGTGCAACTACAGGTAACGGTTACAACCCCTGGAAACTATTCGATCGCAACCAATACCGTCAGCGGCATAAGCTTTTCAGCTTCCGGAAATTTTCCTAACACAGGCATGCAGATTGTAACATTAGCAGGCACCGGAACACCTACTGTGTCAGGTATCTTATCTTTTTCAGTAACTTATGGAAGCAGCACCTGTAGCTTCACTATCAACTCTGCACCCGGCGTAGCCCCATCAAATGATTATTTCCCGACTACCCTTAATTCCCACTGGTCTTATAGCCTGGAAGGAGGAACTTCCTCTGATTCGCTGCATTTCGCAGTAATAAATTATTCACTGGCTGCCGTAGGAAATACTTATTCAACAATTACTACAGATTATATTCCACCCACGGGAGCTCCTGATTCATCTTATTATCGCAAGCCTGGCGGAAGCTATTATCAATATGTGAATTATAGTAATTATTTGCCATTTGACCAACCTGTAGATGGTGAGTATATATTTTTAAAAGATAATGTAGCAGCAGGTAGCACATGGCAATCCCCCAATATCTCGGGAAGTATTTCAGGCTTTCCTTTTTCGGCTTATTTTAAAATGACACTCCTTGCCAAAATGGTTCCTGTAACCATCGGCACATTTAATTTCCCTGATGTTATTAAGGTGAAATATGAATTATTTATAGCGGGCTCGCCCGTTGCTGTAGAAACTGACGAAAGATGGTTTGCAAAAAATGTTGGAGAAATTCATTTTAGCTATGACGATAATGTCAGCGTTACAACTTACGATGTCGGCAGTTTCATGGTATTTTAAATGGTAAGCTAAAGTTTAATGCAAGCTACTTTGCAGGACGGTTTATCGGGCTTTATGGACAGTTCCAATAATTCAAGATTTAAAAATCGCTGCAACCAAAGAGGCAAACGCAACATAACCTAACTATCCTAATTCTCCTACCATATCTTCCGGCTTCACCCATTCATCAAATTGCTGTGCTGTGACATAGCCAAGCTTTACGGCCATCTCCTTCAGCGTAGTATTTTCTTTATGTGCTTTCTGGGCAATCTCAGCCGCCTTATAATATCCAATCTTTGTATTCAAAGCTGTTACGAGCATTAAAGAATTGTCAACATGCTTTTTAATGTTTTCTTTTATAGGTTCGATACCAGATACACATTTTTCATTAAAGCTGTTGCAGCCATCCCCAATAAGGCGTGCGCTGTGGAGGAAATTATAAATCATCATCGGTTTAAAAACATTCAATTCAAATTGGCCGGTTGCACCGCCAATGCTTATTGCTACATCATTACCCATTACCTGCGCGGCTATCATTGTAAGCGCTTCGCATTGTGTGGGATTCACTTTGCCGGGCATAATAGATGAGCCTGGTTCATTATCAGGAATATGAATTTCGCCTATGCCGCTGCGTGGACCAGATGAAAGCATACGTATGTCGTTCGCTATTTTCATAAGGCTTACAGCAACAGTTTTTAGTGCGCCGTGTGTTTCTACAATGGCATCATGTGCGGCAAGCGATTCAAATTTATTTTCCGCCGTAATGAAGGGAAGGCCTGTAAGTTCTGCGATGGTTTCAGCAACATTTTTTGCATAGCCCGGCGGCGTATTTATCCCCGTACCTACCGCTGTTCCCCCAAGGGCAAGCTCACTCAAATGGAGCATTGAGTTTCTAATTGCCCTTAGGCCATGTTCTAACTGTGACGCGTAGCCGCTAAATTCCTGTCCAAGTGTTAACGGCGTCGCATCCATAAAATGCGTACGGCCGATCTTTACAATGTGCATGAATTCCTTCGACTTTGCCGTTAAAGTATTTTTAAGATTTTCAATTGCAGGCAATGTTAGGTCATGAAGGATTTTATATGCAGCGATGTGCATCGCAGTAGGGAAAGTATCGTTGCTTGACTGTGATTTATTTACATCGTCATTAGGATGCAACATTTTTTCTTTATCAGAAAGTTTACCACCGTTCAATACATGGCCGCGATAAGCGATCACTTCATTCACATTCATATTGCTTTGTGTACCGCTTCCGGTTTGCCACACTACGAGAGGAAATTGATCATCCAGTTTTCCCATTAGTATTTCATCTGCGGCTTTTCTTATTATCTCACATTTTTCTTTACTTAAAACTCCTGCATCCAGGTTAGTGATGGCAGCGGCTTTTTTTAAATATGCGAAAGCCTGTATTATCTCTTTGGGCATTTTATTTATATCCTGCGCAATCTTAAAATTTTCAATACTCCTTTGTGTCTGTGCGCCGTAATATGCTGTAGCCGGTACCTTTACCTCACCCATAGTATCTTTTTCAATTCTATACTCCATAATAATTCTTGCTTTTTTTTAAGAAAATTATTTAATAACGTGTTACAAATTTAATTTAAAAGCGAGGGAGCATTGTAAAAAAATCTATGTAGAAATGAAAATCTAAACGTGGCGTTATTAATTATAACATATTAGTCACTCTGCCGTTATCAATTTGCTATTTTTGAATTACCCGGCATGAATTGAAAATTAAATTCTTGTAAAAACAATCGTCAATATTTCGATCTTGAAAATTTTATATTTTTTATTAGCATTTGCCATCGCCGTATTTATTTTCTACCTCGCTACACACCGTCAACAAGCAGGTAATTTGCAAAATAATGTTGAACTACAAGTCCCGTCTTTAAGCGATACAAGCAGCAATCTGATTGCAAAAAAAAGGATACCCGGGATAAAAGATACTGTTCCCGTATTAGAAATTGTTACAAAAAACACCTTGCCGGATAGCCTGGTCGCATACGCTGAAACGCTCATAGGCATTCCGTATAAATATGCATCAACCGACCCGTCTGTTGGTTTTGACTGCTCAGGTTTTATAACCTATGTTTTTAATCATTATAACATTTCTGTGCCGCGTTCATCAAAAGATTTTGAAAATACAGGCACTGAAATTCCAATGAGCAAAAGCAAAAGGGGTGACCTTATTTTGTTTACCGGAACGGATAGCACGGAGAGAGTGATCGGCCACATGGGCATTGTCGTTTCCAATAACAAAGATGGGTTGCAATTTATACATGCCACATCCGGAAAAGCTTACAGCGTTGTAATCACGCCATTCAATAAATATTACCAGGGGAGATTTGTAAAAACTATCCGCGTTTTTAACCAATAATTATTTACTCGTAAACACAGGCTTACGTTTTTCAACAAAGGCCTGCGTACCTTCTTTCTTATCGTCTGAAGTAAATACTTCGCCGAATAATTTTACTTCTTCTTCGAAACCATTTTTATTATTATCGTAACAAGCATTTACCGCATCAATTACTTTAGAAACAGCTACCGGGGATTTTGTGAGAATTACAGCAAGGATTTCCTTTGTCTTTTCAAGAAGGCTTTCCGGGCTTGTTACATGATTTACCAATCCAAGCACTTTAGCTTCATTGGCATCAATCATATTGCCAGTCATTATCAGCTCCATTGCTTTACCCTTACCAACGAGCATGGGTAAACGCTGTGTGCCCCCATAGCCGGGAATAATACCAAGATTAACTTCCGGCTGCCCAAATTTTGCATTATCACTTGCCAGCCTGAAATGACATGCCATAGCCAGCTCGCAACCTCCGCCTAAAGCAAAACCATTGACCGCGGCAATTACCGGCTTAGGACAATTTTCTATTTTAAAAAAAATATCCTGGCCTCTTTTAGCCAGTTCTGCACCCCTATCATCAGTTAGTTCAATAAATTCTGCTATATCGGCGCCGGCAACAAAAGCTTTTTTTCCCTCGCCGGTAACGATAGCTGCTTTTATATTTTCATCATCATAAACTTCCTGCATCACTGCATTTAACTCCTCTAAAACTTTTTTATTAAGAGCATTTAATTTATCAGGACGATTAATAGTAATAATTAATATGCCTTTTTCGAATTTCGTAGCAATTGTGTCGTACATCGTTTTGTTTGTTTTAAAAACTCCTGTTTTCTTTCACCCAATTTTTTATATAATCCGCAATCTCAGACGTATTTGTTCCGGGAGAAAATAATTTGCCAACGCCCATTGCATTTAATTTCTGCATATCATCTACCGGAATAATTCCACCACCTGTCAGCAGCACGTCATCCATTTTATTTTGTTTCAATAGTTTTAAAATTTTGGGGAAAACAGTATTATGAGCACCAGATAATATACTCACTCCAATCGCATCTACATCTTCCTGTAAGGCAGTATTGACAACCATTTCCGGGGTTTGCCGCAACCCGGTGTAAATGACTTCCATACCTGCATCACGAAGTGAAGTTGCAATCACTTTTGCTCCCCTGTCGTGCCCATCAAGGCCTACCTTGGCGATAAGTACCCGCACAGGCCGCTGCATAAGAATCGTTCCTGTTTCATTTTTTTCTGCTTCCATTAGTTATAAAATTTACCGGGCGGGCCAGAAATCATAAGAAGAAAATAATTAAAAAAATTCTGCAACGATCTTCATAAAAAATTAACCTTTAGCATTATTACCTGCTAACAAAGACAATGTATGTTGAATTCTTTTTATTGTTTCCTCTTTACCTAGTAAAGAAGAAATCTCAAAAACTCCGGGCCCATACTTGCCTCCGACTAACATTATTCTAAACGGAAGCAATAGCTCTCCCGGCTTAATGCGGTGCATAGATGTAATTTCCTTAAATGTATGCTCAAGTTCTGTTGCAACCCATGTTGTGGAAAGCTTATATGTATTTATTAATTCAACAAAAAAAAGATTTTTAGAAGCGTTCCATTTGGGAAGTATTGATCCAGTATCGATGGCTCCGGGAGTTATAAAAAAGAAATTTGATTGTTCCCAAAAATCAGTAAGTAATGTGCAACGATCTTTTACAAGAGCAATGATTTGCTTAAACTTATTCTCATCGCTTATTGCAATATTTTTCTCCTGGAATATTTCTTTTACTGCTGGTTCCAATTGCGCCGCAGTACTCCTTTTTATCCATTCATGATTGAACCATTTGCCTTTTTCAAAATCAAATTTTGCTCCGCTGGAATGTACCCGCTCAATAGAAAATTTTTCTATTAATTCTTCCAGTGAAAATATTTCCTGTTCAGTACCATCATTCCAACCAAGTAATGCAAGCATATTAATAAATGCTTCCGGCATAAAGCCTATGTCTTTAAAACCTTTCAGAAGGTCGCCTGTAGCGGGATCATTCCAACCTATAGAAAATACGGGAAATCCAAGGCGTTCGCCATCCCGTTTACTTAACTTTCCATTGCCATCCGGCTTAAGTATCAGTGGGAAATGCGCCCATTGAGGCATGTGGTCTTTCCATCCAAGGTATTTCCAAAGAAGAATATGCACCGGAGCACTCGGTAACCATTCTTCCCCACGAAAAGCATGAGTAATTTTCATCAAATAATCATCCACCACCACGGCAAGATGATAAGTGGGCATGCCATCAGCCTTAAGTAACACTTTATCGTCCACGCTGTTTGTGTCCATGTGGATGTCGCCGCGAATCATATCTTTAAAAGAAACAAATTGGTCTCTTTCAATTTTTATCCGGATCACGTAGGGGAAATTTGCGTCCAGCAACGCCTGTGTTTCTTCGCCCGATAATGAAAGTGAATTTTTCATGTCAAGCCGCACGTGATGGCCGTATTGCAGATTGCTTTTTCCCTGCGCTTTTAATTTTTCCCTGAGCGCCTCAATTTCTTCAGGCGTGTCAAAGGCATAATAAGCATGTCCTTTTTTTACCAGGTCTTCTGCATATTCTTTATAAAAATTCTTACGCTCGCTTTGCCTGTACGGTGCGTAATCACCTTCTTTATGCGGCCCTTCATCCGGAAGTATTCCACACCACGCAAGTGAATCAATTATATATTGTTCCGCGCCTGGCACATAACGTCCCTGGTCAGTGTCTTCGATTCTTAATACGAAATCTCCATTGTGTTTTTTTGCAAATAAATAATTATATAAAGCTGTGCGTACGCCCCCTAAGTGTAAACCACCGGTTGGGCTGGGTGCAAACCTTACTCTTACTTTACTCATGCCACAAAGATAATGAGGCTAACTTAGAGTGTTCATAAAAAAACCCGCGGTGGAAGCCGCGGGTATGTTAGCATAGGGAAATTATATTGTCAGCCTAAATTTTATCTGAGAAGTATAGTTCTTGGTGTATTACCATTTATAGATATGGTGGCAACTTTATCACAAGAACCATCACCATAATCCAAAACGGCATAATGATTTGGACCTTCAATTCTTATTTTACCCATATCAATATTATCGCAGATTACTTTCTTTTCTAAAGCTTCGGTAATTGTAGATGTCCTGGATTTTCCTTCTGAATTGGTAACAGTGTGGCTGCCTGTAATAGAAAATACATCATCAAGTAAATTAAATGGCGTAGCCGAACCTTGCGTCTGTACTACGTTCTGTGTGCCTGTATGAAGCCAATAGCGTCCACCGGGTGCAGTTATCTTTCCATCTTCGCATTCGCGCTCCCAGCTTTTTGTTCCTCCCTGGCTTGTATTGGTCCAGGTAACTTTTCCTTCTTTTTTAAAGCCGCTCACAAAATAATTATTAAACGTCATCACCGCTATACTTCCTGATTTACGAAGAGAGTCACTTAGCGTAACCATTATTTTACCGCTCCGTGTAATACCACCGGCATTGGCAGAACAGCCCGTTCCAAAATCAATTATGATAGTTTTAGGAAAACCCTGTAACGGAGTAACGGTTACGGTTGCACATCCAAGAACTCCTAAAGTGGAGCTGACATTTACGGGCGTATTACCCGCAAAGTTGTTATCAATAGCAGCTTCATTTAACACATATTCCGCATCAGAGTTTAGATTGTCGGAAATTGCCTGGTCGCCGGCAATTTCAAATGTGCTTTCAATTTCGGTTGAGGAAGAAGAATTAGAATCTTTTTTGCAGGAAGTAAAACCTGCAGCGGTAGCAATTACTGCAGCGCTAAGTAGAAAGTTTTTTAATTTCATAAAGTAATTATTTAAGGTTACGTTGGCTTTTAAGACGCAACCTTTTTGTAATAGTTTAATTCTATAAAAAATTTATTTTTTTTATCAATGTTTTATTTTGTAAAAACGCCGTGGCTGCTTAAAAAATTGTATCCCGGTTGCGTATGGAAAATTAATACGAGGGAAAAAATATTATACCTCACTTTTGACGATGGGCCACACCCGGAGGTAACACCATTTGTATTAGATGAGCTAAAAAAATACAAAGCATTCGCAACTTTTTTCTGTATTGGCAATAATGTAAAAAAATATCCAGGGCACTACCAGGATATAATAGAAGACGGTCACAGGATTGCAAATCACACTTTTGATCACTTGAACGGATGGAAAACGGCGGATAATTTTTATTTAGAAAACATCGCGAAAGCCGCCAAAATTATTGATTCAAACCTTTTTCGGCCTCCTTATGGCAAGATTACAAAATTTCAACTTGAGGCCTTGAAGGGAAACCGTTTTAATTTGAGGACGATAATGTGGAGCGTCTTAAGCGGCGATTTTGATGAAAAGCTTTCGGAAGAGAACTGTTACCTGAATGTGATAAATAACTCCGGGCCTGGGTCTATAATTGTTTTTCATGATAGTCAGAAAGCTTTTACCAGGCTTAGATATGCACTTCCGCGGATCCTGGAATATTTTTCAGGGGCGGGCTATCAATTTAAATTAATCCCATTGTAAATAAAAAAAATTGGGCCGGGGTAGATACCCAGGCCCGTTTTTAATCCGTACCCTATGAAAACTGTCGTGAAGTTAACAAATAGTTTTTAACAAATCAACAACAATTTTATAATAGAGATTTATATTTTTAATGAAAACATTTATAGGGACTTACAATAGCATAATAAGGTGTATCCGTTCGAGTTAGCGCAGGAATATTATACTATATCTTATACACTCTTTTCATTTATAGGTGTGATGAAAAGACCAGCTAAAATTGAATGGGAGATCATTATAAATTTTTACCCTTACTAATTCAAATAATTTTCCAGTAGCTTTTTCCATTCAATATATAAGGAATCGTATAGCGCAGTATTGAGCGGCTCAATTTTTTTCATTGGTTTAAATTGACTAAAAGCCTCAGCAGCATTTTTGTAAATGCCCTCGCCTATTCCGGCTCCTAATGCAGCTCCTACGCTTCCATCATTCTCATATAACTCAACCGTAACACCGGTAACATTTACGAATGATTCTATAAAAACATCACTTAAAAATAAATTGGCTTTGCCTGCGCGAATGATCGTGGGACGTAAATCATTTTCACGCATAATATCCAGGCCATACCTGAAAGCAAAAGCAATTCCTTCCTGCACGGCACGAAAAATATGTGCTTTGGTATGTTTATTTAAATCAATATTATGGAGGTGGGCATCAACGATTTTATTTTGAAGCATTCTCTCAGCACCATTGCCAAAAGGCAACACAAACAAACCATCACTACCTGGTTTTATTTTTGCGGCCTGGGCATCCATTTCTTTATAAGTAAATCCATCGCCACATACTTTTTTTATCCAGCTATTCATAATACCCGTTCCGTTGATGCAAAGTAAAACACCTAAGCGTTTATCCGTTGCCGTATGATTAACATGAGCGAAAGCATTTACCCGCGAATGTTTGTCACTAAATAACTGGTCAGTGACTGCATATATTACTCCCGAGGTGCCGGCAGTAGCCGCCACTTCACCTGGCTTCAGTACATTTAATGACAAAGCATTATTGAGCTGATCGCCTGCTTTATACGTAACAGGAATGTTTTCCGTCAATGAAAGTTGTGTTGCAATGGCGGGTAATAATTTACCATGCGAAGAAAATAATGGCTGCACTTTTGGAATAAGGGAATCTTCAAAGCCAAAATATTTCATAACATCTTTTGAAATTTCATTCTTTTGAAAGTCGAACAAAATTCCCTCTGACAAAGCGGAAGACGTTGTTGTGATTTCGCCCGTAAGTTTCATTGCTATGTAATCGCCTGGTAGCATAATCTTGTCTATCCTCCCGAATATTTCTGGTTCATTTTTTTTAACCCAGCCTAATTTGGATGCCGTAAAATTTCCCGGAGAATTCAGCAGGCAGGAAGAACACGTATCATCTCCAATTGCAACAAAGGCTTCTTCGCCGGTTTCAACGGCCCGGCTATCGCACCATATAATGCTATCCCTTAGAACATTTTGCTCTTTATCAACCACCACCAGGCCATGCATTTGGTAAGAAATGCCGATAGCAACTATATCAGCAGGATCAATTTTTCCTGATTTTCCTAATGCCTGAATTGCTTTGCATGTATGCTGCCACCACATATCCGGCGATTGTTCCGCCCACCCTGATTGCAAAGAAGTAATGGCCGTCTCTGTATCCGGATATTGCTCACTGGCAACGCTTCTCTGTGTTGCCGCATCTACGGCAGATACTTTTATAAAGGAGGTCCCGATATCAATTCCTAAAAGAAGCATGGAGATATTTTAAGGGGTTTATTAAAGAGGATAAAAATTTATTATTTAATACTTAAGGTTGCTTCTGCCGGCTTTGCTGCTCCCAGTTCCTCACTTCTTTTTGATGGCAAAGAACCGGCAATGCTAACTTTTATATCGCCGGCGTTTATCTGGCTGTCACCCAATTCATTTATCAATTGCATCATATCCGGTGTAATAGTAAATTTTACTTTTTCAGCGGCGCCCGGGTTCAAGGTAATTCGCTTAAAACCTTTCAAAGAATGAAGAGGAACCTCTTCTCCTCCCTTCACATGCGTGAGATACAATTCCACCACTTCATCGCCTGCTACCTTGCCGCTATTCGTTACCGTTACCTCGGCATCTACCGGTTCGTTTTTATTAATTTTTGTTTTCGATAATTTTAAATTGCTGTAGGTAAATTTTGTATAGCTTAATCCAAACCCGAACGGAAATAATGGAACACCTTTGAAATAACGGTACGTTCTGTTTTGCATAGAATAATCTTCAAACGAAGGAAGATCGGCATCACTTTTATAGAAGGTTACAGGCAATCTTCCCGAAGGGCTATAATCTCCAAACAGCACATCTGCAACTGCAACCCCTGCAGCCTGGCCGCCATACCAGGCATTGATAATACCGGGAATATTTTCTTCTTCCCAGGGAATAGCAATGGCACTTCCGGTCATCATCACAAAAACAATTGGCTTACCCGTAGCTTTCAATGCTTTCATGAAATCTGTTTGTACAGTTGGTAATGCAATGGTTGTGCGATCGCCACCACTAAAGCCGGGGTTGGTTACTTTCATTTCTTCACCTTCAAGCCTTGGTGAAATTCCTCCGACATAAACGATGACATCAGCGTTTTTAATACTGTCAATCAATTTTGAAAAATCCTGCGGGTCAGTGGCAGTGAAGTCAGTTGCTCTTGAATAAAAAATCTCTGCATTTGGCATCTTGTCTTTTATACCTTGCAAAACTGTTGCAATCACTGAAGGTTTTCCATTGTAATTTCCTAATTGGGTATTGGCATTATCAGCATTAGGTCCCAATACTGCAACGCGTTTTATCTTTTTATCTAGTGGTAATAGGTTATTTTGATTGCGAAGCAAAACAATGGATTCTCTCGCCATTTTTAATGCATGATCTTTATGCGGCTTGCTTTCCAAAGCGGTGATAGGAATTTGCGCATACTTCACCATCTCTTTTGGATCAAACATGCCAAGGCGAAAGCGAATAGTGAATAATCTTTTTAAAGAAGCATCAATATCTTTCTCCGTTAATTTCCCATCTTTCACTGCTTGTATCAACGTCTTGTAGGTATTATTTCCACACTCTACATCTGTTCCATGCAATACTGCATCTGCCGCAGAACTCTCTGCATCAGGAAACATTTTATGGGTCTGATAAAAATCATCAATAGCTCCACAATCAGATGTAACATAGCCCGTAAAATTCCATTGATTTCTTAAAATATCAACCATTAGTTTATCGCTGCCACAACAAGGCTGGCCTGCATAAGCGTTGTAAGCACACATTACACCGGCTACTTTTGCATTAACCACTAATTGTTTAAAGGCCGGTAAATAAGTATCCCAAAGATCATGATTGCTAACGTTTACATCGAACACATGTCGTGAAGGTTCAGGGCCGCTATGGATTGCATAATGCTTGGCACAAGCTGCCGCTTTTAAATATTTTGGATCATCGCCCTGCAAACCCAAAACAAAAGCTTTTGCGATGCTGCCCGTAAGAAAAGGATCTTCTCCATAAGTTTCTTGCCCGCGTCCCCATCTAGGGTCCCGAAAAATATTGATGTTAGGTGTCCAGTAAGTTAAACCTGTGTACCTGCTGTGATCGCTTTTGCGCATGCTTTCATTATGAATAGCACGGCCTTCTTCCGAGGTATAATCGCCCATTGTTTTCATGGCGTTTACGTCAAAAGTTGCAGCCATTCCTATGGCCTGGGGGTAAGATGTTACAGGATAGGGCGTTCTTGCTACTCCATGCAAACACTCATTCCACCAGTCATAGGCAGGAATATTTAAACGGTCAATAGCAGGTGCAGCGTTGAGCATTTGCCCAACTTTTTCTTCGAGCGTTAGTCTTGACACAAGATCATTAACTCTTTGAGTAATGGATAATGTTGGATTTAAATAAGCGGGACTTTGCGAATAACCGTAGTTGTTATAAAGAACAAATGCGGATACAGTCAGAAAAATAAATTTTTTCACGAGGTTTGAATTTAAAAACTTAAGAAAATATATTTATCAAAATTCAGCATTCGTTAACAAAGCATCTTCAACTGTTTGCTGCGGCTTTTTCTTCCACAAATGCTCTATTTCTTCCAATGTTTTCCCTTTGGTTTCAGGAACTAATTTCCACATAAAAATGGCAGAGAGAACGCCCATGATTCCATAAATCCAATAAGAGAATCCATGATGGAATTTATCAGTGAGCCATACATTATCATTCATAACGGGGAAGGTGAGTGAAACTACCCAGTTGGCAATCCATTGCGCTGCAACAGCAATAGAGAGCGCACTGCGAATACTGTTTGGAAATATTTCTGCAAGCAATACCCAGCACACCGGCCCCCAGCTCATGGCGAATGCTGCTGTGTAAGTCAGCATAAATATCAATGCTGCTATTCCCAACTGATTAAAGTAAAATGCAAAACCCAACGCAATCATGCTTACAGCCATTCCTATTGAGCCGATGATCATAAGAGGTTTGCGCCCAAACTTATCAACAGTAAGAATGGCAAGCACGGTGAACAGCAGATTTACAACACCCACAATGATGGTTTGCAATAAAGAAGAATCGGTAGAGGAGCCCATATTACGGAAAATGTTGCTGGCATAATACAAAACCACATTGATGCCAACGAACTGTTGAAATACAGAAAGCATTATTCCTATGAAAATAATAAAGAAGCCATAGGAGAGCCACGGAACATTCTTTTCATGTGTAGTAGATTTTATTTCTTCTAAAATTTTTGGTGCATTGTCGCTGCCTGAAATTTTCTTCAGAACATCCAGTGCTTTATCATCATTTCCTTTCATCACGAGGTAACGGGGCGTCTCAGGCACGAAGAACAACAGAATGAAAAATATCCCTGCTGGTATTACACCGCTAAAAAACATCCAGCGCCAGCCCTCTGTAACTAACCATTGCTCGTTTCCCTGCTGGGCAATAAAATAATTCACAAAATAGATTAGTAACATGCCAAAGATGATTGCGAATTGGTTAAAAGAAACAAGTTTGCCTCTTACATTTGCCGGCGCAATTTCAGCAATATACATAGGTGAAATCATAGAGGCGATGCCAACACCAATGCCCCCAATGATGCGATAAATCACAAATGAATAAGCATCCTCAACGCCAAAGAAATTAAATGCTTCGGGTTTCCATGCGCCAATTGCCGATAGTAAAAAAGCAATGGCAGCAATCATTAATCCATTTTTTCTTCCCAATGATTTTGAAACAAAACCTGCAGATGCGCCACCTATAACACAACCAATTAATGCGCTTGCTATTAAAAATCCTTTAATTACATCAGCAATATCCTGCAATGCCGCAGGATCAGCCGGCACTGGCTTTGCGCCAAAACCGACCGCCCAAAAACTAAGCAAGGCAATAATAATCAGGCCTGCAATACCGCCTTTTTTTATGCCAACCAGCCGTATGATTTGCCCGGAAATAATCAGAAAAATAGCATACAGCACCAGGATCATTAATATCCTGTATTGCGTAACCATCGATATGGCATATTGATAATGCGCCGGGTCGGTAATGTTTTGGATATAAAATGCTACGAGTGATTTTTCTGCACCGTTTACAACGGCAGTATCATATCCAAATAACAATCCGCCCAGGGCTGCAACCATTGTGAGCAGTATGATGTAACGGGGATTTCCTTTATTAAAACTTGTGGCAGATGTACCCGCGGTTGCGTTCATGAAAGCCATACTTTTTGTTTAGTGTCTTTTTTAGATAAAGCGGTTTATGATATTTTCAAAGTATTCCTGCTTGCCGCTTATTGTTGCCGGCTCACCATTTTCTACTGCAAAGTTTCTCAAGTCTTCGAGAGATAATTTTCCATCCTCAAATTCTTTTCCTTTCCCGTCGTCAAAAGATGCGTAACGGTCTGTTCTTAATTTTTTGTAATCAGATTTATTTAAAATATTATCTGCGGTGATCAACGCTCTTGCAAAAGCATCCATGCCTCCAATATGGGCATAGAAAAGATCTGCAGGGTCGGTAGAGTTTCTCCTGATCTTCGCATCGAAATTTATTCCGCCGCCTGCAAAACCATCAGCTTCGAGTATCACTAACATCGCTTCCGTTAGTTCGTTGATATCGTTTGGAAACTGGTCTGTATCCCATCCGTTTTGATAATCACCGCGGTTGGCATCCATGCTTCCCAAAAGCCCTGCATCAGCCGCAACCTGTAATTCGTGTGTGAAAGTATGGCCCGCAAGCGTTGCATGATTCACTTCTATGTTCAATTTGAAATCATCCATCAAATCATATTGACGCAAGAAACTTATCACCGTTGCCGCGTCATAATCGTATTGATGTTTGCTTGGCTCACATGGTTTTGGCTCAATAAAAAATGTTCCCTTAAAGCCATTCTTTCTTGCATAATCTTTTGCCGTATGTAAAAATTTTGCAAGATGTTCCTGCTCTCTTTTCATATTTGTATTTAGCAAACTCATATAGCCTTCTCTTCCTCCCCAGAAAACATAATTTTCTCCGCCCAATGCCATAGTAGCATCCAGTGCAGCTTTTACCTGTGCACCTCCGTGCGCCAGCACGTGAAAATCAGGATTGGTAGAAGCGCCATTCATATATCTTCTGTTGGAAAAAAGATTGGCTGTGCCCCATAAAAGCTTCACGCCGCTATCCTGTTGCTTTTGCTTTGCATAATCCGTAAGTGCCTGTAGCCGCTTTTCATTGTCCGCAATATCATTAGTATAATCCACCACATCCACATCGTGAAAACAGTAATAAGGAATGTTCATTTTAGTAATGAATTCAAAAGCGGCATCCATCTTATCTTTTGCTCGTTCTATTGCATCACTTTTTTTATCCCACGGGAAAATGTGTGTGCCTTCTCCGAAAGGATCAGCTCCTACATTTGAGAATGAATGCCAGTAAGCACAGGCAAATCTTAGAAACTCTTTCATAGTCTTGCCACCAACAACTTTATTTTCATCGTACCAGCGAAAGGCAAGAGGATTATCGCTATCAAGGCCTTCATATTTTATTTGGGGAATGTTTTTGAAGAATTCTGTATCTCCTTTGATTACTGCCATAGTGTTTTGTATTTGATTACATTAAAAAAAATTGATTTGAAAAAACTTTATTACATAAATACATGGAAAGTTTATTTAGCGAATAAAGTTCCTTATATAATTTAATATTGAGTGACACAATTTTGCACCTATCCTTATGAGGTATACTACCTTTTTATGACAAAAGATGAAAGGGAGGATGAAATCAATCACCCTCCTTTCATTTGCTTATGAGACCGAAAACTAAAACTAATATTCAGGTTTTACTCAATGCTCACTCCATTCACACCGTTAGACACTCTTTTATGACAGGTAAAAAAGCACCAATTCATTGAGTAAAACAATTTTTGTGATCCCCGAAAACCAAGAATTGGCATATTTTTTTGTAACAAAAATTTTCAAATTATTCAACAGCAAAGGTGATTTAGTGGAAACTACAATCGTTAAGAGTTCCTAAAAAAAAGCAAATCGCAATCTGGTCTACTTATTTACACTTTCGACTTTTCAAAAACTAAATTAAGGGAAATATTTTTAAATGTAACCGTTTACATTTTATTTATTTAAAAATAAAATTGTTTTATATAAACTGCCTTGCCTTTGGACTATTGTAAGGGATTGTAATATTTAAATAAAATAAGCACCGGGGACTAATATAAATTAACCAAACACTGACCGCGTTTCATTCACTACTTTACCTTTTACAAGCAAGTTGTTCTGCGAGTAACCATTGATATTAAAAGCGAAAAGGAGCAAGAAAATTAACGGGGACATTTTTTTCACCTCTTGCCTTGAGACAGTCAGTCCTGGGGCTAAATATAATTTTCACCATAGCAGTAAAATTTTAGGTTTTTTAATTGGGCTGTTATGTTAGTGGTGTTATTGTGTATGGTAAACTTTCTTTATTTCCCGGAATTAAAAGATTCCATCCTTAAAGTCGTCCTTTTAAAACTATCTCTTTAAAAAAATCATCTATAATCAGCCTGCCGGAAAAAATATTTATAAAAAACTTCCAATCGCAAAAGTCCAATTCCAAAAGCAATCGTTTAGCTGGTATCAGGTGTGTCTACCAGCCTTTCAGGAATTAAATTAAGGGAATTATTTTAAAAATGTAAACGATTACATTTTTTTCTTTTACATTTTCTTTTTATATAGCTTTACCCATAATAAAAGGCCTTGTAAACGATTGTAATGATAAAAGGTAAAGAAGTAACCATATACGATATCGCCACTGCGCTTGATATCTCCATTGCTACGGTAAGCCGTGCTTTAAAAAATGACCCTGTTGTAAGTGAAAAGACACGAAAGAAAATATTTGACCTGGCGGGTAAAATGGGCTATCGGCAGAATCATTTTGCCCGCAATCTGCGCCAGCAACAAACTTACACAATTGGTATAATGGTGCATGAGCTTAAAAGCAGTTTTATGACCTCCGTATTATCAGGAGTTGAAAAAATAACAACAGAAGCCGGTTACGACTTAATAATTGCGCACTCCTCAGAAAGTTATACAAAAGAGATTGCCAATGCCAGGAACCTCTTTAACAAAAGAGTGGATGGATTAATTGCTTCTCTTTCTTTCGATACCGTAAATCTCGATCATTTTAAACCTTTTACAGATAAAGAAGTTCCGGTTATGTTCTTCGATCGCGTAGAACAAAATGGAAATAATACAGTCGTAATTATTGACAATGCGAAATGTGGTTACCAGGCTACTCAACATCTTATTGAACAAGGCTGCAAAAGAATTGCTTATGTATCTTCAAACCTTAAGAGAAATGTTTACTCGCAACGTTATAAGGGATACCAGGATGCATTGTTTGACAATGGACTACCATTTGATGAAAGTTTAGTAATAATAAATGACTTAAGTGAAAAAGCAGGAATTGCTGCAGCAATAGAGATATTAAAAATGAATCCAATGCCTGATGGGGCCTTTATCACAAATGACTTTGTAGCCGCAGTGTGCATGCGCACGCTAAAAGAGCATGGGATAAGCATTCCCGGAGATATTGCCATAGTTGGCTTCAACAATGATGCTATAGGAAAGCTTATTGAACCAACCCTTACCACTATTAACTACCCGGGCACAGACATGGGTGAGATTGCGGCAAGAAACCTGATCAATCATTTAAAAGGCATCAGCGACATGCACCATACCAACACAATTATTGTGCGCACAGAACTCATCATAAGAAATTCGTCTTTAAAAAAGGAAACCATACGGACTGATGTGTAAAAATGCAGGATCTTAATTAACATAAGAACTTATTGATACATGATTAGAGAAAAGGAGGTAACTATGTATGATATTGCCAACCGGCTAAATATCTCTACCGCCACCGTTAGCCGTGCGCTAAAAAATGCCCCCGTTGTCAGCGTAAAAACTAAAAAGAAAATATTTGCAGTTTCTGAAGAAATGAACTATCGCACTAATCATTTCGCGAGTAATCTTCGCAATCCAGGATCAGCCACAATCGGGGTTATTGTTCCCAGGCTCAACAGCGCAACCACCGAGGCTACAAGTACAATCATATTGCGGTCAGAAATTATCCTGCGCCAATCATCACAAAAAAAGAAAACATCGTAACCTAATTGTAACCCGCTATGAAAAAAATCTTTGTAATCCTCCTTTGTTTAAGATGTATTTCTTCTTATGCAGAAGATGGTTACAGGCTTTGGCTTCGCTACGATAATGTAGATGATGCAAAATTATTAGTACAATATCAACATGCTATTACAGGAATACAATTGAATGCTGTAAGCCCAACTTTACAGGTTGCCAAAGAAGAATTAATAAAAGATTTACAGGGATTACTTGATAAAAAAATAGTTGAACAAAAAACAACTGCCAACGGAACAATTGTTGGCGGCACTCCAGCCTCATCAGTTGAAATACAAAATTTTTTTTCAGAAAAGGAAATGGATGGTTTGGGAGAGGAAGGTTTTATCATTCGCACTGCATCTCTTGAGAGCAAAAATGTAATTTTTATTGCAGCCAAAAGCGATGTGGGCGTGTTGTATGGCGTGTTTTATTTTCTAAGATTGTTGCAAACACACCAGCAGATATCAAAACTAACGATAACGTCTATCCCAAAAATTAAACTACGCTTATTAAATCATTGGGATAACCTGAACAGAACTGTAGAGCGTGGCTATGCAGGCTTTTCTATCTGGAACTGGCACACACTTCCTGATTATATTGACCAGCGTTATATTGATTATGCAAGAGCCAATGCATCCATCGGCATCAACGGAACGGTGCTTACTAACGTTAACGCAAACTCGCTGGTGCTTACAAAAGATTATTTGATTAAAGTAAAAGCGCTGGCTGATGTGTTTCGGCCGTATGGAATAAAAGTCTATCTCACCGCAAGGTTTAGTTCCCCGATTGAGATCGGCCATCTAGAAACCGCAGATCCTCTTGATTCCGCTGTTCAACAATGGTGGAAACAAAAAGCTGACGAGATATACAGCTATATTCCTGACTTCGGAGGATTTCTTGTAAAAGCAAATTCCGAAGGACAACCGGGTCCGCAGGATTATGGCCGGTCACATGCGGATGGCTCCAACATGCTGGCTGACGCGCTCGGTCCACACAATGGTATAGTCATCTGGCGTGCATTTGTTTATAGTCATGAAACTCCTACTGACAGGTTCAAGCAGGCTTATGAAGAATTTAAACCTTTAGACGGAGAATTTAGAAAAAATGTGTTGGTGCAGGTAAAGAACGGACCGATAGATTTTCAACCAAGAGAACCTTTTAGTCCATTGTTCGGTGCAATGCCACAAACGCCCCTGATGATTGAGTTTCAAATAACACAGGAATATCTTGGACAGAGCACACACCTCGTGTACGAGGCGTCGTTATTTAAAGAAGTTTTAAATGCGGATCCTGATAGCTATCGCGACGAAGATGGAAAAGGCTCAACTGTTGCAAAAGTAATTGATGGTTCTCTTGATCATCACGAATTATCAGGTATAGCCGGCGTTTCGAATATTGGAAATGATATTAACTGGACAGGCCATCCTTTCGGACAAGCCAACTGGTATGCATTTGGGCGAATTGCTTGGGATTATAATTTAAGCGCAGTAGGCATTGCAGATGAATGGATACGACAAACATTTTCCAATAACCAAAATTTTGTTAATACAATAAAAAAAATAATGATTGCCTCAAGAGAGGCAGTTGTAAACTATATGACGCCTTTGGGTTTGCACCACATCATGGGTTTCGGAAATCATTATGGCCCAGCGCCCTGGTATGATAAAGCTCCCCGAGCTGACTGGAACCCGGTTTATTTTCATCGTGCGGATAGCATAGGTATTGGCTTTGATCGTACTGCCGCAGGCAGCGATGCGCTTGCTCAATACAAGCCTGGAGTGGCTAAACAATTTGAAAATCTTTCGACTTGTCCAGAGAAGTTTTTGCTCTGGTTTCATCATGTGCCATGGACATATAAATTGAAATCCGGAAGAAATCTTTGGAATGAACTCTGTTATAAATACAATGAAGGTGTAGATACAGCCAGGTGGATGCAAAGCATCTGGGAAAAGATGAGAAACCATGTGGATGCGCAAAGATTTAATGAGGTAAAAATGCTGCTCAACATACAGGTGAAAGAAGCCGTATGGTGGCGCAATGCATGTCTTTTATATTTTCAGACTTATTCCAAAATGCCCATTCCTGCTCAATACGAAAAGCCTGATCACACTTTGGAGTACTATGAATCGCTGAAATTTCCTTATGCACCCGGTAATGGATAACCAATAATTTTTCTTATGAAACCAATATCAATTTTTATATCTCTCCTATTTTTCTTTTTTCAAAAAAGCTATAGCCAAAATTTTATCACAGATAAAAATGAAGCAGGAAGCTTTCCAATCGTTTCCCAATATGCCACATCAATCTATACTGATAAAAATGATGACTGGCTGACCCAAAAAACTGCTTCACTTTTCCAGGAGGATATTGAAAAAGTTACCGATAAAAAACCTTCAATAATTCATGCGCTTTCACCATCTGAAAAAAATATAATTGTTATTGGAACAATTGGCCAGTCATCCATAATTCAGCAATTAATTAAAGCAAAAAAAATAAACGCAGACAGCCTGCAAGGCAAATGGGAGGCATATCAAATCAAAATAATACGACATCCTTTTAAAGGAATTGATAATGCGTTGGCGATCGCAGGAAGCGATAAAAGAGGAGCCGCTTACGGTGTGTTGGAACTATCAAGACAAATGGGTGTTTCGCCCTGGTATTGGTGGGCAGATGTTCCTGTAAAAAAGAAAAAAGAAATTTATGTGGTTAAAAATATTTTCGAACAGGAGAGGCCGTTAGTAAAGTACCGTGGCATATTCATCAATGATGAAGCGCCTGCATTTTCGGGATGGACAAAAGAAAAATTCGGTGGCGTTAACCATTTGGTTTATGAAAAAATGTTTGAACTGCTGTTGAGATTAAAAGCAAATTATCTGTGGCCTGCTATGTGGGGTAATGCATTTAATGACGATGATACATTGAATCCGATTCTTGCCAACAAATGGGGAATTGTAATGGGCACTTCGCATCATGAGCCCATGCAGCGTGCGCAACAGGAATGGAAAAGATATGGCGAAGGCCAATGGAATTATGACAGCAATAAAGTGGTGCTTAATTCATTCTGGAGAAAAGGAATCGAAAACATGGATCATCATGAAAGCATTGTCACCATTGGCATGCGTGGTGATGGTGATAAGCCGATGACGGAAGGAACAGCTACTGGCCTGCTCGAAAAAATAGTTGCCGATCAAAGAAAAATTATTGAAGACGTGACTGGCAAGCCCGCTTCGGAAACGCCGCAGGACTGGGCATTGTATAAAGAAGTGCAGGATTATTATGATAAAGGAATGCGTGTGCCAGACGACGTTACCTTATTGCTTTGTGATGATAATTGGGGTAACATTCGCCGGCTGCCAAAGCTTGATGAACCCAAACGAAAAGGCGGTTACGGCATCTATTATCATTTCGATTATGT
>JBDTSD010000044.1:0-29405 GCA_039931355.1 Ginsengibacter sp.
ATTCCGTTGCCATAGAAAGAGGGCCGCTTTTATTTGGATTGCGCATAGAAGAGCAGTGGAAGAATGTCAAGGGAACAGATAAGTACGGTGATTATAGGGAAATAAGGCCTGGCACTCCCTGGAATTATGGTATTCTTGCGGAGGTATTAAAGAATCCCGCAACTTCCTTTGAAGTAAAATTCAATGATAAAAATTCCCACCATCCCTGGAATTTAGCAAATGCTCCTGTTGAATTGATAACAAAAGGAAAACGAATACCGGAATGGCAACTTTATAATGAAACAGCAGGCCCTTTACCTTATAGCACAATAGATTACCTAAAAGATCGTCCCGCAGAAACAATTACATTAATACCTTATGGTTGCACCAAACTAAGGATAAGTGAGTTTCCCGTGGTTCAGTGATTCTAATATCCTGCATCTATAACGTTCCCGTATAGACGCTGTTTGAAGCGTCTCTTTCCTCATCGCTTATAAAGCGATCCATATTTCCGCGGCGTACCCTTCAGCAGAGTTGGGCTTGACATTTACTATTGGGCTTTTGTACATAACTTCAACTTCGGTTTTTCAAATGGCTTTGTTCCGGGCTGAGAATTATAAAATACCAGCCAGCAGTAAGCCCTTACCGTTAGCGATAAATTTTAACACGACACACTAAATGGAACAACATTTTACACTGACTGACAATGAATTTGAGAAACAATTTCAAAACTGTTTACTTGACCCGGCAATTTTCACCCACGAAGCTCATTTACGATTGGCCTGGATACATATTCGGAAATATGGTGCAGACATTGCGATTGGCAATATCCGTTTGCAGCTACAAAACTTTGTTGACAATCTTGGTGCAAGAAATAAGTACAATGAAACAGTGACGATAGCTGCTGTAAAAGCAGTTTTCATTTTATGCTTAAATCAAAGACAGATAACTTTAAAGATTTTATTACGGAAAATCCAAGGCTTAAAAATAATTTTAAAGAGCTCCTGGCATTTCATTATAAAACTGACATTTATAATTCGCCATCAGCAAAAGAAAAATATTTGACTCCTGAATTGTTGCCGTTTGATTAAACCCATCCAGAATTACAGGACAATGAAATTTATTTTAAAAAATAACCTTGATTATATTTTGCGATATATTATGGGGACAGCTTTATTGGCTGTTACTCTTTTGTTCTTATTTGCCTCTCGTAGTGCAGAAAGTTTTAAACAATTAAATCAACCAGATTATATACGGCAAATATTAGGCTGGACAGAAGTTGTTTTTTGTCTATTATTCATTTTGTATAAGACACGTATTTGGGGTGCATTCGGACTTTTAGTTGTGTTTGCGTTTGCTTCATATCTGCATTTAAAGTTGGGGTGCGACCTTATGGATTAATTGGCTGGACAGTTGGAGTTTTATTTATCTTATATTGCTACAAGTGCAGAAAAACATACTTCAGCATCCATTGATTAGTTAAATATTTTGCTTAGGCCTAACTAATAATTATACCTACTTTACTCGATCACCACCATATCCCAATATTTCAATTCAGGCAGCGTAAAGCTTACTGTACTTCCATTTTGTGTGAAAGAAAGTTTTTGTGGTATGCCAAAATTAATATCAGGGCTTGCGACCCATATATTCGTTACAGGCGTGCTTACAGAAGCCTGCAGACTTGCGCCGGATATTGTGTTTGGTACCGTTTGATTACCGGTTGGATCGCGCCATTCAAAATGGGCAGCATTGGCAAAATTTATTAAATGAAAAATTTGTTTGTTGCCAACCACCTTGCCCTGCACGGATACTTGTGCAGCTTGCGGTGGCCAGGTGCCAATGCTCATTTTTCCATTTGTACAACTTAAAGCGGGCGCATTAAAACTACCACCATCGCGGAGTAAATTTTCATAAGCTACGAGGAAATCATAATAATTTATCATCGCGCTTTTTAAATCATCTTTCATTTGAAGGTTACCATTGGGAAAATATTCTTTGCCTAACATGTGCTCTCCCAATTCAAGATGAGAACCACCGAACGAAAAAATTACTGCATCCGTTAGTAATACACCGGGTGTATTAAAAAAGCCGGGATTATCAGCAAGGTTATAATCCATATAAGCGCACAGCACAGATCTTTTTAAATTATTACTCCATTGGTCATTGTCCCGGATAGTCGTTGCAAGGTCTTTATAACTTTCATTTGGCGACCAAACTTCTGTATATAAAAAATCGACGGGGGATTTTGAAATACTGAGTTCCTGTCCGTATTGATTCACAGCATTCATCACTAATTTCTTATCTGGCATATCGGCCCGCATCGCTTCCAGGAAAGGTTTGAATGTAGCTTCAAGATTGAGAGAATTGCCTGCGTAATTGTATAAGGCTTTATTCCTGTTCCCCACCTGGTCCACCTGGTATCCATCAAAAGGATAGACCTGGTATGCATCTTTTGTTTTTGCAGCAATGTAACTTTGCCAACCAGTGTTCGATGGATCAAGAAAATAAATATCACTTTTAAATAAGGGATGCGGTAAAGGAAATACTTCTTTTGTTGCATGTTGCTGATCCTGGTACATGTACCATTGATCATCTACGCCGTCAGCCGCGGCATCATCAAGAGCACCATAAATAAGATTGTAAGAAAGTGCTTTCATATCGTAGCTATGGGCAAGATCAATGTATCCCTTTACGGTAGCCATTGTGTTGGTGCGGTTAGCGATATCATTCCAGCTTGCTGATGGAGAAGTAATACTACCGGCCAGGGGTAGGTGATGTTTGTATTCCCAATCCTGGAATTGCACCACGTTCATGTGATAACGGTTAAGGCTACCCATTACGGTTGACATATAATCACTACTCAACGGGCCATACGCTGAGAGAAAACCATTCCTTGGAAAATGTATGCCATCAGAAGATACATCAACGCCAATAGCACCCAATGCTTTTTCATCAGCTCCTGATTTTTTATAAATCTCCACGAGATAGCCGGTGTAATCAGCTGGAGGCGCCTGCCATGACCAGCTTGCGGCTGTAAGCGATTCTTCTTTCAACACCTGCCCGAGGTGATAGTACCTAACCATACAGCCGGATGGAACTGTATTTATTTTGAACACAACATTTGCCCCGGGATTATAGACAGCTTTATCAGTGCTTAGAGTTATATTATTTAAACTATCACCTGTTGTAATTGGGTTAGCATGTATTTTATTTTTTGAGCAGGAAATCAACAGCATCCCGGTAAAAGCAACAGCAAGTATCTTCATGTATATCATAAATTGTGTAGCCTCCTAAAAAGACTGATGCAAAATGTAAATTTTTAAAAATGGTTTTTCATAAGAACTAATTTTCACTCTTACATTTTGACTATGTCAATGGTTTCCTTTAATTGGTTAAGGGTTATTTTGTAATTTCCTGCAGCAGTGATCTGCCACTTATTATCAGGGCTTCCTGCTGGTACAAATTTTACACGCCTGCTTCCCAAATCCTGGTGATTTATTTCCGGCATAAAATAATCGCATCCCCAGTTGCCTGTTGCTAATGGAAATTTAAACTCACCCACCTGCAGCGGGCCGGTATAAGTGAAAATATATGGATTGGTCGGATCAGGTGTCATTGGTTGCGGCGTATTAATATTCCACCCAACGGGTGAGGCATCACCCACCATCCATATTTGTGTATAAGGAGTAAACGGTTTAATATTTATTGTTAAGTTTTGAAGGTCGAGTGTTATTTTATACGGGCCCGGGTTAGTTATTTGCCATTTAAGATCAGGATTGCCATCATGCACTAATTGCACTCCTGTGGAGGAGATAACAGGATGATTTGTAAGCGGCATATAATAATCCGTTGTGAAGTTTCCCAAGGCCGTAGGTATTTTGAATTCACCTGCAGTTAATATTTCATTGTATTTGAAAATAAAAAGGTTTGATGAATCAACCCGCATTGCATCGGGTGAATTTATATTCCATCCGGAAGGTGTTGCATCACCCAGCATCCATAGCTGTTTATAAGAAGGAAATGATGATGTTTTTAAAGAGATACTAAGATTCAAAAGATTCAATGTGATGGTATAATTTCCCGGCGTAGAAATTACAAACTGATCATCTGGCTGGCTATTATCATCACGGTAAATCAACGTGCTGTCGTTAGCTCCTTTGTTATAAGAAGGAAGAAACTGGCCCAGCACAGTAATAAATTTAAGATTACCGGAACTTAAATGTCCGTCCCACGTGAATGTACCTGACTGAGTAGAACTGGCTGTTAAAGGAGTGGCCTGTCCTGCATTCCAGCCGTTTGGTGTTGCATCGCCAATTAAATATAAGACGGTTGAAACGGGCATGTACGGGGTCACTTTTATTTGCAGGATATTCGACGAGTCAGCCATACTGTTATCACCGGATACCTTTGCAACTATTTTTACTTCTAACGTTGCTTCCTGGCCGGGAGGAAAACTCCAATTGGTAAGAATTAAATCATTCAACTCTTTCACAGTAAATTTTCTTTCGAAAGCCGCATATCCTAAATCCTGTATAAAAGGATTACTAAAATTATTTCCCTGCTTATCTATTTTCAATGTGTAATCTATAGAAGCATTGGTTCCATGGTTAGAGCCGCTCGTCCACGTGAGATCAACCGCATCATTTCCATCTTCTGTTTGGTTTAAAATAAAAGATGTTTTTGCCGCTGACAAGGTTAAGCCGTTATTGGCTTTATTGGTTTGAATATAGTCTGGCTTTTTGCACGAGTTAATTAAAAAAGTAAGCGTGAGAAGAAGCAAAAATGCCGGTTGCCATTTTAGCTTTTTATTGAATGAAGAATATATATTTTTCATACTAATCTTTTTAATTTGAATTAATAGCTACATAAATTAATAGCCCGGGTTTTGGACAAGGTTCGGGTTTGCATCTTTTTCTTTTTGCGGAATGGGCAATAATAAATGCTTGGCTGTAGCATTTACTTTTCCAATGGAATGAAGAAAATCCAGTCCATACTGCCCGTTATTTATCCTGATAAGATCAAACCAGCGATCTCCTTCAAATGCAAGCTCCATGCGGCGTTCGTGCAATATTTTATCTTTCATTGCATCTTTACTAAGCCCATGAACACCGGGTAAACCAGCTCTTTCTCTTACAAGATTTAAAGGTGCTTCCGCCTCAGTCGTATGTCCAAGTTCATTTTGTGCTTCGGCTTCCATGAGCAATACATCTGCATAGCGTAATACAGGGAAGTCTTCAGGATTTGTATCGTAGTCCGGAGAGATTGATTTTGGAACAAGAAACTTACGGAGGTTGTAACCCGTAGTAGAGTAGGAGCTTTGATAAACCTTGCCATCAAAATCGGGGCAACCACTATAAAGTATCGTTACATCTTTTCTCTTATCACCTGCTTCATAAGAGTTTACAAACTCCTGTGTTGGTTGATCCCAACCATAGCCACCACCAACGAAATCTGAATTCCTCGGGCCGGTAAATGTGCTCACCCATGATGCCTGGTTTTCATTATCCCAAAAACTAAAATTTGTTTTTCCTATATACTGAATTTCAAATAAAGATTCATTCGTATTCTTCATTTGCGGATTCCAGTTATCGCCATAGTTAGCATTCAACGTATAACCAAGAGAAGTTACCTGCTGGCACAAGTCAATTACTTTTTGATAATTACCAAGCGTTAAATAAACTTTCGCAAGCATACCATCAGCAGCACCTTTTGAAGCACGGCCCACGTCGCTTCCACTGTATGTTGACTTTGCCGGCAATAGATCAATAGCCTCCGTAAGGTCTTGTACAATTAAATTATATACCTGGTCTTTGGACGTTCGTGATGGGCGTAAGTCATCTTCAGGAGTCTGGGGTTTGGTAATAAGCGGCACATCGCCAAATAACCGAACGAGGATAAAATAGTAAGTGGCTCTCAAAAATTTTGCTTCACCCAAAATTCTATTTTTAAGTAACGGGTCAATATCCATACCCGGTACATTTTGTAAAACAAGATTGCACCGCAAAATGCCGGGTGCCGGCCCTCTCCAGATATCTAATGCGGCTGCATTATCTGTAGTGGTAACAAAATTGGCGATGTCCTGCGTTTCTATACCATCTGTGCCACCACCTGCGCCTACCACGCTATTGCCCGCCCAGATGTCGGATGTCCAGATGCGGAGATTAAACAGCTTGGGCCATTGCATAGGCTGATATGCGCCGTTTATTCCGGCTATTGCATCATCTGAAGTTTTCCAGAAATTAGATGTGTTCACGGAATCGAGCGGGCTTCTATCAAGGTATTTTTTACAGCTAAATAATGAACCCGCTATAAAAAAGATGATCAAATATTTTTTGTAATACATAGTAAACAATTTTATGAATTAGAAAGTAACATTTACACCGGCGCTTATTGTTCTTGTAACAGGATATACATTAAAGTCAATTCCTGTTGCAGGTACTTCGGGATCAAAGCCTGTGTATTTTGTAAAAGTTGCCAGGTTCTGGCAAGAGATATAGATACGGGCTGAAGCCATCTTTATCCTTTGGATCAGTGATGCGGGTAATGTATAACCAATGGCCACATTTTTTATTTTCAGGTAAGAGCCATCTTCTATAAACCTGTTGGAAACCCGTGTATTTTTATTGGGATCATTAAAGACAGCCCTTGGTATTGTATTGCTTGTTCCTTCACCAGTCCATCTGTCAAGTACTGCCGTGGTTTGGTTTTGCGCTACCGCCATGCCTTCCTGGTAAATGCGATTCGCATTAAAAATTTTGTTACCTGATACACCTTGCAGGAATACATCCAGGTCAAAGCCGGCATAGGAGAAGGAGTTATTCATGGCAAAAATAAAAGACGGATTTGGGTCGCCAATGTAGCTGCGATCATTATCATCTATTATGCCATCATTATTTAGATCCATGAATTTAATGTCACCCGGAGAGGTGCGGTTAAAAGGATCCGCCCCGGGAATTTGCACCGCATAAGTATCAACATCTTTTTGGTTTTGAAAAATACCATTTGTTACGAAGCCATAAAATTCATTTACAGGAAATCCTGCATTTTGAATAGAAAGATTTTGATTGAGCCCAATACTTCCTGTGTACAATGGCACACTGTCATTAAGGCTGATCACCTTATTTCTATTATAGGCAATATTGAAGCTGGTATTCCATTCAAATTTTCCACGGATATTTTCAGTGTTGATAGATAGCTCTATTCCCTTATTCTGCACCTTACCCGCATTTACGCTTGGAACGAAAATATCAGAATAGCCTGTTGAAATCGGTACCGCCATTGGAACCAACATGTTGTCCGTATTTTTTATATAGGCATCAAAAGTAAGAGCAACTCTTCCCTGGAAAAGGGAGGCATCTAAACCAATATTACTTTGCTCAACCTGCTCCCACCGCACGTTAGGGTTGGGTATTGCCTGTGGTACAACAGCAGTTACACTTTGTCCGTTGAAATTATATTGCACGGTCTGTAGCACAGATGCAAATGAATAGTTTCCTATATTTTGATTACCTGTAACACCATAGCCTGCACGCAATTTTAAATCATTGATCCAGGAAATATCTTTCATAAACGTTTCCTCTGATACACGCCAGGCAACTGAGCCCGAGGGGAACCAGCCCCATTTATTATTGGCGCCAAACCTGCTGCTTCCATCACGGCGAAGTGTTGCTGTTACGAGGTATTTATTATCGTAAGAATAATTAGCACGACCGATAAAAGAAAGTAATGCCCATTCACTCGCACTGCCTCCAATTGTCGGTTGTGCGGTACCGTTATTTAATTGCTGCGTGGTGTTGCTGGCAAAGTTTTGAATAGAACCATTTATATAATCGTAGCGATTGTTCTGCGCACTACTGCCGGCAAGTAATGTGAGATGATTCTTTTGGCCTAAGTAAGTATCATAGGTAAAATAATTATCCCATAACCAGGTAAGGCTTTTGTTGTATTGCTCGAATAGAGAAGAATTCGGTTGAGGAATGGGTTGCCAGTTATACTTGGGAGCCCAGTTCCTGTTATCATAGAATAGCGCTTGTACACCAGCAGTTGATTTGAATTTTAAATCCTTAAGCAAATTTATTTCAGTATAAATATTGCCAAGAATATTATATCCCCGCGTAGTATTTTTATTCAGCGTTGCTTTGCCAATTGGATTAAGAATATCTCCATACCATGATGATTGCCCTACAGGACCGCTATAACTTCCATCATCAAAATAAATGGGCTGAACAGGAAGAGCCGCCATGGTATTTCGAATATCATAACTGCCGCTGGTTTTTATATCAGTATTTAAAGTAAGGTTGTTACCAAACTTTAGCCAATCAAATAATTTAGTGTCTGTATTAAACTGGATTGTATATCGCTTGTATCCTGTATGAATAACAATTCCATCCTGGTTTAATATAGATCCTGAAACATAGTAATTGCTTTTCGCCGAACCGCCTGAATATGAAAGCGAATAATTTTGAATAGGTGCAGAACGAAATAATGTATTCAGCCAATCTGTGCCTTTGCCAAGACTTACCGGGTCGGCATAAGCAGGGTTTTGTGGTTGCCCATTGTTTGCCATCATTTCATTATGGAGACTTGCAAATTGTGTGGCATCCAGCATGTGAACTATGTTGCTTGCTTTTTGCGTGCCTGCAAACATTTGAAACTCCAGGTTATTTTTTGCGGAGCTGCCTCTCTTCGTAGTAATAATTATTACACCATTTGCTCCTCTTGATCCATAGATGGCAGCAGCAGAAGCGTCTTTTAATATCTCAACATTGGCAATATCATTCTGGCTTAATGTGTTTAGCGGAACGTCTGTTGGTACACCATCTATCACGAGCAAGGGATCGCTGTTGTTAATCGTTCCCACACCCCTGATTCTAAAAGTGACATTACTGCCTGGGATACCCGAAGATAGTACCTGCACGCCCGCAGCTCTTCCCTGCAAAGCTTCTCCTATACTCGGGACCGGAAGTGATTTAAGATCTTTGGTATCAACAGAGGATACTGAACCCGTTAAATCTTTTTTCTTCTGTGATCCGTAACCTACGACCACCACATCTTCCAAAGCTTTTATTGAAACCTTCAATGCGACGTTAATCACGGTAGATCCGGCAACAGCTATTTCCTGGTTCTCATAACCCGTACTGCTGTACACAAGCACTACCTTGCCTTCGCCGACCGTTATAGAATAATTTCCTTTGTCATCTGTGGAGACGGAATTCTGTGTTCCTCTTTCGTTTACGGTAACGCCGGGCAGTGGTTCGCTTATATCATTCGAAACTGTTCCTGATAAAGTTCTCTGCTGCCTGGTATTTGTTTCCTCTTCATTTTTTATCGTGGCTACAAGAGCAGTATTTAAAGGATATAAAATTATTTTTTCATCAAGTACCTGGTAACCGATGTTATATGGCTTCAATACTTCATTAAGAAAATCTATAATTTTTTTATCACGTGCTGAATAGGTAATAATTCTTTCTGCATTTATCGCGTTGGCGCTAAATGTAAATTGTACATTGGTTTTTTTCTGAATAGAAAAAATTAAATTTTGTAAGGGGACATTTTGTACAGAGACGGTAAAGGATTTTTGCAGGACTTTCTGGCTTTTAGCTTCCTTTGCATAAAGATTACATGTAAATAAGATCGTTAGTATTACCTGTGCAAATGTAATTCTCATAGCAAACAATGTTGAAGCAACCAGTTGTTGCTTTAATTTCATAATTTTAAAGTGTTTTGGTTCAAAAAATAGTTTCTGGCTAAAACATTAAGCTTGAATAAAGCTTTTTCAGAGCCGGTTGTGTTCCACCACAACCGGCTCTTTTTTTACATTTTAAGTTGGAAAATTTTCTTTCATATTTTTGTTTTAATGATCAATTTTATTCACAGCCTTTTCCTTTTATAAGAATTTTTGTTCCGTTTATTTCATAAGATGAATTAGTGGTAAGGCATATTATTTTTAATTTGGTGTAAAGGTCCTGGCCGGAAACATCACCTGTAAAGAGGCAGTTATAGAGGTTGGCATTTTCAGGAACTATTTCAATACGGTAACTATTTTCTAACTGCCTGAAAACATTCACCAATTTTTCCTGGCTAAAAATAAAAGTCTCTTTACGAATGTGCGTTAGTGCTATATCGTTAGCATCATCGTTTGCAACCGGTTCAGGTTTATCGACCAGCGTTGTTTCAAAAAGGCGTGTATTGATTTTATAAATTGCCTTCTGGTTAGGTGTTATAATTACAGCGTTGTTCATCTGTTCTCCTTTCACCAACTTTTCATTCTCTGATACCTGCACCCTGCCTGTTTTTACGACTACTTCCACGTTGCCAGTTCCAGGGTTAGTATTGATGATAAAACTCGTGCCAAGTACCCTGGTGACGATATTCTTATAGTACACTAAAAAAGGCCGTTGAGGGTTTTTAGTAACCTTAAAAAATGCCTCACCTTCAAGGTAAACCTCGCGGCTGCCACCATTAAATGCAACAGGGTAGTGCAAGGTGCTTTTAGGTAGTAATGTTATTGTACTACCATCAGAAAGAGTAACTACCTCTGGCAGTAGTGTACCATTGTATTTTGAAATTGTATTGCCGGGAATTAAAGAAGCGAAAGACTGCTGAATTGATTTTTTAGAAGAATTAAAATATAAATATCCTGACAAAACCATTAAAATAACAGATGCTGCGGCGGCCATCCACTTCCAGGTTTTAAAAGACTTCCTTATTGGTAAAATGCGGGCGGTATTTTTCTCCGCTTTAAAAATATTCCTGATAATTTCCTGCGCAATATGTGGTGGTAAATCTGCACTTTTATCAAAGTCACCTTCCTGTAATTCTGTTTGAATAGTACTGCCTAAAACCGCATCAAAATGAGAATTCGATAACAATTCAAATAATTCATCTTGGTCATCATTTGAAATACTACCGGATGTGTATTGTTGAAGCAGGTAGCTGAAGCGATCGTTTTTACTCATGTAAGGGAACCGTATTTAAAGACCGGCTATAAGTAATACAATCAAACAAGAGGGTAAGAGTACATACCTCAGAAAAAAAATGAAAGATTTATTAAAATCGCAAAAAAGAAAAGCCCCTCAATCCCTTCGAAGTAGGTTTTAATATGAAGCAGGGCACGTGACATATGCTTTTTTACTGTGAGTGGTGATATACCCATCTTTTCACCAATTTGTATGTACGTAAGATGCTCATTTCTTGCCAGGGAAAAAACAGTTTGTTGTTGTCTGGGAAGGGTTTCAATCGCTTTTTTCAGCAATTCACTGTATTGCGATTCTTCAACTTTATCAGACGGAGAATTTACAAATTCATTACTAAGATTTTTAAGGTTCGTAAGTGCCTTCCATTCACTAGCAATTTTTTTAAGCCTGTTAATGAGATTATTTTTTGCTACAGTATATAACCAGGCCTCAAGAGGCTGATCCGTTTTAATATTTTTCCTTTCTATCCATAATTTCAGGAAAACATCCTGCACAACTTCCTGGGCCAATACAGGAGATTTAAGATAACGAATGGCGACATGATAAATGCGGTTTCGGTGCCTGTCATACATTAATTGAAATGCATATTCACTGTCTTCCGCAAGTAAGGTAATTAAGTGAGATTCTTCGTATGTCTGTTGATCGTAGTGCAAAGCAATCTGGAATGTAGAAAACAAATCTAAAGTAATTTTTTATAAAGAAGGAAGTTTTAAGAATGACTTATTTGCAACTTTTTTATACCCTCGTATTATTAATAAAATCTATAAATATCGACCTGGTTTGAAGATTTTATAAGAAGAAGTGAAGGTTTAAATTTTAAAATTATGCACGATTCGAGGCATGTAATTATTTATGCAATCATATAAAAAAGACATTCAGTAATTATGAATTTTTGTGCGAGGCTATTATCTAAAATGAGAAACATTCTTGTAAGCAATCTCAGCAAACTAATGAAGACATGTTTTCTCAGAAGCTATTTTTGCAATCTCAATGATTAGTAAATGTATGATGTAATAATAATTGGAGGTGGTACTGCCGGGTTAGTTGCAGCAAAAATGCTATCTGCCGAAGGCAAAAAAGTTTTATTGCTTGAAGCGAAAGAGCGGCTCGGTGGTAGAATCCATGCTGTAGAAAATTTTTTATGCGCGGCTGAAGGTGGCGCTGAATTTATTCATGGAAATTTAAAAACAACTTTTGATTTACTTAAGGAAGCCGGGGTTAAAAAAGAAAAACTTAAAGGAAAATTCTGCAGGGTAAAAAACGGAAAGTGGAAAGAAGCTGATAACCTTGTTCCCCATTGGAATTTGTTGATTGAGAAAATGAAAGCCTGCGAAGAAGATATAAGTGTTGATGATTTTTTGAAAGAATTTTTCAAAGCAAAAAAATATGAAACGCTAAGGAAGCAGTTTAGAAAATATGTGGAAGGTTATGATGCCGCAGATCCGTCGAAGGCCAGCATAGTGGCGATAAGAGAAGAAATGGAAAAAGAAGATGAAGATCAATACAGGCCACAGGGAGGTTATAGCCCTCTTATTAATTTTTTAAAAGAAGCCAGTTTACAAATGGGTTGTGTAATAAAGATCGGCGAGCCGGTTTTAAAAGTTTCTGTGGATAGGATTGTTGAGGTAATTACGCCTTCGGGGAAATACCACGGTAGTAAGTTAATAGTGGCTGTGCCCGTTGGCGTTTTGCAATGTCGCAAAAGTCAAAAAAGTTTTATTGAATTTCCTGCGTTTCTTAATAAACATTTGCATGCTGCCAGGCAGATGGGGAACGGTGGTGTTATAAAATTTCTATTAGAATTTGATGAAGCGTTTTGGCTGCAAAAAGATTTTTTAAATAGGCAAAATATCCCTGCTCCTTCCTATATTTTTGCTGATGCAATTATCCCAACATGGTGGACGCAGTACCCTTCTAAAGTACCATTACTTACAGGCTGGATTGCCGGGCCTTCTTCTTATAAAATGAAAAATTATTCTGAAAAAAAATTTAAAGAACTTTTGCTGTCATCTCTATCTTCTATTTTTTCCCTGCCTGCCGAAGAGCTCGAAAAGAAATTGAAGAATTATAAAATTATGAACTGGATTAAAGAGACACACATTTTGGGAGGCTATTCTTACCCAACATTGAAAACGAAAGAAGCTCAGGAAATATTACAAACACCCTATGAGAAGACTATTTATTTCGCAGGCGAATACCTTGCAAAAAATGCTACTTCAACCGTCGATGCTGCATTACAAAGCGGTATAAGTGTGGCAGAACAAATCCTAAATGATAAATAAAAAGGCCCTGATTTCTCAAGGCCCTTATAATTAATTTAGTCAAATCTTAATCTTTTTTTATTTTCTTCTCACCGGTCTCGCCATCTACTTTGATCTTCGTATCACCGTCTTTTATTTTTACATCACCATCTTTTTCAACTTTCTTTTTATAGTCGCCATCTTTTATCTTATATGCATCATCATCGGTTTTTACTTTATCGAGACCATCTTCAGTTGCTATGTATTTGTATTTGCCATCATTTGTTTTGGTAAGGTTTCCGTTTATGACCTTGCCGGTTTTGCCATAGATAGTGTCTTTGGTTTGTGTATCTACATAAATAACTACAGGTTCCCTGGTATCTGCGTCTACCATTCTGCCGTTAGTGGAATCTTTTACCAGGTCAACGTACTTGCCCGTTTCAAGATCTATGTAGCGATGATCTTTGTCAGCACAACTTATGATGCTACAGGTAAGTAATAGTCCGAAGAAAGAAAGGGTCAGTGTTTTCATAATTTAATTTTGATGTTTGAAAAAAACAATTTTGCAACAGGTTGGCTTATTAACTCACAAAAATTATTTGCTCGTCTTTTAGTAAAGGTAAATTTTTAAACCTGAGTATTACATTGGCTACTGTTGCAACATCTTTGCCACAATAAAGAGCGATGCGTTCCAGGTTTTTTTCGGTCCAAAAAACTTCGCCGACTTTGCTCCCGTCAATGTCATCTTTGGGAGAGGGAACGCCGAGGGCAGCAGCGAGTAACTTTAAAGAAGTATAGTGTTTATAATCTCCAAAGCGCCAAAGGTGCAGCGTATCGAGCACCGGGGTTTCCCATGGCTTCATATATTGAAAATCCAGGCAGACGGGAATAGCTATATTATTCACAAGCATTCTTCTGCATAAAAACGGAACGTCAAATTCTTTAATATTATGCCCGGTAAAAATCCATTTTTGATTTTTTGAATGCATTTGTTTTAAGGCTGTAATAAAACCATTCAGCACTTCGTTTTCATTTTCAGAATAAAAAGATTTTATTCTCAGTTGCCAGTGTTCATTTTCCTTTTTGAAATAGCCAATGCTAATGCAAACGACCTTTGCAAACTCAGCGAGTATGGCAGCCCGCATCGGGTAATATTCTTCGGCGGAGGTATTTGGTGGCAGACTTTTAAAAATTTTCTCAGACCACAATTCCTGCCACTCGTCGTCAAGTAAATGATAATGCTGTGCACCCGACACCGTTTCAATATCTATAAGAAATAAATTTTCAATATTAATTTTTTGCATAACCCCCCTGATGTAAAATTCAATTTACAAAAAAGCCCGTTGATAAGACGGGCAAAAATAAAAAAGGATGTATGTCGAGTTAAAATGTGAAACCTGCAAATATGGTAAACGCCTGGCTTTTCCACTTTTGTTGATTGTCAATATCATTCAAATTGGTAAGCCCTACTTCATATCTTGCTCCAAGATTTATAAAAGGTATTTGTATCCAAAGGCCGCCTACAGCAGACCAATCAGACTTCTTGAAAATGTCTCCATTGTTTTTAAGACTATCAACTGTTTCCTTTATTACTCCGCCTATTTGCGGCCCTAATTGCAGCTTTACTCTTTTGCTTGGCCCGATATTCACATTCAACAGCAATGGAACTTTTATATAATCCAGCTTTGCCTTTCTTTGATTGCCACCCAAAAATATATCGTCGTAGGCGCTTGAGGCGTCGTTTGTAAATTCAGAAGATGACTGCACAAAATTTATTTCCGGCTGCAATCCAAAAGTTTTGGAAAAATTGAACTGCATAAATGCACCAAGTAAATAGTTGTAATTAAAGCCTGATTTATAAGCCTGGCCGTTGATCTTATTGATGTTTAAACCGGCCTTCGCTCCAAACCTGAAAAAGTTTTCATGGTCTGCATTTGCATCGAACTTTTTATCCTGTGCAAAGGTCATTGTAGAAATAAACGTGAGGAAAAAGAGAATATATTTTTGCATAACTATTTAATATCCTTTTCAAGACAATATTGATGCCAATGCATAATTTTTTATTCTGCCGGCAATAAATGCTAATTATTTAAAATGTTGATGAAATTTTTAATTCCATCTGCCAGGAACCCAATAATATCCGTTTCTTCTTTGCTGCCAATGGCCTTCCCTGTATTGGCGGTACCGTGGTCGTGGAGTCGCCCAATAACCCTGCCGATAGTTATAATGTCGTCCGCTTCTTAGCCATTCGCCATTCACCCATATATAACCTGGGCCCGGTGCGGCCGGGTGTGCATAATAAGGTGGCACAGGGCGGTCTCTTACAACCACAGCTGAAGGCCTGCAACCCGCTAAAAAGATTAAAATTGTAAGGAATAAACCCGCAACAGAAATTATTTTTTTCATAGAAACAATTTTAAAAAAATGATTTTAAAAACTATGGATGAAAAAATATGCCGGAAGTTTAAAGACTAAATTTGTCTTGGTTTAAAAAAGATGAAAGAAAACATTTCTTTAACACTGTATTTTTATAAACACTAAATTTTAGTATGATAAAAAATGTCGCGGTAATAGGAGCCGGCACCATGGGAAATGGAATTGCTCATGTGTTTGCACAAAATGGGTTTAGTGTAAATATCATAGACGTCTCTCAACCGCAGCTTGATAAAGCGATGGATGCCATAAACAAAAACATGGACAGGCAAATTAGTAAAGGCTCCTTATCAGAAGAAGAAAAAGCAAGTGCTTTAAAAAATATTACCACGCTTACTTCGCTTACGGCAGGAGTGCAGGAGGCTGACCTGGTAATAGAAGCGGCAACAGAAAGTGTTGATTTAAAATTGAAAATATTCGAACAATTAGATGAAGCTGCACCTGCTAGTTGCATTCTCGCCACCAATACTTCTTCCATTTCTATTACAAAGATTGCTTCCGTTACCCGGAGGCCGCAACAAGTAATTGGTATGCACTTTATGAACCCGGTGCCTGTAATGAAACTGGTGGAAATTATAAACGGCTATGCCACATCAAAACCCGTGACCGCACAAATCGTTGAGCTATCTGAGAGCCTTGGCAAAGTGCCATGTGTAGTAAATGATTACCCGGGATTTATTGCGAACCGGATTTTAATGCCAATGATAAATGAAGCGATTTACAGTTTGTACGAGAGTGTGGCGGGTGTGGAGGAGATAGATAATATAATGAAGCTCGGTATGGCACACCCAATGGGGCCTTTACAACTTGCAGACTTCATCGGCCTTGATGTGTGCCAGTCAATATTGACAGTATTGCATGATGGTTTTGGTAATCCGAAATATGCTCCCTGCCCGCTGTTAACGAATATGGTGACCGCCGGTTACCTTGGGAAGAAGACTGGCGAAGGCTTTTATAAATATGAAGCTGGTAGCAAAGTATTAATGGTAAGCGAAAGATTTAGATGACTCGTTTATAATATTAATTATCCTGTTTTTGTAATTCGAGATTGTACAAATTTTTTAAAGAATTTACAATTTCGGCTTCCCTGTTTTTAGGAAAGCCCGCTTCCATTTTACAAAATAGTTGCATTTCATTTTTATGAACACTACAGTTGTATTGCTTCATAATCTGCATTACGTCATTCATCATTGTATAATCAAATTGCAAATGATAATTTATTTCAATGGCCTTTTGTACAACAGGAGTGCATTGCAAAACATATGAAGCGGCGGTTTTATAAGCGACAATCAAACCCGGTACTCCCAGTAATGTTCCGCCAAAATATCTTACCACAATCACGAGTGTATTGGTGAGCTTTTTCGAATCTATTTGTCCAAGAATTTGTTTTCCTGCAGTGCCCGCAGGTTCTCCATCATCGCTTACACGAAAATTATTTCCATCAAAACCTATCCTGTATGCAAAGCAATAATGGACAGCTTTAGGATGTTCTTTTTTAAGCGCCTGCAAATGTTTTTTTAGTTGTTCAGCACTCTTTAAGGGAAAGGAATAGGCGAGAAATTTACTACCACGATCTTTAAATTCCGCCACAGCCTGCGTTTCAATTGTGAAATAATGATCCATCAAAAAAGAATATTTTATGCCGAAAGCTAATGTATTCTATTCCCTTTCGATTGAAGAATAAAAAATAATAATTTGGTGAATCATTACCTTTATTTTAATCAGTTGGTATAGTTAAAGAACTCTTTCCGGGAAGGTTTAGAATTTAGAAAAGTAGTTAAGTATAAAATATCCAGGTAAAACAAATAATCATTTAAGCTGTTAAAAAGAGCAAAATAAAAATATGAATGATTTCGAAAATAATTTAGCCTGCGCAAAAAAATTAGATAGTGAAGATGGCTTAAAAGAATTCCGTAATAAGTTTTATATACCAATGATGCACGGAAAGGAAAGCATTTATTTTACCGGAAATTCTTTGGGCTTGCAGCCAAAAACGGTGCAGGAATATGTGTTAAATGATTTGGAGGATTGGGCTAATTATGGAGTGGAAGGACACTTTCATGGAAGAAACCCATGGATAAAATACCATGAAATGTTTCCTGGAAAACTTGCTCCAATTTTGGGAGCACTTGAAGATGAAATTACTGTAATGAACCAGTTGACCATCAACCTGCATCTCCTGCTTACTACTTTTTATCGGCCAACTAAAGAAAGATTTAAGATTATTTGTGAAGCGAAAGCATTCCCTTCTGATCAGTATGCGTTGGAGTCGCAGGTATCGCTTGCCGGCCTCGACCCCGAGACAGCGATCATCGAAATAAGACCGCGTGATGGAGAATACACTATAAGAAATGGAGATATTCTTGGAGCAATTAAGGAACATCGCAAAGAGCTAATGCTTGTAATAATCGGCGGTGTAAATTATTATACGGGACAGGTTTTTGATATGAAAAATATAACCGAAGCAGCCCATGAAGCCGGCGCCAATTGTGGTTTCGATCTTGCACATGCTGTAGGAAATATCGAACTCAAATTGCATGATTGGGATGTAGATTTTGCGTGCTGGTGTTCCTATAAATATTTGAATTCCGGGCCGGGTTCCGTTGCCGGTGCGTTTATTCATCAGCGTCATATCACCAATAAATCTCTGCCACGGCTTGCGGGCTGGTGTGGCACAAATAAGGAAGATCGTTTTAAAATGTTAAAAGAATTTGATCCTATTCCAACTGCGGATGGATGGCAGCTTAGCACTCCGCCGTTGCTTAATATGTCAGCACATAGGGCTTCTCTGGATATGTTTGAAGAAGCTGGGTTTGAAAATATTTTAGCAAAGCAAAAAAAATTAAGCGGCTATCTTCTATTTATTTTGGATGAAATAAATGCATATTCATCAAAGAAAATGATTGAGATAATTACACCAAGAAATGAAAATGAACATGGTTGCCAGGTATCGCTTTTGATGTTGGAGAAAGGAAAAGAAGTTTTTGAATCATTGAAAAAAAACAGTGTGATCGTGGATTGGAGAGAACCAAATGTAATACGCGTGGCGCCTGTACCGCTTTACAATACCTTTGAAGATATTTACAAGTTTGGAAGTATTATTAAAGAAATACTTCAGTAATTAATTTTTTTATTAAAACGATCATCAGCCATCAGTGTATAAACTTCCGCACTTTACCGAAGAAAATGAAGAGGTAATTTTTAGCTTCATGAATAAAAATTCATTTGCTGTAATTACCGGTTACGATGGTAATTTTCCGGTGGCGACGCATGTCCCTTTAGATATAAAAAAAGAGGACAAAAAAATAATTCTCACTGGTCACATGATGAAGAACACAGACCATCATAAAGCCTTTTCACAAAATGAAAATGTATTAATAATATTTAATGGCCCTCATTGCTATGTGAGCGCATCGTGGTATACAACAAAAGAAGTTGCCTCAACCTGGAATTATATAGATGTTCAGGCAAAAGGGAAAATAAAATTTACGGATGAAGAGGGAACAAAAAAAATAATCGAATCTGTCACAGATAAATATGAAGGAACAAAAAGCGAGGCGGCCTTTCGTAATTTACCCACCGGATATGTAGACAGATTAGTGAAAGCAATTGTTGGATTTACAATTGAAATTTCATCCATTGGCAACGTTTTTAAGTTGAGCCAAAATCATGACGAGGCAACCCGTAAAAGTATTGTTGAACAGCTCAAAATACGCGATGACGAAGATTCTCATTTAATAGCAAGAGAAATGCAGCAAAGATTCTAAGTTTATTATAATTATGACAAGAGAGCAACTCATTAATAACATCAGGAAAAAAAAATCTTACCTTCTTGTTGGGCTTGATACGAGTATGGAAAAAATTCCTGCTCATCTTAAGTCTGCTCGCGACCCTATATTTCAATTTAATAAACAGATAATTGATGCTACAGAAGACTTATGTGTTGGCTATAAAATAAATACGGCATTTTATGAGGCAGAAGGAGTAAGAGGGTGGGAGGCAATGGAACAAACTGTAAACTATATTTCACCAGATCATTTTAAAATCGCGGATGCAAAACGCGGAGATATCGGCAATACATCTGCGCAATACGCAAAAGCTTTTTTTGAAAAATTAAATTTTGATGCAATAACAGTTGCGCCCTACATGGGTTCAGATAGCATACAGCCTTTCCTTGATTATAAAAATAAATGGACAATGGTTCTTGGGCTTACCAGCAACAAAGGCAGCGAGGATTTTGAACAATTAAAAACCGGTGAACATTATTTATATGAAGAAGTTATAAAGAAGGTAAGTAAATGGGGAAATAAAGAAAATCTAATGTTTGTAGTTGGCGCTACAAAAGCCTCAGATTTATCATCTATACGAAAAATTATTCCGGATAATTTTTTACTTATCCCTGGCGTGGGAGCGCAGGGGGGAAGCCTTCAGGAAGTTTCCAAAAACGGACTCAATAAAGATTGTGGCCTCTTGGTGAATGCTTCGCGGGCTATAATTTATGCAGGGAAAGATGAGAACTTTGCTGATGATGCAAGGATAATAGCAATGCAGTATCAAAAGGAAATGATGGCATATCTTTAATAGCTGGGATAGCTTTTTATGAAATTAATTGGCGCAGACGTTCATTCTTTCCTTCTAAAAAAATATCTAATTTTATATCATGATAACAACGTATCGCCTCCATGTCAACGAGCTTACTGAGGATTTAATTGCATCAATTAAATCTGCTTTTAAAAATAAAACCATCGAAATAATTGTTTCTGACACGCCGGATGAAACTGAATATCTTCTGGCAAGTGAGGCAAATAGAAAGAGTCTCGAAAGATCCATGCAACAAGCTGAAGAAGGTGAAATAGTTACTTTTACTGTGCAAGAATTCCAGGAAAAATATGGTTCAAAGTGAGAAGCATTTCCTTAACAGCAGAAGCCATTACACATTTAGAAGAATGGCGTCAATCGGACCCGAAAGTGCTTGCAAAAATAGTTTCACTTCTGGCGGAAACGGCAAAATATCCATTTGAAGGAATAGGCAAACCTGAGCCATTGAAGCATAATCTTAAGGGAAAATGGTCGAGACGAATAAACCAGGAACACAGGCTTGTTTACGAAGTAAAGGATGATGCGATAATTGTATTTTCATGTAGATATCATTATTAATTTGCCTCATATCTTATCAGTCTTTCACCCAGCGATTTAAAATTTTCATACTTTTTTATGGGTTAACTGGTTTATTACTTTCTGTATTGAATACGTAGTACCCAATCTTCTTTATCCTTTACCTTTGCCAAACTAAAAATAAATTTCTTATATGTCTATCAGTAACGACCTTTTTCAATCACCCGATTATTTTAATGTAGATGAGTTGCTCACTGAGGAGCACAAGCTGATAAGAGAGAGTGTAAGGAGCTATGTAAAAAAAGAAATTTCTCCTATCATAGAAGATTATGCGCAAAGAGCCGAATTTCCCGAGCAAATTGTAAAACAGCTTGGTGATCTTGGATGCTTTGGCCCTACTATCCCTCCGGAATATGGCGGTGGCGGCCTTGATTATATTTCTTATGGGCTGATGATGCAGGAACTTGAAAGAGGAGACAGCGGCGTGCGCTCAACTGCGAGTGTGCAGGGGTCGTTAGTAATGTTCCCGATATACGCCTACGGAACCGAAGAGCAGCGGAAAAAATATTTACCAAAGCTGGCAAGCGGTGAGTGGCTTGGCTGCTTCGGGCTCACCGAACCGGACCATGGCAGCGATCCCGGGGGAATGCTAAGCAATTTTAAAGCCAACGGCGATCATGTTATTTTGAATGGAAGCAAGATGTGGATAAGCAATGCTCCCTTTTCGCAGGTGGCTGTTGTATGGGCTAAAAATGATGAAGGTGAAATCCAGGGCCTTATCGTTGAACGCGGTATGGAGGGCTTTACCACGCCAACTACGCATGGCAAGTGGAGCCTGCGTGCAAGTTCTACGGGTGAATTGGTATTTGATAATGTAAAGGTTCCAAAAGAAAATATTCTTCCAAATATAAAAGGGCTGAAAGGGCCGTTAAGCTGTCTCACAAAAGCGAGATATGGCATAGCATGGGGCGCTATCGGCGCCGCTATGGATTGTTATGATACGGCGTTGCGTTATTCTAAAGAAAGAATCCAGTTTGACCGCCCGATTGGCGGCTTCCAGTTACAGCAAAAAAAACTTGCTGAAATGATAACGGAGATTACAAAAGCCCAATTGCTAAACTGGCGCCTCGGAACATTGATGAATGAAAATAAAGTAACGCCGCAGCAGGTAAGTATGGCAAAAAGGAATGCCTGCGAAACTGCGGCTAACGTTGCCCGTGAGGCCCGGCAGATGCTCGGCGGAATGGGTATTACAGGCGAATATCCTATTATGCGCCACATGATGAATATGGAAAGCGTAATCACTTATGAAGGCACACACGACGTGCATCTTCTTATAACAGGAATGGATGTGACGGGATTGAATGCGTTTAAATAAAAGCTCTAAAGTAAACTTTGCCAATAATTTAGCCATCAGATAATACCACAGAAAATTAATTTCTGAATAAAAGAATGAATCAAAAAATTTTTCTTATCGGTTTTATGGGAAGCGGCAAAACACACTGGGGCCGTATTTGGGCAGCCAAAAATGCTTTGCACTTCTTCGATCTTGATGCCGAGGTTGAAAAAAGTTTTAAGATGTCCGTTGATGAAATATTTCAAAAAGAAGGAGAAGGAAAATTCAGGGAACTGGAAAGATTTCACTTGAAAAAATTTGCCACAAAAAAAAATTTCATTCTCTCCTGTGGCGGTGGCACTCCGTGTTTTGATGACAATATAGACTGGATGAATTCAAATGGTAACGTTATATACCTCAGAGCCACACCGGAGACAATTCTAAATAATGTGACACCTAAAATTGATAAAAGGCCCTTATTAAAAAATGTAAATCCCAACGAACTTTTATTTTTTATAGAAAAAAAATTAAGAGAAAGAGAACCGTTTTATAATAGGGCTGGCTACATTCTGGATACAGGAAATCTTGATGAAGATTCTTTTTCAAAACTTATCTTTAATTCAGATCAATAACATCTTAATAATGGAATTAATGTATATATTTCATTGTTAGCTGCAACCTTAAATAGACCCTGTTCCTTTAATGCAAAGAATCAAGAACTATAGATGAATTTAACTCCAAAAGACTTTGAGCTTCTACTATGTCAATTTTGTAAGCAAGACTTGCCTCCGACATTTAAAGTCGAACATGACATAAAAGACTTTGGTTCTGAAAGTGAAAACAAACGACAAATAGATACCAAAATAACCGGAAGGTTAGGTATTTCAAATATACTCATCTGCGGAGAAGCTCGAAATTGGAATGAACCATTGGGAAGCGATTCTATTGATGGAGTAATTGGCAAATATCTATCTGGAGAAATTCATGCAAACAAGATCATACTGTTTTCTAATTATGGTTTTACTGCCCCGGCTATTACAAGAGCCGAATACCGAGGTATAGAATTACTTGAGCCAAAAGAAATGGGAACTCCAATTCAAGATGTTCCTCATGTGGTTGCTGTCGGTCATATGGGACAAATGGTTACTACAATAATTGGGTCAGGTCCGCAATCTTCAGAAATGGCAATAAATGACGATGCCTATATTATAATAAAGGGCGAGCAAAAATTATCATTTCAACAGAATTTCTTTAGGCTTATTGTCAACAAACTTCGCATGCTTCCTTATAAGACAATTTTTACGGATTGCTCTACTGTCGCGGTAAAAGACACAAACGTTCTCTATTCATTAAAAAATGGAAGAGAAGGGCATAAGTATAGTGCGGACTTTGAAGTGATTGCAACTATTCACTGGCATTATCATGTTGAGAATTTGCCAACAGGTGTTCTACATCACATTAATTCTAAAGACACCAAGTTGGTTACTATGCAAGAAAGTGGAAAGGAATTATTAGAGAAGGTATTATTATCTCAAACAAAAAAAGTTTACGAAACAAGAGATGAATGTGTTTCAGAAATTTCAAAAACTAATAACGGGCTTCTGTTTTTCATGCAAATGGTTGACCCAGACCAAAATAAATTAGACCCTGATCGTCCATTATTCGTCCCTGTGTAACCAAGGCAGCAGCTAACATTGGCAATATGGCGTGCGTCGAATATATTTTCAGATGTTTGTTCGCTAATCGGCTTCGGTTTCGACAGACTAATAAAGCCGAGCAGTAGAATAAACAATGAGCCTTTGTATCTTTAATCAGCAGCGGCACCAGGCAGACTGAACACAGAATACCGCCGCATCGCCAATGCTTTAAGGAAGTATAACAGACAAAATTTAAATCACAAATAATTTTATGCATAAAGGATTTTTAAAAACTGCAGCACTTATCGGCGCGTTATCGGTAGCATTTGGCGCTTTTGCCGCGCACTCTCTTAAAGAATCCATTTCTGATTATGCAGTGAGTATATTTGAAACAGGTGTGCGTTACCAGTTCTATCATGTGTTTGCGTTGATGGTATCCGGCATTTTATACAAAGATTTTAAGAATAAATTCACCAGGTGGTCCGGTATATTATTTATAGCCGGTATAATTTTATTTAGTGGCTCCCTTTATTTGCTTACCTATATTAAAGCTGCTGTAAAGCCGGGCTACGATTGGGTTGGCGCCATTACGCCGCTCGGCGGTTTATGTTTTATTCTTGGTTGGATATTCTTATTTATAGGATTGTTTAAAAACATTAACAAAAATTCGTAGGCGCCGGTTCTTACTTTATTTAATTTTTGGAGTGCTTTGCAGCATGAAAGTTTCGGTATAATTATGCCCTGATTCAATTAAACAATACAACCGTTTAACCATTTATTATCTTTGCAACAAATGGCGAATACTAAGAAGAGTAAAAAAAATAAAAGCGTACCGTCCTCAAAAATGAAAGCCGATATTGAGGAAAAGGTTGAGGTAAAAAAATTGCTTAAGGATGAACGCTCACATAAAATAGCAGGCACTCTGCTAATATTAATTGCATTTTTACTTTTTGTATCTTTTACTTCCTACTTGTTTACCTGGCAGGAAGATCAATCTAAAGTTTTTAAAGGAGCTAAAATATTATTACCAAGCCACGCCGAGCCAATGGCCAATCTTTTAGGAACAGGAGGAGCGTATTTTTCTGACCTGTTTTTTCGTTCCGGATTTGGAATTGCATCCTATTTATTCTGCACTTTCTTTTTTGTTGCAGGGGTAAATTTATTTTCTCCCAAAAAGAAATTTTCGCTCAGCCGCAACATACGGTACGTTATCGTAGGTCTTCTGGTGATAAGTGTTTCGGCATCATTTTTAATGAATGGACATCCTTTTCCATGGGGTGGTGTCGCAGGCGATATGGCAAGTGGTTGGTTGCAGCAGGTAATTGGGAGGGTGGGCACAGCCGCATTGTTGTTGGCCGCAATGTTCAGCTATATTATCTGGCGTTTTAACCCATCATTTAATTTTCAAAACCGGAATGGTCGTTTTGATGGCATATCAGGAAAAGACAAGAGTGAAGAAACTTTTGAAATACCTGAGTGGGAAAGGGATGATAAAATATCCACGTTGAGTAACCCTGTTTTGCCTCTTACCAAAAATCCTTTAAAAGAAGAGAATGTCGTAAACCATGAATTCGAGGTATTTGAAAAGGCAGTCGAAAATCAACCAGGCTTACAAAAAGAGAACAACCCTTTTGAACCAAAAATAAAAGAAACGGAGCCGGTTGCGAAAAGTGCAGGGAATGGCCTTATGCTCGAGGTAAAAACCGTTCCTGAAATTAAAGAGGATGAGGAAGAAAAAGGTTCCGTTGTAAAGCCAAATGTGAGGCAGCCTTATGATCCAATTCTCGATCTAAGAAATTATAAATTTCCGGGCCTTGATTTATTGGAAGCACATGGAAGTGAAAAAATTGTACAGGATGTCACGGAACTGGAGACGAACAAAAATCAAATTATTAATACCCTGAAAAATTATGATATCGAAATTCAAAAAATATCAGCAACGGTCGGGCCGACCGTAACATTGTATGAAATAGTACCTGCGCCAGGTGTACGGATTTCACGCATTAAAAATCTTGAAGACGATATAGCGCTGAGCCTTGCCGCGCTTGGCATTCGCATTATTGCCCCCATACCGGGAAAAGGCACAATCGGTATTGAAGTTCCTAATGTGCGGAAGACAGTTGTGAGTATGAGGACGCTTCTTAATTCAGATAAATTTCAGAAGAACCATTTTTCTTTGCCTATTGCAATTGGTAAAAAAATAGACAATGAAAATTTTATAGTTGATTTGACCACGATGCCGCATTTGTTGATGGCCGGTGCAACCGGGCAGGGTAAGTCAGTTGGGTTGAATGCGATACTTGTTTCTTTGTTGTATAAAAAACATCCGTCTCAATTAAAGTTTGTGTTGATTGATCCTAAAAAAGTTGAGTTAAGTATTTATCAAAGCATAGAAAAACATTTCCTTGCCAAACTACCCGGCGAAGAAGATGCGATTATTACAGATACAAAAAAGGTAATTCACACGCTGAATGCGCTTTGTATCGAAATGGATAATCGCTACGATCTGCTGAAAGAGGCTGGGACAAGAAATATAAAAGAGTACAACGAGAAATTTGTAAGCAGGAAATTAAATCCTGAAAAAGGCCACCAATATCTTCCTTTTATTGTGCTCGTTATAGATGAGTTCGCTGATCTTATAATGACCGCCGGAAAAGAAGTAGAGATGCCAATTGCCCGCCTGGCGCAGCTTGCAAGGGCGGTAGGGATTCATCTTATTATAGCTACGCAACGACCTTCAGTAAATATTATCACCGGTACTATTAAAGCGAATTTTCCTGCTCGTATAGCATTTAAAGTAAGCAGCAAGATAGATAGCCGCACAATTCTTGATATTGGCGGAGCGGAGCAATTAATTGGAAAGGGCGATATGCTTATAAGTTATAATGGCGAGCTCACACGCCTGCAATGCGCTTTTGTTGATACGCCTGAGGTAGATAAGGTTACAGATTTTATTGGAGAACAGCAAGGATATGCGCAGGCATTTATGTTGCCCGAGTACGTAGATGAAAAAGAGTTTGAAAATAAAGATTTTGATGTGAATGACCGGGATCCTCTTTTTGAAGATGCTGCAAAACTTATTGTAATGAGTCAAAGCGGAAGCACATCTTTACTTCAACGGAAAATGAAGCTCGGCTATAACCGTGCAGGAAGATTGATGGACCAGTTGGAAGCCGCGGGTGTGGTGGGGCCTAACCAGGGAAGTAAGGTACGGGATGTACTTATTAAAACTGATGCGGAATTGCAGCAATATCTTTAGCGTGAAGAAAACGATCTTCATTTTAGAAAGTAATCTATTTATACACTCCCTGGCAATTGCTTTTTTGTATAAGTTGTAATGCACGAAATTCCGGCTTCTTCAAATCTTAAGGAGGCTTTCAGAATATTCAGAAGAAATAATGCAGGGAATATTCAACAATTTTTACACCCTATCTTCGTTTAATGTCAAAGTATTTAATAGTTGGCCTTGGTAATCCGGGAGGCGAATATGCACATACAAGGCACAACATTGGATTTGATATTCTCAACGCCTTTGTTTCCAAGCATGATGGTGTGTTCAGTTCAGGGAGATTGGCAGACGTGGCAGAAATAAAACAGGAAGGTAAAATATTCGTGTGTATTAAGCCCGTTACTTTTATGAACCTGAGTGGGCGTGCTTTTAAATACTGGATGGATAAGGAAAAAGTTTTGTTGGAAAATACCCTTACCCTTGTTGATGATCTTGCGTTGCCTCTTAATAAGCTGAGGCTTCGAAAGAGTGGGAGTGATGCCGGGCATAATGGATTAAGAGACATTCAAAATGTTCTCGGCACTGATGCATATCCAAAGCTCAGGTTTGGCATCGGAAACAATTTTCCAAAAGGACGCCAGGTCGAATTTGTTTTGAATCGCTGGACGACAGAAGAAATACCATTAGTAAAATTAAAAATTGAAAAAAGTGTCGAGGTAATTGAAAATTTTGCATTTGCGGGAATTGACAGGACGATGAGCAGTATAAACAATCTCATTTTTATTGCTTAATCAATAGGTCAGTTAATTTCTTTTTTATATTTTCGCTTACAACTCCGGACACCCTAATAAAAAGCTGCTTAAATATGAAAATATTTTGTATCGGAAGGAACTATGCAGACCATGCAAAGGAATTGGGTAACGAAGTACCTGATGAACCCGTAATTTTTATGAAGCCCAAGAGTGCTCTTGTGCAGAATCACACCCCGTTTTATTATCCCGAGTTTACTAACGAGCTTAACTACGAATGTGAACTGGTAGTGCGTATAAGCAAAAACGGAAAATACATACAGGAGAAGCATGCGCCAAATTATTACAATGGGTTAACGGTAGGTATTGACTTCACAGCCCGTGATATCCAGAATACATTGAAAGAAAAAGGCTTGCCATGGGAGAAGGCAAAATCTTTCGATAACTCCGCGGCGGTGGGTAAATTTATTGATCTCACTGCGGGGCAGAGCAAGAAAAACATCAATTTCTCTTTTGCGAAAAATAAAGAAATTGTGCAAAAGGGAAATTCTGATTCCATGATTTTCTCTATAGATAAGATCATCTCAAACATTTCAAATTACTTTTCTCTTAATATTGGTGACTTGATTTTTACGGGTACCCCTGCCGGAGTCGGTGAGTGCATGGTTGGCGACTTGCTGGAAGCATACCTTGAGAATGATTGCCTGCTTTCTATGGAGATTAAATAAGTATTCTGCTTCTCCCAGAGCTTCAATTAATAATTTAGTTGCCAGTTTCCCCGCCGGATTTTTCTATTAAAATTCTTAATTACTATTACTCAATCCTGTTGGCTATTTTCTAAAAAAATTTAGTAGTGAAGTTTGGAGACAGCACGATCATTCGCCTCAGGAAAAAAGTTGTACTCTGTTGCTAACAGTACCTGTAAACGCAAATCTTATTGATGGTTTCGCTATGTAAGGACTATTTATTTAATGAAAGATATACAGTACTATTCTGCATAATTACCACTGTAAACTTAAAGAATGAGATACATTTTATCATGGATGTGCCAATGTCTTAATTGTCAAAAAAAACTCCCTCCCGAGGAATCGGGAGGGATTCTCTTTAACCCTTAAAACAACCAACATGAAAAACTCGTGTTGATTTTGTTTACAATAACATTTACGTGTTAATGGCTTTAATAGTTTTAAATCTTTTGAAATTTATGCTAAAGCAAGGTCAAGAACCTGTTGCATTGTCTTTACATAATTTACCTTCAGCCCTTTGATGAAATTGGGATTTATTTCGTCTACATCTTTTTCATTTTGAAAACACATAATAAGTTCCTTTAGCCCTGAGCGCTTTGCCGCCAGTACCTTTTCTTTAATACCTCCCACCGGTAAAACCTGTCCTCTTAAAGTAATTTCACCGGTCATAGCCAGGTAAGGCCTTACTTTTCTACCAGTAAATGATGATGCTAAAGCAGTCATTAAAGTTATTCCTGCACTTGGCCCATCTTTAGGCACCGCGCCTTCAGGTATGTGTATGTGTACATTTTTTTTGGTAAATAGTTCTGGATCTATTCCATATTTTTTTGCATTGGCCTGTAGGTAAGTCATTGCGGTAGTTGCACTTTCTTTCATCACCGGGCCAAGGTTGCCGGTAAGTTTCAGTTCGCCTTTTCCGTTGTCACTTGTGGTAGTTTCTATGAATAAAATATCTCCGCCAACAT
>JBDTSD010000045.1:0-29066 GCA_039931355.1 Ginsengibacter sp.
TAATGAATATCTGTGAAAAATAATCGCGTAGATAACTGTAAGAAAATTCTGTTGTAAGTATTTGCTTATATGTATGCGCCAATGCAAAATTCCAGGTGTATTGCGGCTTTATAAAAGGATTGCCTCCCTCATAGGTATATTTATTTAGCGTCGTGAGAAATGGATTCAGGAATTGGAAGGGTGGCCTGTCTATTCTTTCTCCCAGCCGCACCGTAAACATGTTATTGCTATCTGCCTGGTAAGAAACAAAAGCGGTAGGGAAAAGGCTTCCATAGTTTCTTTTGAAAGCTGAATCTTTTACAACAGTATTGCCCAATTGATGTGCTTTGTAAGAAGTAAGTTCGTAACGTAGCCCCATCTGCCAATGCCATTTCTTTTTTTCTGCATCTATGCTTACATACGCCGCGCTTATCTTTTCATTATACAAAAAATGGTTACTGCGGCTTGGGTCAGGCTGCCACCCGTTGCTGTCGTTATAATAATAGTCTGCAAGATTATCAGTTTTGTTGATGGCTGTTTTCAAACCGGATTCCAAAAGAAATTTTTTGAAGTGTTTGGAGTAATCGACTTTCGCTGTGAAAATATTGAGCCTGGACGGGATACTACCTTTCGTAGCCGATACAATGCTGCCCGGCGCTACTAATTGTGTTTGATAGTTTTGATCGCCGTTAATGGAGAACTTCACATAATCCAGATCGGCGGTCAGTTCACTGCTGGCATCAATTTTATGGTTGACATTTAAATTTATCCCGCCTCTTTGGAACTTGAGGTTATTTTTTCCGCGGGTGTCAATAGTTGAATCGACATGGTAGTTCGGGTCCATCCAATTGATGGCGCTATAACTCATGGTATTTCTGTCGAAGATGCCACCGGTAAATACAACGCCCAGGGTGGTTTGTTTGCTTACAAAAAAATCGAAGCCTGTTTTAATGTTATGTCCGAGGATCCGGTTCTTAGTAAAGTTGGGCTGCTCCAGTAGTGCAGAATCTTCCTTATGGCTATTGAAATATTTCCGCAATGTATAGATATCCAGCATCTCATTACCTGCACGCATGCCATAATTCAGGAACCAGTTTACTTTTCCATTCCTGTAATTCAGGTTGAGCGAATTACCTGTTTTGGTATAGAATCCCTGGCCGATACTTAAGTTCATTGAGCCATTGAAACCTTTGAGCCGGTTAGATTTCATTTTAATATTAATGATACCGGCATTGCCTGAAGCGTCGTACTTAGCGCCTGGGTTTTCGATCAGTTCTATCACATCCACCTGTGAAGAGCTTATGCCTGAGAGATAAGCCTGCAGGTCTGCGCCGCCAAGCTGGGTGGGTTTGCCATCTACCAATACCGTTACAGCCGGCTTTCCCTTCATGATGATGGCACCATCCTTTCCTACAGTGATGCCAGGAGATTTTTCCAATATATCCATTACAGTAGCCCCTGCATTTGTAATAGTGGCATCAGGGTTTATGACTGTTTTATCCGGCAGGAACTGGATGGCCGGCCTTTTCGAAGCAACCGATACCTCCTGCAGCAAATTGCTTGTGGATTTCAATAAGATACTATCGGAAACCGGTGTATTCTTTTCGGGATCGATCCATGAACTGTATCCATCCTGGTACCCGCTGTGGCTGGCCCTCACCCGGTATTTACCAGCGTTAAGATTCAAAAATTCAATCACGCCGGATTCATTGCCGACTCCCGAATGGATGACCACAGAATCCCTGTTTAATAAAAACACGGTGGAACCCGGTAGTGCATTCTTCTGCTCATTCACTACGGTAATGCGAATAGTACGCTTGCCTGGTTGCTGGGCAGGGACATCGAAATAACAATACGTAAAAAGGGAAAGCAAAATGAGTTTATACATATGTAACGGCAATCAACGAAAATATTCAAACAACTAACAAAAACATGATTTTTTCTTTCAATGGTAATAATCGTATATGAGTTTACAAATTTTGAATTCGTATCTAAACAAAATTTATTTGATTGCATTTGATTTTAGATAATCAAACATTTGTACACTGTACCATATCTGTTTGCTATTTGAAATACGGAAGCCGGTTTTGACAAGTAAAAGTTATAAAGTAAAATTCTTTGGCTTGTTCTATTGAAGTTTTTACAGCTATATACTAAGGTAGGAATCTCTATAAAATGGGCCGCTGTGTCCAGCTATGTCTATGGCTCGGAGTTGAGATACAGCTGCGGATAAACCTTTGCCTCACTCCTCCACTATCGTGGGTATGCATGTATATAACGGTTGGGTATAAACGTAAGTCCAATTTCGTAAAATACAATTTGAGCTCTTTTTATAAATCTGCAAGCATACACGTGAGTTTGCCTTGAGTTAAAGAGAGTACTCTTACTAAGACCACATTACTTTGCTCTTTTTGTTTTTTTTTATAAAGCAGTTCTCGAAGGTGAAATTCACTCCAAAAATACGGGAAGATCACCCTTGTATCTTCTTTAAAAAGCTTCGATATTTATTCTTCCAAATTAGCTCCTACACGAATTGCACCAATTTCACAGGACATGTCTGTGTAAATTTATTCCGTCTTATTACTTCTAAAAACAGGAGATAGCTGAAAATCCTAAACAGAGTAAGCATAACCAAAGAGGATCGAAAAATCCTCAAAAAAACAAATTATTATGCCCCCCAAAAAAAATGAACAAATGTTTGATCGCATTCGTGAGCACGCATTTAATTCGCTTTCCTTCCGTCAGCAGGAAACTACTAATTTATACCTTGAGCAAAAGGTATATAAAAAAGGTCAATTGATCGGACCAGCCTTTCAGAAAATCACCGCCAGAAAAACAAGCGTCCTGGTTTTCGCAGACGATCATCCATCAGCTAACTTTGGCCACGATTGCCGTTACCTCCTGTATGACGCAGAGAATGGCGATCTGCATAGCGAGGTTCCTGCACGTTTTCCCCCCTGGCTAAAGGCGCCATCAGAAACTTTAAGACCGTTTCATCAGCCGGTTCGGCTGGAACACAATCCAAACCTGTTTCATGTGCGGCCCTTCCTGCGCTGCCCAATACTATTTCCCGATGGTAACAGGTACGCCATCTTATATTCCGGCATGTCCAATAAACGCCATCTCAATGACCTTGAATTTTGCTACCGAATGTTAATTGACCGCTATGGCTTTGATAAAAACAAGATTTATGTTCTTACTTATGATGGTACCCTAAATACACAGGACGGTGTGCAAACCAACTGGCCGGGCGACAACACCCCGTATCGCATTCATGTAAACAATCAGGGTAATAAGGCATCCTTCAAAGCTGTCTTTAACACACTGAAGGGTAAACTTAAGGCCAATGACCTGTTGTTCATTCATACCAACAACCATGGAGATAACAACGGGACAGAATCCTTCCTGTGTACCTATCCTTCGTGGGGGACATATATGGCCAGTGAATTTTGCGCCGATCTCGCGACCCTCCCTCAATACCGCTCCCTTATAGTTATGATGGAACAGTGCAACTCGGGAGGCTTCAACCTGCCGGTACTTGCAGCGAGTACTGCCAATAATAGCAGCATTGCTTCTGCCGCGATAGCAACACAAAGTTCCTATGTATCTGCTGACGGTAACTGGGATCCATTTGCCAGGGACTGGATTGCCGCACAGGCCGGTCATACCGCCTTTGGGACCGCACTGGCGCACAACCCGGATGGAAATGGGAATGGCGTGATTGAAGCGGAAGAAGCGTACGAATATGCCCTTTCGGTACAGGATCCGCGGGATTCACCAAACTTCAACGAAAGCTCAGAAGCCGGGGGAGATATTACCCTGGGTCAACATTATATTTTCTGGTGGTGGTGGTGCTATATCATCTACCCGATCCTGGTAAGATATTATCGCCCCTTGCCTCCTGATCCTGAATGGTATGAAAAAATCCAGGAGATCATGCCGGAGTTGAGCCGGTTGGTGGTTCCAGGTATGGACCGGGCTGCCGTGGATATGCGAAAAGAAGTATCTGAAAAGGTAGAAGAGGTAGTCCGGAAAGCCATTGGAAAAAACAAGAAATAAAGAAACCGTTATATTTTTGAAGAAAATGTAAACTAATGACCTTCGAACAATTTCTGGGGATATTATTATCCGGTGTAACGAAGAGCGAGCTGGATGGTGCAGTAATATATGCCATCGAAAAGCCTGTTGCGGCCAATCTAAAGCTTCCCTTTCCGGGTGTCACCATTGACACGGAAAGGGAAGCATGGCTCGCTTTCATTGATAAGGATCCCATGGCCAACTGGGGGCATCCTGCCCGTTATGTCCTCGTTATGGAGAGCCGGGAATCTGAGTCTTACGATGCCCGTCTACCTCCTTTCGGGCAACAGGATAGCTTTAAATGGTGTATTGTTTACAAAGCACCAGAAGTACCAGAAACGGCCATACAGGGATTTACTACTGCAAAGATCACCCTCAATACAATACTTAATTCAAAAAGGTGAAGCCCCTGCTGGTCAAGTTTGGTAGCGAAGGTTTTGTGAGATAGCCATACTTGTGCCATTGCATATTAACTGTAACTTGAATTAACTAAATCCTTTCATCTTACCAAATCTTTAGCGCTACTATATTTCCAATCCTCTTCTTTTGTTACAAAGCCTGCCAGTATTGGATTTTGATGTGTGTACAACAATTTTTCATCGAACATTTGTTGTCCTTTATTTCAAGTGGTTTATTATGTTGTTGCCAAACTGCCAATCTTTATTATTACTAATTTTTTCACCTGCTCTGTGCATAAGCCACCACATCCATTCTTTCCTGCTTTCCAGGTTATTGTCTTTGAACACCGCTTTGAGAGTCATTGGAGTATGCTTCTTCATATCTCTTACAATATCTTCAAGTTTTGCTTTCGATAGCCTGTAATCAAACTCCTCACAGATCTCTACTTGTTTAGTACTCCTGAACCGGTTAGTACACGCAAATGATTGGGCATGATTACTATCCTTTTTAAATAATGCCCTTTGTTTTTGAGATAATCAAACCATTTATAAACTATATTATAGCTTCTGTTGTATGTATTAATGGCGGCCAGTTATAACAGGGGAAGGTGACAAAGAAAGTACCACCATCATTAAGGAATAGTTTGTAAAACCGGCGTCTATAAAAATAATAAAACTTATACTTTATAGCAGCGTTTATAATATAACAGCGCAACGTCTCTTCGGAGACGTTGCCGGGAATTAAGGAAACCCTGGAGTATATTTGATGAGCGAGCGATTAGCACTACCGTGACCGTAAGGACTAAGTCCCTTATGAGACAAGGTAAAGGAGAAAATTAAAAAATCACCTAACAAAAGTTATAGTCTGGCTGTGTAAAGCTGCTTTACTTTTGCAGCATGATTCATGTTAGCATTGCGGAAGATTTGCCGGAGATAAAGTCTGCATTGGAACGATTAATAAGGGAACAGAAGGATATGGTGCTTGCCTCTTCATCATCAAGCGGAGAAGAAGCGGCCTCCTCTATTATTAATGCACAACCCGATGTCGTGATCATGGATATAAATATGCCGGGCATGAGTGGCATAGAATGCATTCGCAAAATAAAAGCTGATTGCCCAGGCACGCAGTTTATGATCTTTACCATATATGAAAATGACGAAAAAATATTTGATGCGATTGCGGCAGGTGCAAGCGGTTATATGCTCAAAAAAACACCCCCGGATAAAATGATTGAAGCCATTAAAGAGCTTCATAACGGAGGCAGCCCGATGAGCAGTATGGTTGCCAGGAAAGTAATCAGTCATTTTAAAGAAATTAAAACAGCAGGGCTGGCAGTATTAACTGGTAGAGAAAATGAAATACTCGTATTGCTCTCTAAAGGTTTTTTGTATAAAGAAATTGCGTCAAAGCTTTCTATAACCATCGGTACTGTAACACAGCATATCCATAATATTTATGAGAAGCTGCATGTGAGCAATAAAACAGAAGCCATTAATAAAATGAATAAGCATTAATTTCCCATACTGGAAATGAAAAAACTGCTTATTCACACAATTATTTTTATTTTTTTTGCTCAAACCTTGTTAGGGCAGCCGCTTATTGCACAGTCATTAAATAAACCTTATTATAATTTTAAAACTTTTGGTATTAATGATGGCCTGTGCAGTAACAATACAACTTATATATGCAAAGATTCAAAAGGTTTTTTGTGGATAGGTACCGACAGGGGTTTGCAACGCTACAATGGTTCTTCTTTTCTTACTTTCCGCCATATTAAAGAAGACAATAACAGTATTGTTAGTGATAACATTACATTTATTACGGAAGACACAAAACGTGATATATGGGTAGCCACCATTAATGGTATAGCAAAATACAATTATTCAAACGGGAAGTTTAGCAATTATGCTTATGCAATAAGAAATTCAGTTAAAATAAATTTTGGGGATGTTTTTTGGATTTTTGAAGACAGTCGGGGAAGATTGTGGGCAGGAGCAAGAACGGGCCTGTATTTATTTGATTCAAAAAACAATCAATTTATCAATTATCCCCCGGTAAATCTTCCTGTTGCCAAAGGTGATTATTTTGTGAGAGTTAGTTCAATAAAAGAAACTGCAATGCAGGAAATTGTTTTTTCTGTAGTAGATGGTTTTGTTATAATAGATAAAAACGGTAAACAGCAATACATGCAGATGCCGGAGCCAACAATTAAACCAATCAATCATATACCTGCCAACCAGGTATTGGTTTTAAAAGATTTTCCCGATGAAATATGGGTTACAGCAAACCTTAATGGATTATTTAAATATGAAAGAAGCACAGGCAAATGGACAAATTACCGGTCTGGTGGAATATTAGGTGGCGATCTTATCATTAAAGCCTGTATTGATTGGAGCAAAAACGAATGGTTGCTTGGAAGTGCTAACATTTGTTTTTTTAATCACCGTACAGGAACGTTCAAAGAAGCATTTGATAGAGAAAAAATAAGATTTACATCCGATATTTTCGCTGAAGCGAATGGCAATTTATGGCTCTCGTCTAATATAGATGGTATTCACTTTTTAAATATTTCAACACAATTATTTTCATCCATACAAACAATACCCGGTGTAGAATACGACAAGAATTTTTATTACGATGAAACCTTAGATGCTATTTATGGTATGAACATTTATTTTACAAGTGGAATTGTAAAACAGACGCTTTCAAATAACGAAGTAACATTCGACAATATCCGTGATTTTACGCCGCTGGTTACTGTGCTTAATAGTTTTATTGCAGATAATGATACGCTTTTCCTTGCCATGGAAAAAGGTTTATGGCAATATGATTTTAAAAAGCACCGGTTAGATTCTATTGTATTTAAAGAAGGAAATTCCAGTTCACAGCAGGCATTTTTTTTCAACTTTTGCAAATCAGGCAATAAAATTTACTTTACCGGAAAGTATGGAGTTGGTGGTGGACCCTTCGTGTACGATAAAACCACCCGCATAGTAAAAGATCTTTGTCTTCCTTATCAGAGCAACAATCCTGGATCCGTAAACTATTATCCAGCTCACAGCCCCAGTCCCGGATCGCCACATGGACAGGTAAGCACAAAGGACCTGCCGCTTTTATATAAAAAAAATAATGAACCCGACATCTATAGTTTTTGCATTACAGTAAGTAAGCATATCTTATACACTGGCGTGAATTTGAGTGACAGCATTTATACTTACAATGAAATTACCAATGTAAAAAAAGCCATCCCCATACCGGCAGATTATCTTAAAGGAATTCCATGTAGTATATTAAGCTTATGCGTTGATAAGAATGAAAACCTTTGGTGTGGCACCGACGATAATGGCATTATGATTTTTAATATCCAAACACAAAAATGGATACGACATATCAACCAGAGAGATGGTTATTTTCCCGTACTTACCTCAGAGATTGTTTGTGACAATGATGCGATAATATGGTGCAATACTTCAGAAGGTTTGTTTTCATTTAATCCCCTGAATTTCCATTATAAAAATTATACATTAAATGATGGTTTAAAAATGGAAGGCAATAGCGGTAGTCTTGTTGTATTGCCGGGACACCACTTGTTGTTCAATAATATCAACTATACTCCTCATGAATATACCTATGGCATTATCAACACCAAACCAGCAGATACTATTGTTCGAACAATTCCTATTAGCATCACAAATTTAAAAGTGCTTGGCGAATTTTTTTTAGTAGATACGCTTTTGGATAATGTTCAGCAAATAACATTACCCCACGATAAAAATTCTTTTTCGTTAAATTATGCAGGAATAAGTCTTACAGACGGAAACATGCTGATGTATTCATATATGCTGGAAGGAATAGAAAAAAAATGGCATGACGCAGGTAAAGAACAAAGTCTCTCTTATGTTAATCTACCCCCCGCCAATTATGTGCTGCATATTAAATGCAGCAGCCGCGACAAAAGTATTGTAAGCCAGGAGCGGCTTTTATATATTAGGTTATTGCCAGCCTGGTATCAAACAATTTTGTTTAAGGTTTTAACAATAGTATTTAGTGGCTTATTTCTTTTTGCAGCTATTCGTTATTACCTGCGTCAGCAATTGAAAAAGCAACAGGCATTACTCGAAAAAGAAAAAGCGTTGGAAACAGAGCGTAACCGCATTGCTGCCGATATGCATGATGATGTTGGCGCTGGTCTTAGCCGCATACGTTACATTACTTCTGCGGTTAAAGAAGCTAAAAATATAAGCGATGCCGATATTGATAAAATAATGAACCTGAGTGATGAGTCGGTAGAAAAAATGAATGAAATAATCTGGAGCCTTAACCAGGGCAACCGTACAACAGAAGAACTTATTTATCATATACGCAGCCAGTGCGCTGTTATGGTAAGCAATGCAAACCTTGTATTTAACTGTGAACTTCCAAATAATATTCCCCCAACAAATACGGGCTGGAATGAGGGGCGCAATATTTATATGCTTACAAAAGAAGCGGTGAACAACGCTGTTAAACATGCGCAGGCTACCATTATTTCCCTTGAGTTTTTATTTAAACACCAACAGCTTACCATCACTATTGCAGACAATGGCAAAGGCTTTAATGTTTATGATGCACGTAAAGATGGTAATGGCTTAAAGAACTACGAAAAACGCATAGCAGCCCTCAATGGCGCATATCATATTGATACTGGTAATAACGGGGGAACTCGGGTTGTTTTTACAATACCATTAAATGCTTCGTAACTTTTTTAAAATACCAGCATCATTTTTCACAGCAACATAGTGCGTCGCAAGCACTTCATTTGTTTCCTGAGTGGCATCTTCAGCTTCATACCTGTTTTTAAAATCTGATACTTTTTTATTTACAAACACTCTCACCTAAGAAACGTTATATAGCATTGGTAAGTTGACATATATACTTTTATAAAAATTTTTTTATGCAACAACAAAACCAAAACAAAGAATTTATTCTTAACTACTTCAACGCCTTGCGTACTGATGGAAAATCCAGGGAAATCTTAGAAAAATACATGACTGATGAAGCATTAATTGGTCATATAGAGTTTTTCGAGAAAGTATTTCCCGGCTATGATGTAATAGCCGGTGAAATGACTGCAGAAGATAACCGTGTAGTGGTTTCATGCCATCTTAAAGGAACACATTTGGGCGAGCTTAACGGAATTGCACCTACTTACAAAGAAGTAAATGTTCCTTTTGTTATTAGTTATCAAATTGAAAATAATAAGATCGCCAGTCATTGGATGCTGGTAGATCAAATGAGTTTGATGCAACAATTGGGTGTTGTACCGGCTGCACAAGCCACTCACTAATTCCTAATGGTTATTAATTTTTATTTGACACTGGCTGCCAGGTTTGTGATGTTAGTGGATTGTCTTTCCTAAAATCCGGTATTTTATTGCTTTCTAACATTTCATACACCATAAACAGGATATAAGGAATGTTATAGGTAAACAACTGCCTTATTAAGTTAAGTTTGATTACTAAAATATTAAAACAATGAATCCATTCATTATTACTTCACTAATATTCACTGATTGCTAATCCTATTACTGCCTTCTTAAGTATCTAACATTTATTTTTAAACCTTAAATTTTATAAAATGGAAGAATCAATTATGGCAAAAAAATCTATTTCCACTACTCAGCAAAACATTGAATCTTTTTTTGAAACCCATGATTCAAAATATATTGCCACAGATGCTGTATTTACAAATATGAGCACTGGTGAAGAAACAAAAGGCCGTGAGGCAATAGCAGGCATGTTGCATTATCTGTATCATATAGCATTTGATGCAAAGGCCGAAATAAAAAATACAATAATAACCGGGGAGAAGGCTTTGCTTGAAGCTGATTTTAAAGGGAAACATGTGGGTGAGTTTGCCGGACTGCAGCCAACAAATAAGGAAATAAATGTTCCTTTGTGTGTTTCTTATCATCTTGAAGACGGGCTTATAAAGCAAGCAAGAATTTATATGTTAGCTGATGTAATGATGCGGCAATTACATGGATAATTTTGCATAATTATAGCGAATTAGATTTTGGTGGTTGTTGGGATTACTATCCGGTAAAACCCATTCTTGGTGTAAGCGTATCATAGGGTTAGCGCATCCGCTTGTGACATGAATTGAAAAGAATCTTCAAGTAGAGAATCTATAGAGTGTGATATCCGATCATCTTCAAGATTTGCTTTAATCAATTTCAGTGAGTTAAACCACAAGTGAACGGTTGCGCTAATAAAGGGACCTGGGCGGGATACCTCCTACTTACAAAGAAGTGAATTTTCCATTTGTTATTGGTTATGAAATTGAAAATAACACGATCATCAGCCATTGGATGCTGGCAGACCAAATGTCGGTGATGGAACAGCTGGGTGTTTTATCCACTGCACAGGCCGCTCATTAATCTCTAAAAGTTATTAATTTTTTATTTGACACTGGCTGTGGCCTGTGAGGGTAGTGTATTATCTTTTTTAGAATCCGATCTTTTATTACTTGACAACTTTTTATATCCTATTAACCGGGTATAAGGAATGTTATATATGAACCGCTGTTTTCCTAAAGTATGTTTACAACAATAAGTAAGCTTTTTATAAAACAAGCTCTTGTTGCCTTTGGCAGAATGGAAACGGAAGATTTATTGAAAAGAGAGTGAGGGCGAAGGGTTAATAGTGGAGTTTTTTTATCACGTTAAAACATGTCTATTCCTTTTACACAATACTTATACATTATGAAAAAATTATTACTATTTAGTTACGACCCGGACAGCCCATTTCAAAGTTTATTCATTTTAAATATTTCAGCAAAATTTAGTATGCTGTCTGTTATTTTCATGTCAGCTTTTTTGAGCTTTAGTAGCAATGTAAACGCACAAAATGTAAATATTCCGGACGCTGTTTTTAAAGCGGCATTGGTTGCCGACCCAAATATTGATATAAACGGTGATGGGGAAATACAGGTAGCAGAAGCTGCGGCTTTTACAGGGGCAATAAATGTAAGCAGTTTGGTTATTAGTATTACTAATTTGCAAGGAATTGAAGCATTTACGTCTCTTACGCAATTAGATTGTAGTAATAACCAATTAACCAACCTGGATGTGTCCTTTAACACGGCCCTTACTACTTTGATTTGCGGTAACAATAATATAAGCAGTTTAGATATAACTAAAAATACTTCACTTACTGTATTGAGTTGTTTTGGTAACCATTTAACTATTTTAGATGTATCGCATAATACGCAACTTACCGAGTTGGATTGCAGCACCAATGCTATAAGCAGTTTAGATGTAACAGCCAATACTGCATTGAATATTTTACATTGCTCATCCAATAGTTTAAGCAGTATAGATGTAACAACCAATACAGCCATAACCGATTTAGATTGCCATTATAATTTATTAAGCACTATAGATGTTACTAAAAATACGCTCTTAACTACGCTTCATTTTTCAGATAATAACAACATAACTAGTATTGATTTATCTGCAAATCCATTAATAAATTATTTGAATTGTTTTAATAACAAGTTAGATGCTATTGACGTATCTAATTTATCCAGGCTTGCTTATTTAAATTGTTCACAAAATAATTTAAGTGTTCTGGATGTTTCAAACAATCCAGCTATCAACTTTATGAGGTGCCATACTAATAAGATAAGCGATCTGGATGTATCATCAAATACTGTACTTCAGAGTTTAGCTTGTAACAATAATCTCTTAAGCAGTTTAAATTTAAAAAACGGAAACAACGCAAGCTTATTAAATCTTTATGCCACTAACAACCCCTTGCTAACCTGCATACAGGTAGATGATGTGGCCAATGCCAATAGTTACAGCAAATGGGGTAAAGATGCCACTGCTAGTTATGCTACGAGTTGTCCGCTGACACCTGCTAATGATGACTGCTCGGGTGCTGTACTCTTAACGGTAGGAAATGGCTTTTGTACCAACCCGGTCATTGGTACGTTAACCAATGCAACTGCCTCTGTTGTTGTACCCGCCGGATGTGGGGGATTGCCTATAGATGTTTGGTATAAAGTAGTGGTACTATCAGGTCAGTCAATAATTGTGGAAGCAAGTCCAGTGGGCGGCGCACCTTATGGAAATGATTTATTGTTACAGGCAATTCAATCTTCTGATAATACTTGTGATGGCACTTTGGTTCAGGTAGGTTGTGATGATGATAGCGGCTTTGGGTCAATGCCAAAACTAGCAATTAACAATACCAGCCCATCCGATAATACCTATTTTTTAAGGATAAAACCGTATGGTACAAATTCTATTCATCCTTTTGCAATATGTGCTTTTACCACAGCTTTTCCTCCTCCAATTGCATCGGGCGAAAACTGTATAAACAATACAACAAATATCGATTCTGCTCGAAAATACATGTGGACACCTTTGGTAGATGCAGCCGGTAATATTATTGCTGAAATTTTTCCCAATGGAAATAAATTAGGACCTACAACTTATAGCTACTACATAAATCCGGCCGCGGTAAGAACAGATATTAACGGCATTAAATATTTAGATAGAAATATTACCATAACACCTGCTGTACAACCTGAATCAGATGTGTTCGTAAAACTATATTACAGATCCTCAGAACTAGCCGCCTTGCAATTAGTTGACCCTATGGTTAATTCTAATAATATTGTTGTTACAAAAACAACCAATACCTGCACTAATTCTGTTAATACAATAGCACTTGGCGAATTCTTAAGTCAAACTTCAAATGGGGTATATGGCGTGGCAGATTCGTTTATAACAGTAAATGTCTCAAGTTTTTCTACTTTCTTTCTGCATGGTGGTTTATCAGCTGTATTACCATTAACATTGCTTGACTTTACTGGTCAGAAACAAAATACTAATATTAAACTCCAATGGCAAACCACCAACGAAATAACCACCAGCCATTTCTTTGTGCAACGCAGTGCCAATGGAACCACCTTTACCAACATAGGAAGAGTTGAAGCCAGAAATACCTCCGGCACTAATGATTATAATTTAACAGATGCCACCCCTGGCGATGGCGTTAATTTTTATCGCTTACAAATGGTAGATATAGATGGCAAAACAACTTACAGCTCAATTATTAAAATAGTCTTTTCAGGTAAAAGTGAATTGCGGGTATTTCCTAATCCGGCAAAGAATATGATTACGTTAAGCGGATTGGAAAACAAAGGCATTATTAAAATTATTGCGCCTGATGGTAAGTTGGTAAAACAATTATCAGCTACTTCCAACAGTATGCTGATTGATATAAGCACATTGGCAAAAGGGTTTTATATACTTCAATATAAAGATGGAAGAAAAATGGAACAGGCAAAAATTGTAAAAGAATAAATAGAATTTAAAATAATAAAACGACTGATTATTTGCAGCGTGATGTGTAATTGTACGGCAACTCGCAGGCACAGTTATTTAAAAAATTGTGTTCGCTGTTAAGTAAAAAATGATTTTAAAAATAAAAGCAATCACAATAAAGAAAGTAATTTATGCCATCAATTAGTCCTTACGATTCAAATTATTTTGAATCCAGCATTGACGCCAGCGATTTACAGGCAGTCATCTCGCTTCGTAATATTAAATCATTAACACTTGAGAGAATCAGCAAATTAAATGCTCTTGGAATATTTACAGTTTCAGATTTAATAAGGTACAAACCCATTCATGATGCAAAGTTTTTATCAGCATTAGAGACCGGCGAAATAGTGCATGATTATGATTACGGTCATTTAGCTGATAACACCGGCAAATCCTTAAAGGAATTACTGGGGGCGGAATGTGTTGAATTGAAATCTGTTTCGGTTGATGATAATGTTATCTTAAAGACTTCTCTTGGTATCAATACTATAAGTGATCTTGCTGATTATTCAGCCTACAGCGAGGCATTGGAATTGATTGAAAAATCGAACAATGTTTTTAGTGAAGTACCTTCTGCACCTAACGAGTTAATACCAAAACTAAAAGGCTCCGTTCACTCTTATGCGAGGTATGTGAGTTATATCCGGGAAAGTACCGTCAAACTTCCGTCATCAATACTCGCTTATGATGATTACACAAAAAATGTGGCGGATGGGCTTTTGCAAGAACTTCTAATTCCTATAGAATTAAAAGATAATCAAAGTCAAGTAATACCTCAGCTTATTAAAATTCATTTGGGTTATATCGCTGAGTTTAAACAGAAATGGACTTTCGTAAGTACACAGTTGGGAGAGATCGTCCATAGCCTTGCCTTAGCTCCAGGCGAATCAAGAAATATTACAATAATTGATTGGAAAAGATCGCAGATTACTTCTAAAAAGGAAGACACAGGTGTTTCAGAACAATTGACAAATGAGTTAGTACACAGGAGAGCCTTAGACGAAGTGACCACAGCAACAGCACGTGAACATGTTCAGGGAAGAACAGATGTTGAAGGTGGTACTATCGGAGGGTCAATGGCCGTTGCAGGTGGAGCAAGTGGCAATGCTGGCGCAGGAGGAAAGGGTAAAACAGATGCATTAGGTGTCCCTGCTGATGTAACGGCTGCTGCAGGTGCAGCAACCAGTACAGGTGCAGGCATGGTCATCAGCGGGGGATATGCAAAAGGAACAGTTACTTCTTCAAACGATGGTGAAAGGACTGTTACAGGTAACCTTTCCCAAGACATAATGGATACGGTTAGTCAAAAAGCTTCTAATCTTCGTTCATTATGGTCTGTTGTGGTGGCCGAAGATAATCAAACTGAAAACAAGCAAATTAACACACGGAATGTAACCAACTACAATCACAGCCATGCACTCACGATACAGTATTACGAAGTGCTGCACCGTTACAGGGCAGAAACTACATTAAGCAACGTAGTGCCTATTCTATATTTACCTTATCATCCGCTTAAATTTAATATTGAGCTTATTGTAAAATATTGGGGCATTCTTAAAAGCTATTTAGATAGTGGCAATGAACTTGTAAAAAAGATGGAGCCAGTTATTACTTATTATAATTCGGGAGGGGCGATTTATGATACAAAAAAAGACCTTATTCTCAAAAAAATTGGGGTAAGTGTTACAATTAGCAAAGAGGTTGCTGAAATAGAAAAAGCAGATCTAGTAAATCGAATTGATGGTGCAACTATTCATAATAATCCCGGTCGACCATGGGCTGAGGCGCCAACAATAAATATACCTAATGTAACTAATGGTAATGTGCGTAACATTAATGCAAATGCGGCTCCTCCTCATAATTATTTGCCATTAGAATTTAATAGTGAATCCGCAATTCCAGCTGTTCCAAGTCCAATAAGTTTCAATAAAATTATTATTAATTCCCTGGACGCAAATAATCTTGATATTTACATCAAATTTACTTTTGATAATAAAGGGGAAGAAATAATCAGAGATATCAACGTAACTGGTATTAGAACAATAAATGGCATAGCGGAATATCAGTTGCCAATACAGTATATTAATTTAATAGATAAGAAACGGCCATCTGATCAGATGATTAGTGAAATCGTAAATCACTTCAATGCCCATCGCTATTTTTTCACAAGGATTTTATTGCAAAGCATAGAACAGGAACAACTGATTGATTTAATTCAGGGCGTTCTTATTACTGCAAATACTGAGAAGATATACCTCACAGACTTAATTGATTTTGCACCCATAGGTATTACGGATAACACGATTATTTTTAAATTGAAGAAATTTTCTACAGAAACTAAATCTACTACAGAAAATGAAAAATTAGTATTTGATCATTTTACGCTTAAAGATAAAAATCCTTTGCCTCAGCCCGACTACGTAGAATCAATAAAAAAAATTGTTACATACTATTCAGCAATAAAAGATTTGCCTAATTCTAAAGACCCTACAAATGCACCGGTTAGCGATGATATTTATTTGCCTACATCAGGAATATTTGCCGAAGCCATTTTAGGTAGATCAAATGCTTCTGAAAAAATTGACATTACAAGGTTTTATAACTGGCAGGATTCTCCCATACCACATCTCGCACCAGAAATTGCACCTGTAGACCCGAATGCTGATTTAAATAAAGGTCCATTAAATACCACCAGCAATATCCCCGGCAGTGTATTAAACATTATTAATCCACCGGCAGTACCAGACCCAACTGGTTTAGCGGCAAGTTTACAGGCAGTTCAAAACGGTAATATGTTCAGGGACATGTCTAAGAGTGAAACGCTTTTAGGTGTGCTTACTAACCTTTCTAATTTTTCAACGGAATTGGCAAAACAAGCATCTACTATGGCAGGTGATGCACAAAAAAGCACATTGAATGCCGCAAACGATATTGCAAAATCTGTTTTAAATGCGTTGCCAAAAGATACAACTACCGGCACTGGCAAAACTACGCCAGGAAGTAATTTAGGTAATGGAAATAATAACGGTAAGGGCACCCCAACTGTAACATCTCCTGTAAAACCTGCAGTGACCGCCACAGAAAAAGGAGCCGCATTAAATATGATAGAACAAGCCAAAAAAGAGGGGGCTATTTCGAAAGAAGATGCCGAAGCATCAAAAATATTAACGGCTGGAGGTACTTATGTAAACAGAGCAGAAGATGATACTACATCTAATTCAGTTGAACTACTTGACAGTGACGAAGCCACAAACAATTCATTAAATCCAATAATTACTGCTGCAGGTTTTCATGATATTTTTCATTTCAATTACACTTTTGCTAATTCCATTTTACAAAATATGGATAGTACCAATACTGATTTTTTCATTGGTGTAAATCCAAAGCGTGATTCGAAAGTGCAACTTGAGAAAATAACAAGTGGCATTCCTTTTACAGAAAAGGAGGATGGTTATCCCGATAAAACATTTGATCCCACTACAGACGTAATTAAAATTTTGCCTTTAATGGATCATATATCCACGCATGCCCAACTTGATAAAAATAATAATATTATTTTCGGAAGTTTTCTAAGGCCTGGTCATGATAAAATATGTATAGATATAAATTTAAAATTGTACAAAGGAATCCTATCCAAATTCATTCCTGATACACAAATCATTAACATGCCGGCTACTCATGATGATCCTCACCCCAAGCTTACTGTTTATCCCAAAGCTTCGGCATTATTGTTAGTAATAACAATACTAACCTATCTAAAAGATCTCCCAATAGAATTTAGAAAAAATTTAAGAATAGGCTTACCATTTCAGGATCCATTTTTTCCACCAAGTAGGAGGAAATTGGAATTGCTGGGTAAAATTCCTGCGGTATCACTGCATTTAGAAATACAAAATGACGAAGTAAAAGCTTTGATTGAGGAATTAGGCACAGTAGTATTCCCGGACAATGATGATCACATGCATATACAAGTATAAAATTTGTCCTCTGTCGCCAATCAAAAACTACAATACCAAAAAATCTTTTACCATGCGTACAATCATCATTGCAACAGCCTTGTCCTTTCTCTATTTATTTTCACAGTCACAGAATGTAGGTATAGGAACCACTACACCACAGGTAAAACTGCATGTGTTGAAAGGCATACAAACAGTAGCACCCAATGCAGGCAGTACTATGGCAGTACAATCGGATGGACAAACTTTTTTACAGATATTATCTAATAGTGTATCCGACCAGAATGGTATTTATTTCGGGCACACCACACAGCCCATCAGTGCCGGTATTACTTTTAATTATAGCGGCAGCAGGGAACTTGCATTTTTCACCAACGCATCTGCACCCTCATTTGTATTGAATAGCCAGGGCAATATAGGTATTGGTACACTGTCTCCTAATGCACCTTTGCAGTTTGCCACATCCAATCAAAAGCGAAAAATTGTTTTATTTGAAACAGCCAATAACGATAACCAGTTTTTTGGATTTGGCGTATTTGCCGGTGAACTGCGTTATCAAACTGGAGTAGCTACGGATGACCATGTTTTTTACTCTGCTGCTTCTTCCACTGCCTCCAACGAACTGATGCGCATAAAAGGAGATGGCAATGTAGGTATTGGTACATCAGCGCCGAATGCGCAGTTGCAATTTTCCAACACAATTGCGAATCGTAAAATTGTTTTTTACGAAGCCACTAATAATGATCACCAGTTTAATGGCTTTGGTTTAAATCCGGGTGTATTACGCTACCAGGTAAACAATACATCGGATGACCATGTTTTTTATGCAGGCACTTCTGCCACCACTTCTAACGAATTGCTAAGAATAAAAGGCAATGGAGTTATTGCCGTAAATGGAAGTACAGGTACCGCAGGACAAGTGCTTACGAGTAACGGTAGTGGCAATGCAACTACCTGGCAATCTCCGGCAAGTGCCGTTACTATATTAAGCGATGCTAAATCTGCTAATGGTACTTCTGCAGTATTCACCTCTGGTTCTACATTAGTTGAAATGCCAGCCATGCAACTTTCGTTAACTACGCCACAAGGTTTTAGTGAGAGACTCTTAATATCCGGTACAGTTAGAGCCCAAACTTTTGGGTGTAGTGTTTCAGGATGCTTTCCTACGGTATCTCTTTATTTGATAATTGATGGTGTTTGGCAGAGCGGCTCCGGGATAGACATAACTGCAAACACTAACAATGTCCAATCTATGGTAATGAGTAATTATCCGATAACTGTTGGCGCAGGTACACATACAATAAAGTTTGCGGTTGTAGGTGGCACTAATACAAATTCGGTTACAGTTTATCCTGGTTTTTCATCAGTAACGGCGCTGCCTTTATAACACCAGCAATTTTTTCAGAAAAGTTTCTTATCAGAAATTAAACTATACCCATCACAATCCCGTAAGCGGGAAATGGAATTTAGCTGCAGACTTCGTTTCTTATGAACATAGCAGTGTATCATTTTATGAAGAAGGAATTAGTAAGCATTTGAGCCAAAACACTTTTTTACAGATGTTGTGTCTCTTACTATATTAGTTCTGCTTCGTAACAATTGCCTGTCTGAATTCTAATTGCTCATCGGGTATAAAAATGTAATTGAGCTCATTATTCCTTAGCCCTTTGGCAATTTTACAGCTATCCACTTTATCTGTTTTTCGAATTAATTCTTTATTGCTTCCAGGTACATCGGCAGCATGTGCTATATCGCAGTGTATTCCTTTTTTAGCAAAAGAACGCTGTATCCAAAAAACCACAGAACCCGGATTCATAAGCAAGCTTTAAGTTAGCGTTTGGATAATGTTTGTGCAAATAATTTTCTAATCTATCTACGTCCGGCTCTTGTCCAAATGTTTTTAACTCAAACCATCACTATAAATACTTACCATCCAAATTTTGTAATGTGTATCTATACCTACATAAATATTTTCCCCGGTAAAATCACGGGCCAATGTTATACTTTGTGTTTGCATGACTTTAAGTTTTAGTATATAAATCTAAAAACCTAAAACCTTTTTTCAAACATATAAACTGATGGGACGTCAAGAGTAAAAGCAATAGAGTAAAGTAATGCCCGGGGGAAAATCTCCGGGCATTTTTGTGCTGTTAATTTCCGATTTATGCATTGACGAAATGCGTAAATATCAATCCTTCCCCAAAACGTATCTGTACGTTGGGCCACAAGTGTGACTATATGGAATATCTTTTTGCCATCCGCCTTCGTCTTTCGAAATTTTTTTTATTAATATTGCGCCGCCAAAATAACCAACATGAAAAAAAGCACCTTCTTCTTCTTAGCACTACTATGTATTTCCAATATTGGATTTTCACAAAAACCCAAAATTACCTGGGGCGACGAGTTCAAGCTTCGCAAAGGAAGTACTGATCTCGATATAGTGTATGCCGATAAAACAGGTGTTTACCTGCAGGAAGGCCATTTTGCCCTCAAAAGTTATTTTGTGATCGGCGCTTCTGTACGTGGTTCGGCTACCCTTATTAAACTGGATAAGAACCTGGCGGAACAATATCGTAATGATTTCAATAAGGAGCTGAAGGGAAAAGAATTCGAACAGTTTTTTGTGCTACAGGATAAAGTATTTATTGTGGCCAGCGAAGCCAGTAAAAAAGAAAGAACGCTTGATATATTTATTGCAGAAATTGATAAGAGCAACGGTGAGCTGACGGGCGAATGGCAGCGCCTTACCGGCTTTCAAAAGGATGAAAAGAAAGATGATATCCAGTTTAAAATAACCTTCAATGCCGATAGTACGAGGATGGTAGTAGTGAGCAGCATTTTGGGCCGCGATAAAAATACTTACCAGGTAGAAGAATTTGATAAAAACCTGAAATCAAGTGGAAAGCCCGTAAGCGTAGGCAACGAGTTTGATCCAAAAACTTTTCAGCTTGACGATGTACTATATACTATTAATAAAAAAATTGTGCTGGTAGGCCGCATATACGAATACCAGGACGGCAAAAAGAAAAAAAGTAAGTTTCTTGATTTTGCCAATTACAATATTCGCCTTTACGATGAAAAAGGAAAGCAGCAGAACGAGATCAACACCAGCATAAATGGCAAGTGGCTGATGAGCACGAAGCTGGTGCAGGAAAAGGATAAAGACCTTGTACTGGCGGCCTTTTACAGCAATACAAAAAAGGGAACCTCTGTTGATGGAATGCTTGTACAGCGTATAGACCCCGTTACAGGAAATATACTTTCTACCAGTGAAAAGGATTTAAATACTTCGCTTTTGGCAAATGCTGAAGAAGACAATACTGCTGACGACAATGATAAAGATGATGAAAGCAAAGCTGAAAGAAAAGAAAGAGAAAGGCTTGATAAAATAAAAGATGAAGGCGAGAGCTTTTCAAGATACATGAAGTTCCGTGACATATTTTATACGGCCGACCAGGGATTGGTAATTCTAGCTGAGAAATATCATCACTACACTTATATTTCACAAACCTATACCCCGGGTACCAACGGGGGCATGGGATCCTATCGCACCACTGAGTATGCTGTATATGAATGTGGCGATATCATGATGTGCAAGGTTGACGCCACAGGTAATATTAACTGGCTGCAAGTATTGCCAAAGCAGCAACGCGAAGTAATAGCCATAGGTTATGGAAACGGGCCTGGTTTTTCTGTGAGTGGCTTTTTCGATATATCCAACAGGCCTTTTTATGCCGGCTTTGGAGCTATGCAAACAAAAAATTCCATCAATATTATTTTCAACGACAATCCCAAAAATGCCACGGTTCTCAACCCCGGCCAGAAAGTGAAAACTACCAACCGTTTTGGTAAATCTGATTGCTTTAATATTTCCATTAACCAGCTAACGGGTAAGTATACCCGAAGCCAGGTTTTCAGTAATACGGATGAGCCAACTGCCATGCCCCGCCTCGGCTCGGTAATAGATGATAATATGTACCTTATCGGCAAAAGCGACCGGATGTTAGGCAAATCAAAGATTGCCGTTGCAAAAATTTCGGTGAATGAATGAAGCAGAAGGGATTACTTTTTAGCGGCAGGTAATTAACAATACATCTTCAAAACGCCCCCGCAATCATGGTGGGCTTTGCGTCATTGGTGACGGACCAGCGGCCTTCACATCATTGTAAGTTCCTTGCACACAGGCATCCCTACACTTTTCTGGCAGTAACCGTAAGATCAGGTTCCTTAACCGTTAAGGAGACAACCTTATTATTCTCTACCTGGAATGTTATGGTAACTGACGTGGTGCCGTTATAAATAAAAGTGTTTTTTGTTATTTGATAAAGTGCCCCACCAAATTTCCCCACCTTGCCAAGTGAGATCAATTTCTTCATATTAAGTTTGACGCTAAAGCCGTCTTCCGCTCCGTCACCGTACATGTAATCACCCAGGTACTCTTCTTTCTCTGACTCTTCAACCTTCATATATTTTTCGGCCACATCCGCATTACCCAATCCTTCCAGGTAGTAGATAAGTTTGAGAGATTGCTTTTTCTGCTTTAGAGTAATGCCCTCTGACTGTAGCCCGTTTTTAGCATGCTGCAATAAACTAATACCGTGCGGACCTGCTATCGCCTGTATTCCCGGTTGTGCATCGATCATCTTTTCAACAGCATCAACTGCGCCCAGCATGGCAAAAGTAAAAATGTCCGGACGGGCGCCCTTGCGCATTAAAAATTCAGCGATATCCCTGCGCCCCACATGCGAAGCAGCGCCAAGCGCCGTTTCCCAATCTCCAAAGGCCCAGTCCCACGTGGCACGGGCAAGCTCCGGCCTTTTGTTTACCAATTCCTTCAGGCGATCAAGATTAAAATGTGAAACGCCTACGACCTCTGAAACTATCGCTTCATCAATATGAGGATACCGCTTTTCCGGATTTTCGGAACTATAACTTTCTGTCGTAAACTTCCCTGCATCTCTGCAAATCGCTATACCCGGTACTGAAACGGCCAGCAATCCGAAGATTGAACTTTTTACTATTGCCCGCCTGGAATGCAAATGACTATTCATGCTGTCTACATTTAATAAGATGGATCTACACCCGGATAATAAACGTAAAGTATCTTTTTTACAAAGGACTATCCTTTTATTTGAACGGGAACCGTAAATAAATTTCCCCTCCTTGGCTAAGCAATCACTTCCCTATTTTTTTCCTTACTTTTCTTGCATTTAATTTTGTATTTACCGTCTCAGGGTTTTCATTTTCATAAAATATTCACGAGTTAAAAGTATGCATTCGAAAATGAAACCCCGATGCTTGCGAAGAGTTGGAATTAATTCCACAAACAAAAAATGGAATTTAGCCGCAGACTTCGTTTCTTATGAACCTGGCAGTGCACCGTTTTATTAAGAAGGAATTATTAAGCGTTTTGGCTAAAATACTATGAGAGTTTGTAGGTTGAGTTTGTTATAATTTAAAGTCTCTTATACATCGGGGTTTCCAGTAGCTCTTTTTTCAACTCTGTATTAAAGATTATTTATGAAAAATAAAACTATTGCCCTGCTGATTTGTATGTCAACGGTGGTTGTCTTTTCTGCGTGTACAAAAAACAGGGTTAAGTTAGCTACGGATATAAATGCGGTAGTAATTTATGAGTGTACACCAAAACCAGCGCTGCCATACATTTGTTTTGATTCTTTATTAACAGACAGTCGTTGCCCAACGGGTGCAGAATGCGTACGGCAGGGAACAGCCTTGATTAAAATACGCTTTCATGAAACAGCAGGTACACACAACTTCATTATGTCCCTAAAAGATTATCCCAGCCTTGGTTTCACAAGCGACACGACGATTAATCGGTACAGCATTATTTTTACAGGGTTGGAACCTCATCCAGCGATCAATGCCCCGGGCAGCGAAAAAACAACAGCATATTTTAGCATATCCCGGTAAAATATATTTCTACATATAATGTTGCTTTATAAAATTTATATGATGTTGCTCATGGCCGGCAATGTGAAAAAGCAACGCTCTTGCAGTAGCGTCATTAAAGCTTCCGGTGCCATGCCCCATTCTATCTAATGATTTTTCGGGTAAGCCGTTAAACAATGTTATTGTTGCGTTTCTTACTGCTTCATACTCTTCAAAAATATTATCAAGTTCCCTGTTATTTGCTTCAGAATACTTCGCATAAGAATCCTGGTCGAAGCCATTAAGATTTAATTGTTCGTTTCTTGCAAAGCACAGCGCTCTATAGGAAAATATTCTTTCATCATCTGTAATATGCACTAATATTTCTTTTATAGTCCACTTGCCGGGCTTATAACTATATAATAATTTGTGAGCCGGCAGACTGTAAATGAATTCCCTGGCTGTATAAAAATTGTCTTTTAAATGCTTTAAGATCAAGCCATCATCCGGCAGCCATTTCATATACATCTCAGCATATGCAGGATAATCACCAAGCCGGGCTTTATGTATAAGCTTATCCATAAAATTTTTGTATCTCTTTAATCACGGACATCTTCTTTACATACTTTTTTTCGCAGAAGACTGCGTATATAGCAGACCGTTAGTATCAGCTATAATTTTATAATTATTTGTATAAAATTTTATTTGCACTCTCCACCTTTATTATATACACTCCACCGGCAAGAGATGAAACATCTAATGGTACGACATGGTCAAGACCAAAAGCCTTATGATTTTTATTTTCATATAAACGTTTTTAATGTAAAAAATAAATGTGTTGTTTTGAAGCAATCAATTGGTAATGGAGGACTACAAGTTAATTAAATTATGAACACAGTTTTAAAAGAAACTAATAATTTAAAATATACATCCGCTTGTGCTGAACCTGTTCTTACACCAGTTTTATAAAGATGACATACCTTAGGATCTATTAGCGGTAATAAAATAAAATTTATTTACCTGTACTTTTAACAATGTTTATTAAACCTGCTGATATAAAATTTAATCATAGAGATATGAAAAAGATATTTACAATTTTAATTGGCAATACATTGTTTCTTTTAGCGCAGGAAACCTGTTTCGCACAAGACAGCTCAAAGAGCAATGCAATAAAGCATGTAAATGAAACCAGTGAACAGGCGGATAAACTGTACGGAAAAAAAATTCAACAACAAAGCCTTACTATAAAGCCCATAGAAAAGATGGATACTCTTGCAACGACAAAGCCAGCCAGGAAAAAATGTGTGAAGCATAAACGTAAACGTCGTTAGGCCTTATACATATTCATAGCAATAATTGTCACGATTGTTATTCAAAAAAAAGAGAGACCAAATGATCTCTCTTTAAAATAAGCTTTTTAATATTTATCATCTCTTTTCCTGGAACATTCCAATGAATTTCTTTTCGTAGAGTTTGCTGTTTAGCGGCTCAAAAGCTTTTTGTGCAGTAAGCATCACTTTATTTTGATCATCAACATTCTGGTTAAAAACCCTGCCATTAAATGAACCTGTCGTTATATATTTTAACGCCGACGATAGAGAAGGTTCGGCTGGGTCTCCCCAGTTTGTGTTAATTCCATCAGGAGTTAATTTATCAGGAGCGAAGCCATCATAGTATTCTGCGCTGCCTGCACTATTTACCGTTTTAAAAGAAATAGGATAAATAGCATAGTCGAAAATTGGTATCGGGAAAAACCCAACAGGCTTACCATAAGTAGTGTCGCCTAAAAGTTTTACATCTAAATAAGGACGAAGGTTATTAATAAGAAGCTCACTTGCTGAGGCAGTTTCACCACTTACAATAAAGAATACTCTTGATAAATTAAGGCTTCCTGTTTTTTCAACTTTCACTGTATTATTTACTGGTTTAAATGATGAAGGTGATAAACTGTACTTCCTGCTTAATAAAGGAAATTTACCAGCTTGTAAAGAATCATTATAAATATACGTGTACATCGTTTTGCCATCGGCTGAAGATGGAGCTATAATGTTTGCAAGTGCATCCTGCGTCTCCGTTGATCCGCCATGGTTATACCGGAGATCGACGATAAGTTCATTTATACCTTGCGAAGCAAAATCATTAAATGAAGTAGCCAGTTCAGTTCTTGAAACCTCTCCGAAGAACTGGTTGAAAACAACATAGCCTGTTTTAGTAACTCCGTTTGTAAACACATGCGTGTATAAAACGGAATTGGCTGTATAAGCGGATTTATTAAGGTTAAGATTTACAGTAGAGCCATCGCTCTTTGTAAACTCAAAGTTGGCGGAGCTACCAGTGCCAAAGAAAACAGTATTGAGTAAATTAACGCTGGCGTTATCGTAGCCAATGTTGGTGTTGTTTATTTTGCTTATATACCATCCTCTTTGCACACCGCCTGTACCTGATGGTGAATTTTTATAAACATACTCAACGTACCAGTAAACTGAATCGTAAGGCGCAACTCTATCAATGGAACCGGCTTTAATAAAGAATCCGTAATCCTGGTCTTCACCGGTTTGTATAGCATTAGAACCCGCAGTGGTTGTCACAAAACTATAGCTGTGCCTGTTATCTTCCGGTTGCAGCGCTCTTATGCCGGCCATTTCATTTTGCGCAGCTTCGAGCTCGGTGGTGCCGGTATATTTCCTGGGGTTAAAAGCAGCATATGATGGAAGCACTTCATGCCACAAATAGACTTCTTTGGTGTACAGGTAAATTGAGTCCCTTAAAAGATCAAGCTTTGATGGGGTGGCAACAGAGTCGACCGGTGGAGTAACTGAACCCATTCCGTCTTTCTTTTTACAGGATTGTGTAAGGAGTGTACCAGCAATAGTACAAATGATTAGCAGGTTTTTTATCATAATAAGTGTTTATAAAAGTATAGCTAAAGATACGTTTTTGATGAAATAAAAGACTTTGAAACGGTGAGCAAAGTAAAGCCCCTGATTTATTTTAACAACTGGTTAGGAGTAGGTTTTTTGGTTCGATACTTTATAATGGTTTCGCTATTGGCCGGTCCGAAGGACTCCTTTGGAGAGACCAGAAGGCGGCTCTCACGGGTGGATGAGCCGAACTCCCACGCGGGCCTGAAAATTAACAGCTCGTACTTCTCGTCAATATTCTTTTAAATTCAATCCTTTGTCCTTAAACTGATTGAATAAAATATTTGTAAAAACTGGAATAGACATTAATTTGAACGCCTGGTTCCTTGACCAAATACCGAAATTGCTTTTTGGAACAAATGATTTTGCAAATGACTGTGCAGATTTTTGTTTCTTCTCCATAAATGGTTTTAGTATTTTTTCATATTCTTTGTATGCTGTATTGTAGTTTCCTTTCGCAAGCTTTAATTCTCCTGCAAGAATATAAGCACCAACCATTGCAAGTGTCGAACCTTTTCCTGATAATAATGATGGACAATCGCAGGCATCTCCTACCAAAGAAACTCTTCCTTTACTCCAGTGTTCCATTTTTATTTGACTTATTGAATCAAAATAAAAATCCGAAGTCGTGTCAATTCTTGAAAGCAATTCGGGACATTTCCAACCACTATTCATAAACTCATTTTTCAGAATTTGCTTTTGCTTATCAATATCGTGATATTCATAATTCAATTTTTCTGGCGATGTAAAAATGAAAAATGTTGCTGTTTTTTCTTTATTAATGGAATAAACAGCCACTTGTTTGTTGGGCACATTAAACATTGAAAATGCCCTGCCTTCAGTAGAAAAATTATCTATTGTAAAAGAGGAAGTGTAATAGCCGTAATATTTTTCAAATTGAGATTCATTTCCAAAAATTAAATTCCTAACATTTGAATGCAATCCGTCTGCACCAACAAGTAAGTCAAACGAACGGGTTAAGCCACTTTTAAATGTTACAATTACTTTTTCGTCATCTTGTTTAATTTCCTTTATGGTGTCGCCAAAAATGATTTCGGTTTCTTCGTCAAGACTTTTATAAATAGATTTTGCTAAGTCACTACGAAGTAATGTAAAGGCTCTATTGTTAAGTACTTTCTTAATTTTTTTATAGTTCATCCTGCCTTTTTCATTATTGTCTTTGTCAACAAATGCAATATGAGAAATATTAAGGTCAGCCTTTTCTAAAGCAGGTATAATGTTCATTTTTTCGGCAACATCAAACCCAGCGCCCATAAAATCAATTGCATACCCACCTTCACGTAATGTGGGCGACACCTCAATTATTGTCGGGTTAAATCCAAATTTTTTTAGCCAAAAAGCAAGTGCTACACCTGCAATTCCAGCTCCTGATATTAATATATTCTTGTTGTTCACGGTTCTGTCTTTTTAGTATTGGCTATACGAGAAGGCTTGCTGCTGTGCTAGCGTTTATATTGTTCAGCCCGAACGTTAGCCCCAACATCGAACCTTTAGATGAAGGTATGTACAAATGCTGAACGATGAATTCTGCCCGAACTGGCGCGGACGCCGGCACCAGCAGCAGGCAGCTTCGCAGGACACACACAAGCGCATTGCCAATGCAGGTCTGACGTACATTTCCTCGTCTTTATATCTTTGATCATCTTTGGTGCGGGCTAAGGAAATTTGGCTACCTATTTATGATTGCACATACTTATTTAAAGTCTGCAGGTTTTCAACTGCAGCGCCAACCGTATTATTAAAGTAAGCATACACAGTTTTTTTTTCGCTTATCCAGGTGTTGATATACCCGGCATATTGTTTTAAAAATTCATCACTGTAATCACCCCGGTACCTGGGTTCGGGCCCATGAAAACGCAGGTAAATAAAATCACCTTTTACAAACGACAATGGCGTGGCCGATTTAGATATATCCTGTATAACAATCGCTGCATTATACTCCTCCAGCAATTCATGCACTTCACGTTCGTACCATGATTGGTCGCGGAATTCGATAGCAACCTTCCAATCACTCTTGAAGGTAGCTTCACCCAGAGTTTCCAAAAGTCTTTGCAACTGGTCCAGCTTTTCGATCTTTAATGATGGAGGAAACTGTACCAGCAAGCATCCTTTCTTGTCACCAATATTTTCCACGACCTTCATAAAGGCATGAACATCTTTTTCGGCAAACTGCAACCCCTTGACATGCGTTATTGTTTTGGAAACTTTAAATGTAAACCGGAAATCAGCGGGAACAGTTGCCGCCCAGTTAACCACCGTGGAGCTCCTGGGAAGTTTATAAAAGATGCTGTTTATCTCGAGGCTGCTAAACAACGACGCATAATACTGCAACCTAGTCTTGCCCTGGAACTCGGGCGGATATTGAGCCGTTGGAACGGGAAGATCCAGTCCGCTGGTACCGGAATAAAATAGCTGCTTGATGGATGGCATGTTCGGCAAAGATAA